>NZ_JBIAXT010000024.1:0-150175 GCF_042896945.1 Streptomyces sp. NPDC001222
TCTTCGAGCCGAACACGAGGACGATCACCAGAACCAGGAGCACCAGGTGCCACGGCTCAAGTGCGTTGCGGAACATAGTCTTCACCTTCTCACTGAGGCGGGGCAGCAGTGCATGTGACCGGTCGGACAGGTGTCTGACCATCGTGCTGGCAGCGATCGTATCGTCAAGGGATGAACACGAGACCATCCCTGTGCGTACTTCCGCTTCTACGGACCGTGCCTTCTTCTCCGGACCACGACTAGCAGAGTACCCAGCCGCGAGGGCGAAGTGCCCTATAGCGCACGACGTTCGGAAGCTCACAGGAGTTCCCGGTGTGGCTCACAGGGAGTCTGCCGCCCGGGTCGCGCTCACGGTCGCCTGCTCCAGGTCCTCGGCCGCCCTGTTGATACGACGCGCCGCGTCCGAGACCTGCCTGCCCAGGCGCTGCGTCTCCAGGAAGACGCGGACGGCGAGCACACCGAGGACGGCAAGTCCCACGAAACCCAGAGCTACTGCGAACATCGGCCAGAACATGAGCCGAGCCTAGACGGTCCTGGACAGTTTCGTTCGATCAGCGGACGGGCCGGAGGGAGAGACCCGCGCCGTGGAGTCCGGCCAAACAGTTGGCGGCGCTCTTCTCGTACAACTGATCTTGACAGGCGACATTGATCTCCGTTTAGTATCGGCTCGACCTGAGGCCGGGGGAACGCCGATAACTGTCGTCCATGAAATGGATCGACGGTCAAGCCGTTGTGTTTCCCTTGGCTTTCATCCACACAATTCCATGGGGGAAACATGAAGCTCAAGCAGCGCTTCAGCCTCATCGCTGCCAGCTCTGTCGCAATTCTCAGCATAACCGCCGCCACGCCGGCGAGCGCGGCCACCATGTCGGCGGATGCCGTGCACCGCGGCAGTATAGGCTGCTTCAACTTTTCCTGGGGGGACGGAAGCGTCACCTGGACCATCTACTACCACAACACCTGTAACGTGAAGTCGGCCATCGCGGGCACCACCAACGGACTGGTCAACAACAAGTGGTGCGCCGATGTGGCCGCGGACGGCCACGGGCACACCGTGGTGTACAACAAGCCCATGACCTTCGCCTCCGCCAAGGGCGGTCACTGCTGACCTGCCGCAAGGCGAAATTCCCGCCGGTCCGGCAATTTCGTTCGGCCCACTGCGGGTGGTAATGCCTCGCCACTGTTCGGGGGCCGGGTCACACCAATGTGACCCGGCCCCCTCGTGTTTGATTTCCGAATGGGAGAAAAAGCCTGCGCCTGGTCCTGCGCTGAATGTCATCGCCGATATGAGCCGCCATGCCGCCGGTAACCGGTCAGTGCAGCCGTAGGGTTCTGACCCCGCCCCCGGTGAGCAATTCGATGATGCGCTCCCCCGCCGGCTTGCGCACGGACGCGGCGCACTCCGGGCAGGTGAAGGAGTAGAACGTCGTCTTGCTGCTGGCGCCGATCACCAGTCGCAACGAGCTCGCACCCAGTTCGAAACGGGCCCGGCAGTCCGGGCAGCCGGCTCTGAACACCACGTCGGCCACGCGTCGCATGCCGGCGAACGCCGTCCGCACCGACATCTCCGCCACCCCGGGTGCCTGCGGCGCACCCGCCGCGGCACCCGACTGCTCCGACGCACCAGACATCGCCGACATGCTCACAGACCCTGCTCCTGCCTGTCGTACAGCCCGTCCTGAACTCCGCCCGGCTCGTCGTACGCCGCGAGCGCCTCACGGGCCGCCCGGCGGGCGCTCTCCGCGAGGTCCGGCGGCGACACGATCCGGCCGTCCCGCCCGAGCCGCAGCGCCAGTCGTCGCAGCGATGCCGGGTCCGGGGTCCGCAAGGTGATACGCAGCCCGCCGTCCGGCAGCTCATCCGCCCGGTCGTGCGGGTAGTACTCGGCGACCCAGCGCCCGGCCGGGCCGACCTCGACGACCACCTCGGGGTCCTCGGCGGCGGGCTGCACCAGCCCCGCCGACAGATCCCGCAGCTCGACCTCCGGCGGCGCCGACGGCTCGTCCAGGATCCTGATCTCGGCGACCCGGTCGAGCCGGAACGTGCGGCGCGCCTCGGAGCGGCGGCACCACGCCTCCACATAGGTGTGCCCGACGCTGACCAGGCGGATCGGGTCGATCTCGCGCTCGGTGACCTCGTCACGGGCCGGCGAGTAGTAGCGGATCCACAGCCGGCGGCGCTCGGAGATCGCACGGTCGACGTCCGCGAAGACGCCGCCCTCCGACTCGAACGTCACCGACAGGCGTGAGCTGGCGCCCGCGGCCTCACCGGCGGCGGTCTCCACCTTGGCGGTGGCGCGCAGCAGCGCCTGCCGGTCGCCCTCGCGCAGTCCGGGCAGGGTGGCCACGGCCCGCGCGGCGACGAGCAGCGCGGTCGCCTCGTCGGCTGCCAGCCGCAGCGGCTCGGCGGCCTCCGCGCCGAGGGCGGCGGGGTTGTGCCACCAGATGCGCTCACCGTCGGTGTCGATGTCGAGCAGATCGCCACCGCGGAAGCTGGTGCCGCACATGGGCAGCACATCGAGGTCCGAGACCAGCTCGTCCTCGGTGATCCCGAAGGCCCGGGCGACGTCCTCGATGCGCGCGCCGGGGCGCTCCCGCAGATACGTCACCAGCGAAAGCATCCGCCGCGTCTGGTCGATGGCGTTCGCGGGCCTGGCCGGCTTGGCTGCCACTGTGCTTCGTCCCCCTCCTCAGCCCTTGGCCACGGCACGCAGCCGGTCCACCACATCGGCCCGCAGCTCGGCAGGCTCCAGGACCACCACATCGGGCCCGAACTCGACCAGCCAGGCATCGAGGCCGTGCCCGTACGGAATCTCCAACTCGTCCCAGCCGTCACCGAGTTCCCGTACGACGGTGGCTTTCGCCCGAAGGGGATAGCCGGCGCCCGAACGCAGCCGGATGCGGGCCGAGCGGTCCGCGGTCTCCCCCGCCCAGCTCGCCACGGTCTCCCGGACCGTGACCACGTCGGGCACCGGCGCGGTGAAACCGCCGCTGCGGCTGCGCACCTTGCCGGTGATCCGCGACAGCCGGAAGACACGCTCCGCGCCCCGGTCCCGGTCCCAGCCGGCCAGGTACCAGTGACCGCGCCAGCACTCCAGCGCCCACGGCTCCACCTGCCGGGGCTCGGGGCGGGCGGCGGTGGCCTTGCGGTACTCGAAGACGACGGGGCGGCGGTCCCGGCAGGCCAGCATCAGCGGCTCGAAGGCGGCCTCGTGCACGGGGATACGGGGCTCCAGGGCGCCATGGACCTCGTACGGGTCGACGTCCTCGGGCAGACCCGCGGCGCGCAGCTTCTGCAGCGCACCGCTCGCCGCACCGGCGAGCCGGGCCTGCTGCCACACCTTGGCGGCCAGGCCGAGCGCGGCGGCTTCCTCGGCGTCGAGCGTGATGGGCGGGAGCCGGTTGCTGTCGTGGCGGGCGAGATAGCCGATCTCGCCGTCCAGATTCTCCACGGTCTCGATGACCAGGCCCAGCTCGCGCAGATCGTCCTTGTCGCGCTCGAACATCCGGTTGAAGGAGTCGTCCGACCCCGCCTCGAGATAGGCCTCGATGGACTCGCGCAGCTCGCGCTTGCTGAGCGGCCGCCGCGTCCCGAGCAGACACAGCGCCAGGTTCATCAGCCGCTCGGCCTTGGCAATGGCCATCGACGCCCTTCGCCTCCCTATGGTGCTTACGATCGACGACCGTACCGCTCGCAGCGGGCACGGCAAAGCCGAGCGCCCATGCCCGCACGGGCATGGGCGCAAGATGATCGGTTCCGATCACCCCTGTCACACCGGACGCACCCCACTCGGGCCGTGGCACGTGGGCGCGAGGCCCGCCCGAGCGGGCGCCGGTGACCGGAGATCGGATCAGACCGCGACCAGGTCGCAGACGAAGATCAGCGTCTCGCCGGGCTTGATGCGCGCGCCGGCGCCACGGTCACCGTAGGCGAGGTGCGGAGGGATGGTCAGCTGGCGGCGGCCGCCGACCTTCATGCCCTGCACGCCCTGGTCCCAGCCCTTGATGACCTGGCCGACGCCGAGCTGGAAGTTCAGCGGGGCACCACGGTTCCAGGACGCGTCGAACTCCTCACCGGTGGAGAAGGCCACGCCCACGTAGTGGACGGAGACGGTGTCGCCCGCCTTCGCCTCCGGACCGTCACCCTCCCAGATGTCCTTGATCTCGAGGTCGGCCGGCGGCTCGCCGCCCGGGAAGTCGATCTCGGGCTTCTCGATGCTCACGTCAAAAGCTCCTGCTTGTTGGGGTTGAGGCCATTACGGCAAGACCGACATTCTCACATCGCCACGAGGGTTTACATCTTCGCCAGGATGTCCACCGAGAACACCAGCGTGGAGTCCTTCTTGATGCCGCTGCCCTGGGGCGGATTGTCGCCGTAACCCAGCTTCGGCGGGATGACGATCAGGACCCGGCTGCCCACCTTCTTGCCGGTGAGCCCCTCGGCCCAGCCCTTGACGACCTGCTGCAACGAGAACGACGTCAACTGGCCGTGGCCGTAGGTGGAGTCGAACTCCTTGCCGGTGTCCCACAGCACGCCCTTGTACTGCACCAGGACGGTGCTGTCCGCCGCGACCTGGTCGCCGGTGCCCTCGATCACGTAGTTCGCGACCAGGCCCGTCGGCGGCTTCGCCTTCGGGACGACGATGGACGGGGCCTTGCCGTCGGTGTTGGTTCCGACCTTCGGCAGTTTCGCGTCGTTCTGCGCCACGACCTTGCCCTTGGCCGAGCTCTTCGCGTTGAACGAGTTCTGGATGTCCACCACGAACACCAGCGTGTCGCTGCCCTTGATGCCCGCCTGGGTGTTGCCCTGCGAGCCGTAGCCCCAGGCCGGGGGCACGGCCATCAGCACGCGGCTGCCGACCTTCTTGCCCTGGAGCGCATACCGCCAGCCGTCGATGATGCCGCCCTGGGCGAGCTGGATGACCAGAGGCGTCTTGCGGTCGTAGGAGTTGTCGAAGACTTTCGCCGTGTCCCAGACCTGGCCCAGGTAGTGAGCCTGGATGTAGTCGTTCTCCGCGACGATCTGGCCGCTGCCCGCGATCACCGTCTTGACCGCCAGGTCCTTGGACGGCGCACCCGGGCCCTTCGCCACGGTCGGCTTCTCGCCGAATTTGGTCCCGGCGGTGATCGCCGGCAGCGGCCCCTCCACGATCTTCGGCGGCGGCGCGGCGGACGGAGCCGTGGCCGGGGCCGAGGGGGAGGGACTGTTGCCGGTCTTGCTCTTGCCGGATCCACTGTCGCCGCATCCGGCGAGCGTGACCAGTCCGGCGGGCAGAGTGGCAAGGAGCAGCGAGCGTCGGCGCACGATGGGGCCTCGTATCGATCGATCTTGACGGTTGCGCGCAACTCTACGGCGTGACAAGGGCGCCGTACGGCAAACGTACGGCGCCCGCGTTGCGTTCCGGCTACCCGCCCGAACGAAACCTCACATACCGGCGATCAGCTTCTCCACCCGGTCGTCCACCGAACGGAACGGGTCCTTGCACAACACGGTCCGCTGCGCCTGGTCGTTCAGCTTGAGATGCACCCAGTCGACCGTGAAATCACGCCGCTGCTCCTGGGCCCGCCGGATGAAGTCGCCGCGCAGCCGCGCCCGAGTGGTCTGCGGGGGAACCGACTTGCCCTCGAAGATCTTCAAGTCGTTGCAGATCCGGGTGGCTTGGCCCTTCTTTTCCAGCAGGTAGTACAGACCACGACGACGGTGGATGTCGTGATAGGCGAGGTCTATCTGCGCGACCCGCGGATGCGACATCGTCATGTTGTGCTTGGCGCGATACCGCTCGATGAGCTTGTACTTCATCACCCAGTCGATTTCGGTACCGATCCGGTCGAGGTCCTCCGACTCGATCGCGTCGAGCGTACGGCCCCACAGCTCCAGGACCTGTTCGACCGTGCCCGTACGGATGCCGCGGCGCTCGCAGAAGTCCACGGCCTTCTCGTAGTACTCGCGCTGGACCTCCAGCGCGGAGGCCTCGCGCCCGCTCGCCAGGCGCACCTTGCGGCGGCCCGTGATGTCATGGCTGACCTCGCGGATGGCCCGGATGGGGTTCTCCAGGGTGAGGTCCCGCATCACCGTGCCCGCCTCGATCATGCGCAGCACCAGGTCGGTGGCGCCCACCTTGAGCAGCATCGTCGTCTCGGACATGTTCGAGTCACCGACGATGACGTGCAGACGGCGGTAGCGCTCGGCGTCGGCGTGCGGCTCGTCCCGCGTGTTGATGATCGGCCGGGAACGCGTGGTCGCGGAGCTGACGCCCTCCCAGATGTGCTCGGCGCGCTGGCTCACGCAGTACACCGCGCCCCGAGGAGTCTGCAGCACCTTGCCGGCGCCGCACAGCAGCTGCCGTGTGACCAGGAACGGAATCAGGATGTCCGCGAGCCGGGAGAACTCCCCGTGCCGCGCCACCAGGTAGTTCTCATGGCAACCGTATGAGTTGCCGGCCGAGTCCGTGTTGTTCTTGAAGAGATAGACGTCGCCCGCGATTCCCTCCTCGTGCAGGCGGCGCTCGGCGTCGACCAGCAGCCCCTCGAGAATGCGCTCACCGGCCTTGTCGTGGGTGACCAGTTCGATCACATTGTCACACTCGGGTGTCGCGTATTCCGGATGTGAGCCCACGTCGAGATAGAGGCGGGCACCGTTGCGCAGAAAGACATTGCTGCTACGGCCCCATGACACGACACGGCGGAAGAGGTACCGCGCCACCTCGTCAGGCGACAGGCGGCGCTGTCCCCTGAACGTGCACGTGACGCCGTACTCGTTCTCCAGCCCGAAAATGCGGCGGTCCATGACTGAACATTACGCCCGATCCCCCGAGCTGAAACGGGGTTCGACAGCACGGTTTGGATCATTTTCCGATGAAGCCGCAACCAACGCGCCCTCCCCGGGAGCTGCCAGGACCCGTCCGGTGGCCAGCAGGACCAGCAACGACACGGCCCCCGCGACACCCGGCACCGCGAACCCCCACCGGGTCCCGCCCGCCTCCACGACCGGCCCCGCCACCCCCGTACCGACCGACGCACCCACGGTGAACGTCGTCACAAGCCAGGAGAACGCCTCGGTGACCGTACCCGTCGGCGCATGCCGGTCCACGATGATGAACGCGCAGGCGATGCACGGTGCGAGGAAGACCCCCGCCAGCACCGTGAGCAGCACCATGGCCACCGCGCCCGGCACCAGCGTCAGTGGCAGATAACACACCGCCAGAAGCCCCACCAGCACACGCAGTCGCCGCTCCGGCGCACCGCGCCACTGCCGCGCGCCGTACAGCGTGCCTCCGGCGAGCGCGCCGAGCCCCAGCCCGGCCATCAGCCACCCGTACACCGCGTCCCCGCCGTGCCCGTCGGCGTACGACACCGACGCCACCGTGATGGAACCGAGCGCGATCCCGACGGACAGGAACGCCCCGAGCAGCACCAGCAACCCCGGCGAGCGCAGGGCACCGAGCCAGTGCGCGGCGCGCGGCGCCGACCGCCACGCGCGCGACGGCGGCGAGACGACCACCGACAGGGCGCCCAGCACCCCGAGAACGCTCAGCATCACGAGCGCGACCCGGGCCGACCACAGGGACGCGCAGAGCGTCACCAGCAGCGGTCCGACGGTGAACATCACCTCCTGGGCCACCGCGTCCATCGCATACGCGGTGTGCACCTGCTCCTCGCGGCGCAGCACGGACGGCCACAGCGCCCGCAGGCCGCCCTCCAGGGGCGGCGTGAACAGGCCCGCGACCGCCATCGCGGCATACGCCACCACACGCGGCTCCAGGCCCGTCAGCGCGAAGGCGGTCATGGCGAGGGCCGAGACCAGCGCGGCGGGCAGCTGGACGCGCGGCTGTCCGTGCAGATCGACCAGCCGGCCGAGCAGCGGCTGCCCTGCGGCGTTCGCCACCCCGTACACCGCCGCGAGCGCGCCCGCGAGGCTGTACGTACCGCCCTCGGCGCGCACGAACAGCACCACCGCGATCGCCGCGGTGGCGTTCGGCAGCCGGCCCACGAGCGTCCCGACGAGCAGACGGGTGGCGTGCTTCGCCCTCAGGATCTCCAGATAACCCGCGGCCATCCCGCCCTCTCTCGTGTCGTTCCCACGGGACGTTGTACGTATAACGTCTCCCGTCATACGTACCATGTGCGCTGTCCACGAGTCCAGACGAAAGAGCAGGCCCACGGTGGCATCAGGTAGCACGCGACCCACCAGCCGCGATGTCGCCCAGGCCGCCGGAGTCTCCCAGGCCGCGGTCTCCCTGGTCCTCGGCGACAAATGGCGCGGACGCGTCTCCGCGGCCACCGCCGAACGGGTACGCGAGGCCGCCCGGGAACTCGGCTACCGGCCCAACCTCGCCGCACGCAACCTCCGCCTCGGCCGCACCCGCACCGTCCTCCTCGTCGTCCCCGCCCTCACCACCGAGTTCTTCGCGGGGGTCTACACCGGAGCCGCGCGCGTCGCCGCCGAGCACGGCTTCGGCGTCGTGCTCTACCCCTCACCCGAAGGCGTCGGCCCCGCCAGGGACCCCTTCCACTCCGCACAGGCGGCCCTCGACGGCGTGATCGCCTCCTCCATGGCCGCCGACGCCCTCACCGCCATCCACGGCGACCAGCTCCCCCTCGTGATGCTGGACAGCGACCCGCACGGCAGTCTCGGCGCGGCCACCGTCAACCTCGACATCGCCGACGGCGTACGCCAGGTGGCCGACCATCTGCTCGCCCTCGGCCACCGCCGCTTCCTCCACCTCGCCGCCGACGTCCCCTCCTGGACCTTCCGCATTCGCGCGCAGGCACTGGCCGCACGCCTCGACGGCGCACCCGGCGCCACCCTGCGCACCACCCGCGCGCCCATCTCCATCGAGGACGCCCTCGCCGCCGCCGAAGCCGCCCTCGCCGCCCCCGGCCCCCGGCCCACCGCCCTCGTCTGCGACGACGACAAGCTCGCCGCCGGCGCCTACAAGGCCGCCCGGCGCCTCGGCCTGCGCGTCCCCGAGGACCTCTCCGTCACCGGCCTCGACGACCTCGCCCTCGCCACCGCCCTCGACCCGGAGCTGACCACCGTCCGGCTCGACGCGGAGCTCTTCGGCGAACGCGGCATGGAGGCCCTCCTCGCCGTCCTGGACGGCCGGACGCCGGAACAGGGAGACATCCCCGTCGAGCTCGTCGTACGGGGCTCCACGGCCCCGCCCCGCCCCTGAGACACACCCCGGGCACGACGCCGCGCGCCCCGGCCGGAAGGGGCCGGGGCGCGCGGCGGTGCACCAGATGGACGTCACGCCTCTCGTGAGGCGTGACGTCGGATCACTCCTCGTCCTCGGCGGACTCGGCCTCCGCCTCCGCGACGGTCCTCGCGCCGTCGACCTGTAGCAGTCGGGAGAGCTGCCGGCCCACGATCCGCTTGAACTTCCGCGCTTGCGGACGAGTACGGTCCAGCACCGCGACCTCGAGGCGCTCGGCGGGGATCTCCCGCTCGCTGCCGTTGGTGTCCCGGGACAGCGCCTGCACCGCCAGCTTCAGCGCCTCCGCCAGGGTCATGCCGTCCCGGTGGCGCTGGTCCAGGAAGCTGCTGATCTGCTCCGCGTTGCCGCCCACCGCCACCGAGCCGTGCTCGTCCACGATCGACCCGTCGTGCGGCAGACGGTAGATCTGGTCGCCCTCCGGGGTCTCCCCCACCTCGGCGACCACCAGCTCCACCTCGTACGGCTTCTCCGCCGCACTCGAGAAGATCGTGCCCAGCGTCTGGGCGTACACGTTCGCCAGACCGCGGGCGGTCACATCGTCCCGGTCGTAGGTGTAACCCCGCAGGTCGGCGTAGCGGACCCCGCCGATGCGGAGGTTCTCGTACTCGTTGTACTTGCCGGCCGCCGCGAAACCGATCCGGTCGTAGATCTCGCTGAACTTGTGCAGCGCACGGGACGGGTTCTCGCCGACGAACACGATGCCGTCGGCGTACTGCATCACGACCAGGCTACGGCCGCGCGCGATGCCCTTGCGGGCGTACTCCGCCCGGTCGGCCATGGCCTGCTGCGGGGAGACATAGAACGGCGTCGACACCGGTTATCCGTCCCTTTCTGTCAAAGTCACACGATCACCTTCACCACAACCAGGCCCGGCGTCAGAGCAAGGCGGCCTTGGGGCCGTCCGGCTGTTCCAGACGGTGCTGAAGGACCGCACGGGCGATGTCACCCGCCTCGTCCTCGGTGAGCCGGCGGAAGCCGTCCTCGGTGATCACGGTGACGATCGGATAGATCCGGCGGGCGACATCGGGACCACCGGTCGCCGAGTCGTCGTCTGCCGCGTCGTACAGAGCCTGGACCACCAACGTAGTGGCCTGCTCCTCGGTCAGATCATCACGGTAGAGCTTCTTCATGGCCCCGCGCGCGAAGATCGAGCCGGAACCCGTGGCCGCGTAGCCGTACTCCTCGGAGCGGCCGCCCGTCACGTCGTAGGAGAAGATACGGCCCCTCTCCCGGTCCAGGTCGTACCCGGCGAAGAGAGGCACCACGGCCAGGCCCTGCATGGCCATGCCGAGGTTGGAGCGGATCATGGTCGACAGGCGGTTCGCCTTGCCCTCCAGGGAGAGCTGGGTGCCCTCGACCTTCTCGAAGTGCTCCAGCTCCAGCTGGAACAGCTTCACCATCTCCACGGCGAGACCCGCGGTGCCGGCGATGCCGACCGCCGAGTACTCGTCCGCCGGGAACACCTTTTCGATGTCCCGCTGAGCGATCACATTGCCCATGGTCGCGCGGCGGTCACCCGCGAGCACGACGCCCCCCGGGAACGCCGTGGCCACGATGGTGGTGCCGTGCGGGGCCTCGATCACGCCCTGGGTGGGCGGCAGCTGCCGTTTGCCGGGCAGCAGCTCGGGCTGGTGCTCGGAGAGGAAGTCCATGAAGGACGCCGACCCGGGCGTCAGGAAGGCGGCCGGTAGACGCCCGGTGCTACGAGGGTTGGCTTCCACGCGTTTCCTTCCAGGTAGTCGGCAGCTCGGTGCATCACTTCGGGGTCGTCCCCCAACAGGCCGAGGCCGGAATTGCAGTTGAAGCACAGTACGCCACGGACCCTACCCGTCTCATGACTCTGATCAACCTGGGTCGCCGGGGCCGCCCGACAGACACGGCGGACACCCCCGCGGGAGGCCGTCAGCCGGTCACGCCCGGCTGCACGGATCGGTCTCTCCGCGGCCCTGGCCGTAAGTGTGAGCCTGCGGGACAGCAGCAACCGACGGAAGCCGACCCACCCACGGCCCGCCGGCGCACGAGACCCGACGCCGGCGCGCATGCGCGCCGACGTGCTGCGAGCCGTCGAGATCCGTCCGCTCGACGGAGAAGGCCGCGCACGGCGTGACCTCGCCGCACCGCCCGCAGCACTTCACCTACGGCCTGGTCGTCACCCCTACCCCTCGTTCACCTTCGATGCAAAGGGAAAAGGGGCCTACTGCCCACCCTTTTGAACGAAGGAGCGCACGAAATCCTCGGCGTTTTCCTCGAGGACGTCGTCGATCTCGTCCAGAACCGAGTCCACGTCGTCGCTCAGCTTCTCGTGTCGCTCCTTGAGGTCGTCGGAGGCCTGCGCGTCCTGCGCCTGCTCCTCGACCTCCTCCGTGGAGCGCGTGGCCTTCTGCTGTCCGCCGCCGGTGTCCTTGGTCGCCATAACCCTCACCCCGCTCAGTTCGCCCGACATGGTCGGCATTCCTGCCGATCGGTGATGATCAGACCCTACAAGCCCGGTCCGACATCGGCCCCGTTGTTGCTCCAAGTACGGGGACCGCCTCGATGATTCCCGGACGCCGGGACTTACTACCCTGCCCGGCCGAGGCGCCCGCACACCCGCTCAGCCGCCGGAGAGCACCCTGACCAGGTCCTCCGCAGTACGGCAGCGGTCCAGCAGCTCCTTGACGTGATTACGCGTTCCGCGAAGCGGTTCGAGGGTTGGGACGCGCTGCAGGGAGTCCCGGCCCGGCAGGTCGAAGATCACCGAGTCCCAGGAGGCCGCCGCGACGTCGTCCGCGTACTGCTCCAGACAGCGGCCGCGGAAGTACGCGCGCGTGTCCTCCGGCGGCTTTGTGCGGGCCCGCTCGACCTCGGCCTCGTCCAGGAGCCGCTTGACACGGCCCCGGGCCGCCAGACGGTTGTAGAGGCCCTTCTCGGCGCGTACGTCGGCGTACTGGAGGTCCACCAGGTGCAGCCGGGCGGCGTCCCAGTCGAGGCCGTCGCGACGCCGGTAGCCCTCCATCAGCTCCCGTTTGGCTACCCAGTCCAGTTCGCCGGCCAGACTCATCGGGTCCCGCTCCAGACGGTTGAGCGTGTCCTCCCAGCGGGCCAGGACATCCTTGGTCTGATCGTCGGCGTCGGTCCCGTAGCGCTCCTCCACGTACTTGCGCGACAGCTCGTAGTACTCCATCTGGAGCTGGACGGCGGTGAGCGTCCGGCCGCTGCGGAGCGTGACGAGGCGCTTCAGTCCGGGGTCGTGGGAGACCTGATGGAGGGTGCGTACGGGCTGGTCGACGGCGAGGTCGACGGCGATGAAGCCGTCCTCGATCATCGACAGGACCAGGGCGGTCGTGCCCAGCTTGAGATAGGTCGAGATCTCCGACAGGTTCGCGTCGCCGATGATCACGTGGAGGCGTCGGTACTTCTCGGCGTCCGCGTGCGGTTCGTCCCGTGTGTTGATGATGGGCCGTTTGAGTGTCGTCTCGAGTCCGACCTCGACCTCGAAGTAGTCCGCGCGCTGGCTGAGCTGGAAGCCGTGCTCGTGACCGTCCTGGCCGATGCCGACGCGGCCGGCGCCGGCGATGACCTGGCGGGAGACGAAGAAGGGCGTGAGGTGGCGCACGATGTCCGAGAACGGGGTCTCCCGCTTCATCAGGTAGTTCTCGTGCGTGCCGTAGGAGGCGCCCTTGTTGTCGGTGTTGTTCTTGTAGAGGTGGATCGGCTGGGCCCCGGGAAGCTGGGCGGCGCGTTCCGCGGCCTCGGCCATGATCCGCTCGCCGGCCTTGTCCCAGAGGACGGCGTCGCGGGGGTTGGTCACCTCGGGAGCGCTGTACTCGGGGTGTGCGTGGTCGACGTACAGTCGCGCGCCGTTGGTGAGGATCACATTGGCCAGGCCGATGTCCTCGTCGGTGAGCTGGCTGGCGTCGGCGGCCTCGCGGGCGAGGTCGAAGCCTCGCGCGTCCCGCAGCGGGTTCTCCTCCTCGAAGTCCCAGCGGGCCCGGCGGGCCCGGTGCATCGCCGCGGCGTAGGCGTTGACGATCTGGGATGAGGTGAGCATGGCATTGGCGTTGGGGTGGCCGGGGACGGAGATGCCGTACTCCGTCTCGATGCCCATTACTCGCCGTACGGTCATGCGGCCCTCCTTGCCAGGCGGCGCCCTCGGTCGGGGGCGGCGCTCAAGTACCGCTGGTGCTCCGGTGCGCGTGCGGTGCCCGTCCCCGCACGGCGCGACGCGGCGGTACGAAAGAGCCTAGAACGCCTTTGCGCTGGTGGGGAGATCATTTGCGTCATTGCCTTGCTCCGGACGTGTCCGGAAAAGCGTCGGCTGCGGGTGCCCGGTGACGGGACCCGCAGCCGCCTGCCTTTTACAGGTACTGACCGGTGTTCGCCACCGTGTCGATGGAGCGTCCGGTGTCCGCGCCCTGCTTTCCGGTGATCAGCGTACGGATGTAGACGATCCGCTCGCCCTTCTTTCCGGAGATCCGGGCCCAGTCGTCGGGGTTGGTGGTGTTGGGCAGGTCCTCGTTCTCCTTGAACTCGTCCACACACGCCTGGAGGAGGTGGGAGACCCTGAGGCCCTTCTGGCTGTGTTCCAGGAAGTCCTTGATCGCCATTTTCTTGGCGCGCCCGACAATGTTTTCGATCATGGCGCCGGAATTGAAGTCCTTGAAGTAGAGGACTTCCTTGTCACCGTTGGCGTAGGTGACCTCGAGGAAACGGTTCTCGTCGGACTCGGCGTACATCTGTTCCACGGCGGTCTGGATCATGCCCTGGACAGTGGCTGCCTTGTCGCCCCGGTGCTCGCTGACGTCGTCGGCGTGCAGGGGGAGGTTCTCGGTCAGGTACTTGCCGAAGATGTCCCGGGCCGCTTCGGCGTCGGGACGCTCGATCTTGATCTTGACGTCGAGCCGGCCGGGTCGCAGGATCGCGGGGTCGATCATGTCCTCGCGGTTGGAGGCGCCGATGACGACCACGTTCTGCAGACCCTCCACACCGTCGATCTCGGCGAGCAGCTGGGGGACGATGGTGTTCTCCACGTCCGAGCTGACGCCGGAGCCGCGGGTGCGGAAGAGGGACTCCATCTCGTCGAAGAAGACGATGACGGGGGTGCCCTCGCTGGCCTTCTCCCGGGCACGCTGGAAGACGAGGCGGATCTGCCGCTCGGTCTCGCCGACGTACTTGTTCAGCAGCTCGGGGCCCTTGATGTTCAGGAAGAAGCTCTTCCCGGAGGCCTGGCCGGTCACCTCGGCGACCTTCTTGGCCAGGGAGTTGGCCACGGCCTTGGCGATGAGGGTCTTGCCGCATCCGGGAGGGCCGTAGAGCAGGACGCCCTTGGGCGGGCGCAGTTCGTGCTCCTTGAAGAGGTCGGGATACAGGTACGGCAGCTCGACCGCGTCGCGGATGGCCTCGATCTGGCCCGAGAGGCCACCGATCTGCTCGTAGCCGATGTCGGGTACCTCTTCGAGGACGAGCTCCTCGACCTCGCTCTTCGGTACGACCTCGTAGACATAGCCGGAGCGGGGTTCGAGCAGAAGGGCGTCGCCGGGACGGATGGTGACGTCCAGCAGCGGCTCGGCGAGCCGTACCACCCGTTCCTCGTCGGTGTGCCCGAGCACCAGGGCGCGCTCGCCGTCCTCGAGGACTTCCTTGAGGGTGACGATGTCCCCGACGCGCTCGTACTCCATGGCCTCGACCACGTTGAGCGCTTCGTTGAGCATCAGTTCCTGGCCGCGGCGGAGTTCCTCGAGCTCCACGCTGGGGCTGACGTTCACCCGGAGCTTGCGGCCCCCGGTGAAGATGTCGGCCGTGCCGTCCTCGTTCGCCTGCAGGAAGACACCGAAGCCGGCCGGCGGCTGGGCGAGCCGGTCGACCTCCTCCTTGAGGGCCACGATCTGGTCGCGGGCCTCACGGAGCGTGTTGGCGAGCCGCTCGTTCTGTGCGGACACGCCGGCCAGGTTGGTCTGCAGCTCGACGATCCGCTCTTCGAGAATCCTCGTGTGTCGCGGAGAGTCGGCGAGCTTGCGGCGCAGGACGGCGATCTCCTGCTCAAGGTAGGCGATCTGCCCGGCCGGGTCTTCGGACCCGCGTCCCGGGCGGATGCCGCGGTTAATGTCGTCGTCGTGGGCTGCCACGGTCCTCACCTCCTCCAAGGGGAGCTGGACGCTTCCAGACCCTACCTGGGTGGGTGTCGATTGAAACCCCTAGATCACAAAGACTGTCGAGGTGTGTCCGATCTTCACCCTTGCGCTCTCCCTCACGCCAGGGGAATACCCACCGAACATGATTGGAAAGCGGCCGAAGGTAGGGTCGGGGTGTTCAACACCCGTCAGGGCTGGCCGGATTCCCGGCAGCTCTGCGAAGAAAAAACGGCAGGAGAGATGACCGTGCAGCAGGCCGGAGTCGACAGCGAGGCGCTGGAGGTCTGGATCGACCAGGATCTGTGTACCGGTGACGGCATCTGCGCCCAGTACGCGCCCGAAGTGTTCGAGCTGGACATCGACGGCCTGGCCTATGTGAAGGGCCCGGACGACGAGCTTCTGCAGGCCACGGGCGCCACAACGCCCGTGCCGCTGCCGCTTCTCACGGATGTGGTCGACTCGGCGCGGGAGTGCCCCGGCGAGTGCATCCACGTACGTCGGGTTTCGGACAAGGTGGAGATCCACGGCCCTGACGCCGAGTGATCGTACGACCACAGACTGTCATTCATGTCTGTTTTCTCACACCGGGTTCGACCGGCCGACGCCGGAACGCCCCCGGGCGGCCATGAGCCGTGGGGTCCCGGGGGCGGTGAGCCGTGTCACACGGTCCGGGCTCCGGAGGGGGTGGAGCGGATGAACGAGCCGCCCTTCCACTGCCATTCGGCGGAGCTCTTCACGTCGGGGCAGCAACTCGGTACGTCGGGCGAGGAGTAGCCGAGCATGCTCGCGGTGACGGCGGCGTCGTGGACGGCGAGGCTCGTGACCGTGAGGCGGTCCTTGGTGTCGACGAGGGTGGCGACCACACGGGGTTCGGGGGCGTCGGCGGCCTGGGTCAGGACGTAGGCGGCGTCGGGCGGCGTGCCCATGCTCGCGTCGCAGTGGACGACGGCCACGGTCTCGGGGCGGCCGTCGCCGTCGAGGTCGCCGGTGGCTCTCTTCGCGACGAGGACCTTGGTGGGGCCGCAGTCGAGGGGGAAGTGGACCTTGGCGGGGTCGGGCGGCAGGGCCGCGACCGGGGCCGCTTTGGTCCGGACCTGGGGCTGGGCCGCGGTCGCGGCGCCGGGTTGCAGCAGGGACGTCAGAGCGATCACGCCGGAGACCGCGGTGGCTGTGGCGACCCAGTGGATGGGCCGGGTGGTGGTGTGCGCGAGTTCCGGAACGGCGGGGTGCTGCACGAGAGAAGTGTCTCCTGTGAGGGCTGCCGGTGGGGTGCCCCGCATCGTGCCACACGTCACAGTACGGGGGAACGGCGGGTGCCCGCTTCCTCTGATGCCTCGGGTTCCGGACTGCCTCGGAGTCTCAACGCGCGAGCGCCGTGGTGGAGTTCCGCGAGGGGTGCGGGAACTCGGCCACGGCGCTCGTACGTTGGATCGGGTGCGGGGCCCGGCTCAGCGGCCGGAGCCTCCGTCCGCGTTGGGACCGGCGTAGTCCTCGCCGTACGCGCCCTTGGCGGGGCGACGGCGGCGCATGGGCGGTTCGACGCCGTCCGCGAGGCGGCGGGCGGTGAGCAGGAAGCCGGTGTGGCCGATCATCCGGTGGTCCGGGCGGACGGCCAGGCCCTCGATGTGCCAGTTGCGGATCATCGTCTCCCAGGAGGTCGGCTCGTTGAAGCAGCCGATCTCGCGGATGGACTCGACGGTCCGGGCGAGCTGGGTGGTGGTGGCCACGTAGCAGCACAGGATGCCGCCGGGGACGAGCGCCTTGGAGACGGCCTCCAGGCACTCCCAGGGGGCGAGCATGTCGAGGATGACGCGGTCGACGTCGGTGTCGCTCAGGTTGTCCTGGAGGTCGCCGACGGTGAGCTGCCAGGCCGGGTGCGGGCCGCCGAAGTAGCGCTCCACGTTCTGCTGGGCGATCTCGGCGAAGTCGGCGCGGCGCTCGTAGCTGTGCAGCATGCCCTGGTCGCCGATGGCGCGCAGCAGGAAGCTGCTGAGCGAGCCGGAGCCGACGCCGGCCTCCACGACGCGGGCGCCGGGGAAGATGTCGGCGAAGGCGAGGATGTGCCCCGCGTCCTTGGGGTAGACGACGGCTGCCCCGCGGGGCATGGACAGGACGTAGTCGGGGAGCAGGGGGCGCAGCGCGAGGTAGGCGACGTTCCCCGTGGTGCGGACAACGCTGCCCTCGGGTGCGCCGATCAGTTCGTCGTGCGGGAAGGAACCCTTGTGGGTGTGAAAGTTCTTCCCGGCCTCGAGCGTGAACGTGTAGTGGCGGCCCTTGGGGTCGGTCAGCTGTACCTGGTCCCCGACCTTGAAGGGCCCGCGACGGCGGGCGGCACCGGTCGGTTCGGACATGTGACCAGCCTACCGGTCGCCGGAGGGGCCGCCGACCACGCTCGCAGGCCGGGGCCTCAGCTGGGGCGGGCCATGGCCTTCACGAAGGCGCGCTCGACGTCCGCGGCGGACAGGACGCCGTAGATGTCGCCGTTCTCCTCGACGACGAGGTACTCGGTCGCGGGGGCGGCGCGCAGGGCGTCGAGGAGGTCCTCGCCGGCGAGCTCCGCGGAGACGCGCATGCCGTCGGTGAGGTCCTGGGCGAGTTCGCTGGCGTTGACCCAGGGCCGGCGGTGCTCGGGGACGCCGACGATGGCGGACTCGCGCACGAGCGAGAGCGGCTGGCCGTGGCCGTCGACGACGACGAGGGCCCGTGCGCCGGCGGCGTTGGCGCGGCGCAGGGCCTCGGACAGCGAGGTGTTCGTCTCGACGGGGACCGCGCGGCGGGTGAGGGTGCGGGCGCGCAGTTCGGGCAGGTGCTCGCGCAGCCGGGCCATGCGGAGGCTGTTGCCGGCACCGGTCCAGATGATGGCGGCGAGGATGGCGGCGAGCAGGGCGTCGGTGACGGTGTCCATGCCCACGTTGTCCTCGGCGGTGGAGCCGAGGGCGCCGGACTGGGTGAGCAGCGGCAGGCCGATCAGGACCGCGATGGCGAGGGCGCGGCCGACCCAGGCGGCGGCGACGGTGCCGCTCATCGGCCGGCCGGTGATCTTCCAGACGACGGCGCGCAGCATGCGGCCGCCGTCGAGGGGGAGGCCGGGGAGCAGGTTGAAGGCGGCCACGATGAGGTTGGAGATCATGAGGCCGGCCAGCAGGACGCCGGGGACGGTGCCGGGCTGGACGGGCTTCATGGCGAGGTAGAAGATCCCGGCGAGGACCAGGGAGAGCAGGGGGCCCACGAACGCGAGGACGAACTCCCGGCCCGGGGTCTCGGCCTCCTTCTGGATCTCGGAGACGCCGCCGAAGAACTGGAGCTGGATGCGGCGCACCGGGAGCTTGAAGCGCAGGGCGGCGACGGTGTGGGCCAGCTCGTGGACGAGCACGGAGGCGTAGAAGGCCACCGCGAAGAAGAGGGAGACGAGATAGCGGGTGGCGCCGAGCTGGGGCAGCACCCGGTCGAGCTGGCCGCCGAACACCCAGGTGATCAGGGCGGCGACGAGGAACCAGCTGGGGGCGACGTAGACGGGGACGCCGAAGGGCCGGCCCATGAGGATGCCGCCGCCGGGATCCTTGGGGCGTTGCGGGGGGCGTCCCTGGCCGTCGGCTCCGGAGTGGGCGTGGCTCCGGGGGGCGTGCGGGTCGTGGCCGAAGGGTGAGGGTGCGGCCTCGGGGTCGTCGGGCCGTGCGGGGTCGGAGCCGGGGGTGGGCGACGGCGTGGTGGCGTCGTGGGGCTCGGAGGCCGTTCGGCCGCCGGAGTGAGCCGGGCCCGGGGAGTCGGGCTCGACGGCGTGCTCGTCGTTGCCGCCCGGCCGGGTGCCCTGATCGTCCGTGGCCGCGGTCGGTCCGCCGTCGGCGGGCTGCGCCTGCTGCTGCTCGGGGCGCGCGGCGTCGGCGGGCCGTGCCGTGGGGGCCGCCTCGGGGTCGGTCGTCCCGCCGTTGCCGGGGCGCGGCTGTCCGCTCCCGCCGCTCTCGTCCACGATGTCCCCTCGATCGAAGCGTCTCCCCGGCCCGGGTGGTGCCGGGTGGGAGGGTCTGGGTCGATGGTATGCGGCCGTCGCGTCGTGTTTCGCCCCGGCACCCCCTCTGTTCTCTCCGCTGACTCACGGGCCGTTCGGCCCGCCGTTGCGCGGAAAGCCATGCCGTGCCGGTGCCCGGATCCCGTCGGGCCGCGACGGGCGCGGCTGTGTCACTGTCAGTGGCGGGCCGTATCGTCTGTGGGCATGGATACCAGCACCGACGGCTCCGCCGAGCAGCCCGCCGTGGCCGCCGCGCCTCCGGAGTCACTGTCGCCCTCGCGCGCCGGCGACTTCATGCAGTGTCCGCTTCTCTACCGCTTCCGGGTGATCGACAAACTGCCCGAGAAGCCGAGCGAGGCGGCGACCCGGGGCACGCTGGTCCATGCGGTGCTGGAGCGGCTGTTCGACGCTCCCGCCGTCGAGCGGACCGCGCCCCGGGCCAAGTCGCTCATCCCGGGCCAGTGGGACCGGTTGCGGGAGACGAGACCGGAGGTCGCGGAGCTGTTCGCGGACGATCCGGAGGGTGAGCGGCTGGCGCGCTGGCTGGGTGAGGCGGAGCAGCTCGTGGAGCGCTGGTTCTCGCTGGAGGACCCGACCCGGCTGGAGCCGGCCGAGCGCGAGCTGTTCGTGGAGGCGGTGCTGGACTCCGGGCTGAAGCTGCGCGGGATCATCGACCGTGTCGACGTCGCGCCCACGGGAGAGGTGCGGATCGTCGACTACAAGACGGGCAAGGCGCCCCGGCCCGAGTACGCGGAGGGCGCGCTGTTCCAGATGAAGTTCTACGCCCTGGTGGTGTGGCGGCTGAAGCGGGTCGTGCCGCGGCGGCTGCAGCTCGTCTATCTGGGCAGCGGCGATGTGGTGACGTACGACCCGGTGCCGGCCGATCTGGAGCGCGTCGAGCGCAAGCTGCTCGCGCTGTGGGAGGCGATCCGGCTGGCGACGGAGACGGGCGACTGGCGCCCGCGCCCGACCAAACTGTGCGGCTGGTGCGATCACCAGGCCGTCTGCCCGGAGTTCGGCGGCACTCCCCCGCCGTATCCGCTGCCGGTGCGGGGCCCTGACGGGGTCGTGGCTGCGGGTCCGGGGGGCGTCCCCCGGCAGACACAGCCGCTGCCGGTGCAGACCACCCACGAGGACACGGCCGAGGTCCCGGCGGCCGGCCCCGGGGAGGTGTGGTCGGCGGGGGTCGGGGCGCCCGAACCGCAGGGCTGCGAGCAGGGCAGAATGGGGCCGGACTAGCGAAGGAGACTTACGTGGCCATCCGCGTCCTACTGGTCGACGACCAGCCGCTGCTGCGCACCGGCTTCCGGATGATCCTGGAGGCCGAGCAGGACCTCGCGGTCGTCGGCGAGGCCGGAGACGGCCTCCAGGCGCTCGACCAGGTGCGCGCGCTCCAGCCCGATGTGGTGCTGATGGACATCCGCATGCCGCGGATGGACGGGGTGGAGGCGACCCGGCAGATCACCGGGCCCGGGCGGGACGGCCCGGCCAAGGTGCTGGTGCTGACCACCTTCGATCTCGACGAGTACGTGGTGGAGGCGCTGCGCGCCGGTGCCAGCGGCTTCCTCCTCAAGGACGCGCCGGCCAACGAGCTGGTGCAGGCGATCCGGGTGGTCGCGGCGGGCGAGGCGATGCTCGCGCCGAGCATCACGCGCCGTCTGCTCGACAAGTACGCGGGACATCTGCCGTCCGGGGACGAGCCGGTTCCAGACACCCTGCACACCCTCACCGAGCGCGAGGTGGAGGTGCTGAAGCTGGTGGCGCGCGGGCTGTCCAACGCCGAGATCGCCGCCGACCTGTTCGTCAGCGAGACCACGGTCAAGACGCATGTGGGTCATGTGCTGACGAAGCTGGGGCTGCGCGACCGGGTGCAGGCCGCGGTGTACGCGTACGAGAGCGGCCTGGTGCGCCCCGGCGCGCAGTAGTCACGCGCCCCGGGGGCAGCCCGGGGTCCTCACGGTCGCTTCGAACGGCCCGTCGGCGATGAGCTGTCGGGCGATGTTCCGCAGACGCATGCAAAGACCCCCGGGCTGTTCGGCCCGGGGGTCTTGTCAGTCCGGATCGGATCAGCCGCTCACACCGCGGCCGAGCTCCCACAGCTGCAGCGTGGAGGAGGAGTTCATCGCGTACTCGCTGCCCGTGATGTCGTCACGGGTGGCGACGTACTGCTTGCCCTGCCACAGCGGGAGGATCGGCACGTCGTCGGCGACCTTGTCCTGGATGTCGGTGAGGCTCTTCGACGCGTTGAGACGGTCGGCCTGGCGCCGCGACTGCGGGATCAGCGTGGTGCGGATCTCCTCGTTGTCGTACGGCGAACCGAGGGTGTTGTCCTTGTCCAGGAACGGCGCCAGGTAGTTGTCCGCGTCCGGGAAGTCGGGGAACCAGCCCATGCCGTAGACGTCGTACGCGCCCTTCTTCTCGGCCGGGCGGAACTTGTCCCACGGCGTGCCCTGGACGTCGACGTTGAACAGCCCGCTGCCGTTGAGCTGCTCCTTGAGCACCTCGAACTCCTTGGCGGTGGCCGGGCCGTAGTGGTCGGTCGTGTAGTGCAGGGTCAGCTTCACCGGGGTGGTGATGTTCGCCTTGTTCAGCAGCGTGCGGGCCTTGGCCACGCTCGGGTCGCTGTACTTGTTGAAGAAGGCGTTGGAGTGGCCGGTGATGGTGGCCGGGACCAGTGAGTACAGCGCCTGGGCCTGGGAGCCGTACACCTTGGAGACCAGGGCGCTGCGGTCGATGACCTGGGCCATGGCCTGGCGGACGGCCTTGGACTTCACCGACGCGGCGTCGGTGTTGAAGCCCAGGTAGCGGATTTCGAGACCCGGCATCTCCACGAGGTTGATGTTGCCGGACGTGTCGTTCTGGAGCTTGCGGATCTGGTCCGGGGACATCTGACGGGTCATGACGTCGATGTCGCCCTTGTCGAGGGCGGCACCCATGGCGTCGGCGTCCTTGAAGGACTCCAGAACCACCTTGTCGTTCTTGGGCTTCAGCAGACCCTTGTACGAGGGGTTCTTGGTGAAGGTCGCCTTGACCAGCTCGTTGTTCGAGACCTCGGCCTGCATGGTGTACGGGCCGGAGCCGTCGACCTGGAAGCCGTCGCGCAGCTTGTTCTTCTCGTAGTCCTTGGGGTTGACGATGCCCGCGACCGGCGTCGACAGCTTGAACGGGAAGGTGGCGTCCGCGGTCTTCAGGTGGAAGATGACCTGGTCGTCGCCCTGCGTCTCGACGGTGTCGATCGTGGACAGCAGCGCGAAGACACCGCTGTCGGCCTTCAGGGAGAGGGCACGCTCGATGGAGAACTTCACGTCGGCCGCGGTCACCGCGTCGCCGTTGGCGAACTTCAGGCCGCTGCGCAGCTTGCAGGCGTAGCGCTCGTTGCCGGTGTCGGTGAAGCCGCAGCTCTCGGCGGCTTCGGGCTCGGGTTCGCCCTCACCGCGGGGCTGGGCCATCAGCGTCTGCACGGTCTGCCGCAGGATGTTCCAGGTGCCGACGTCGTACGCGTACGCCGGGTCCACGGGCGCGGGCGTGTCGCCGGTGTCGGTGAACCGGTCGGTGGTGCCGACGACGATGGCGTCACCGCTCTTGCCCCCGCTGTCGGACCCGCCACAGGCAGCGAGGACGGGGGTGAGCAGACCGACGACGGCCGGCAGCACCAAAGTCTTGCGGTTCATGCTCGAGTTTCTCCAGGGCTGTTGGATCCGTGTACCCGTCAAGCATGGGTGGCGCGAGGGATCACGGGGTTGTGGCGATGTTCTCGCGATGAGATTAGTCCGCGCCCGCACGAGGGTTCACCGCCACCGGAGTTGAGTTCCCATCACGCAGTGAAACCGGTTGCGGACGCACCGAAAGACCGCTCGGGGAAGGATTCGTGCAGCGTTCCACCAATCGGGACACAAGGGCGCGCCGGAGGCGTCCGAACAGGGGGGATCGGCACACTTCGCCCCCCACTGTCGACCCCCTTGCATGTGGCGAACGTCACACGTCAAGGTCCGCCGGACCGTACCCGAATTCGGCTGGGCAGCCGGGTATTAATTCATTCCGTTGGACACCCGGCGGTATTGCGTCCATTCGGGATGCACGCTGGGTGAACGATCAGCGCATTTCCGTCATCAAACCACGGAGAAATGGCAGGTCTACCTCTTCGAGAGAGGTCACCACGGTGCGACGGGGGGCGGGGGCGATGGGAGCGACCGACGGCACGGCGACCACCAGGCAGCCCGCTGCCTCGGCGGCCGCGACACCGGTGGCGGTGTCCTCGACGACGGCGCAGCGGGCGGGGTCCGCCCCGAGGCCCGAGGCCGCCAGCAGATAGGGGTCCGGGAACGGCTTGGTGCGCTCCACCTCGTCCCCGGCGACGGTGAGCGTGAAGTACTGCGGGCCGATCGAGGCCAGGACCCGGTCGATGATGCGCCGGTGCGAGGCGGAGACCAGGGCGGTGGGGATCTCGTGCGCCGCCAGTTCGGCCAGCAGCCGGGCCGCGCCGGGCATCAGGGGCAGTCTTCGGTCGATGCGGTCCTCGAACCCGTCGTTGAGCAGCACGCTGAGTTCGTCGAGGGTGATGTCGGCGCCGGTGGCCTCGATCAGGAAGCCCGCGCTGCGCGCCATGGGGCCGCCCACCACGACATGGCGCCAGGACTCGTCGAGGGTGTGGCCGAGCGAGGCGAAGACCTCGACCTCGACGTCCCACCAGAATCCCTCGGTGTCCACCAGTGTGCCGTCCATGTCGAGAAGAACAGCCTGCAGGGCGGAGCCTTCGGCCGTACGGGTTCCGAGCGCGGGGACCGTGGTGGTCATCCGGCGTACCTCCTTCAAGGGACAACCAGGCCGGTTCCCGGAGGGGGAACCGGCCTGCGGTGGACCGACCAGTGTACGACGGTCGCGGGGAAAGTGCGTGGTGACGCCGGTTGGCGCGCCCGCCGCGCACGAGAGCGCTATCGGGCGTTGAAGTACTTGGCCTCGGGGTGGTGGATCACGATCGCGTCCGTGGACTGCTCCGGGTGGAGCTGGAACTCCTCGGAGAGGTGGACGCCGATCCGCTCCGGCTCCAGGAGCTGGGCGATCTTGGCGCGGTCCTCCAGGTCGGGGCAGGCGCCGTAGCCGAGGGAGAAGCGGGCGCCGCGGTACTTCAGGGCGAACATGTCCTCGATGTCGGCCGGGTCCTCGCCGGCGAAGCCGAGTTCGGCGCGCACCCGCGCGTGCCAGTACTCCGCGAGGGCCTCCGCCAACTGCACGGACAGGCCGTGCAGTTCGAGGTAGTCCCGGTAGGAGTTCGCCTCGAAGAGGCGCGCGGTCTCCTCGCCGATCCGGGAGCCGACGGTGACGACCTGGAAGCCCACGACGTCCCTCTCGCCGGACTCCTCCGGGCGGAAGAAGTCGGCCAGGCACAGCCGCCGGCCCCGGCGCTGGCGCGGGAAGGTGAACCGGGTGCGCTCGTTGCCCGCCTCGTCGAGGACGATCAGGTCGTCGTCCTTGGACACGCACGGGAAGTAGCCGTGGACGACGGCCGCCTCGAGGAGGTTCTCCGTCTGGAGCCGGTCGAGCAGGCCGCGCAACCGGGGCCGGCCCTCGGTCTCGACGAGTTCCTCGTACGTCGGCCCCTCACCGGTGCGGGCCTGCTTCAGGCCCCACTGGCCCTTGAACAGCGCGCCCTCGTCCAGCCAGGAGGCGTACTCCTTGAGCGGGATGCCCTTGACGACGCGGGTGCCCCAGAACGGCGGGGTGGGCACGGGGTTGTCGGTGGAGACGTCGGAGCGGACGTGGCCCTCCTCGGGCCGCTCCTCGATCTCGACGGTCGCGGCCCGCACCCGGCGCTGGCGCAGTTCGGGCAGCTTGGCCCCGGGCACGCCCCGCTTGACCCCGATGAGCGCGTCCATCAGACGCAGCCCCTCGAAAGCGTCACGGGCGTAGCGGACCTCGCCCTCGTACAGCTCGTACAGATCATGTTCGACATATGCGCGGGTGAGCGCCGCACCGCCGAGGATGACCGGGTAGGTGGCGGCCAGGCCCCGCTGGTTCAGCTCCTCCAGGTTCTCCTTCATGATCACCGTGGACTTGACCAGGAGCCCGGACATGCCGATGACGTCGGCCCGGTGTTCCTCGGCGGCTTCCAGGATCGCGGAGACCGGCTGCTTGATACCGAGGTTGACGACGTTGTAGCCGTTGTTGGACAGGATGATGTCGACGAGGTTCTTGCCGATGTCATGGACGTCGCCGCGCACGGTCGCGAGCACGATGGTGCCCTTGCCGGCCTCGTCCGTCTTCTCCATGTGCGGTTCGAGGTAGGCGACGGCGGACTTCATGACCTCCGCCGACTGCAGCACGAACGGCAACTGCATCTGGCCGGAGCCGAACAGCTCACCGACCACCTTCATGCCGTCCAGAAGCGTCTCGTTGACGATGTCGAGAGCCGGCCGGGTCAGCAGCGCCTCGCCGAGGTCGGCCTCCAGACCGTTCTTCTCGCCGTCGATGATGCGCCGCTTGAGGCGCTCCTCCAGCGGCAGCGCGGCCAGTTCCTCGGCCTTGCCCGCCTTCAGCGACTTGGCGGTTGCACCCTCGAACAGCGCCATCAGCTTCTGCAGCGGGTCATAGCCCTCGGCGCGGCGGTCGTAGATCAGGTCGAGAGCCGTCGTGACCTGCTCCTCGTCGAAACGCGCGATCGGCAGGATCTTCGAGGCGTGCACGATCGCGGAGTCCAGCCCGGCCTTGACGCACTCGTCGAGGAACACCGAGTTGAGCAGGATCCGCGCGGCCGGGTTCAGACCGAAGGAGATGTTCGACAGACCCAGGGTGGTCTGCACATCCGGGTGGAGCCTCTTCAGCTCCCGGATCGCCTCGATGGTGGCGATACCGTCCTTGCGGGACTCCTCCTGACCGGTGCAGATGGTGAAGGTCAGGGTGTCGATGAGGATGTCCGACTCGTGGATGCCCCAGTTCCCGGTCAGATCGGCGATGAGCCGCTCGGCGATCTCGACCTTCTTCTCCGGGGTGCGGGCCTGGCCCTCCTCGTCGATGGTCAGCGCGATCAGCGCGGCGCCGTGCTCGCGGGCGAGCCGCGTCACCTTCACAAACCGCGAATCCGGTCCGTCGCCGTCCTCGTAGTTGACCGAGTTGATCACGGCACGCCCGCCGAGCTTCTCCAGGCCCGCGCGGATGACCTCGACCTCGGTGGAGTCCAGGACGATCGGCAGGGTGGAGGCGGTGGCGAACCGGCCGGCCAGCTCCTCCATGTCGGCGACGCCGTCGCGGCCCACGTAGTCCACGCACAGGTCGAGCATGTGGGCGCCCTCGCGGATCTGCTCCCGGGCCATCTCCACACAGTCGTCCCAGCGGCCCTCCAGCATGGCCTCGCGGAACTTCTTCGAGCCGTTGGCGTTGGTGCGCTCACCGATCGCCAGATAGGAGGTGTCCTGGCGGAACGGCACACTCTGGTACAGGGACGCGGCGCCCGGCTCGGGCCGCGGACTGCGCTCCACCGGAGCGAGGTCACGGACCCGCTCCACGACCTGACGCAGATGCTCGGGAGTGGTACCGCAGCAACCGCCGATCAAGGAGAGCCCGTAGTCGCGGACGAAGTTCTCCTGCGCGTCCGCCAGACCCTGCGGACCGAGCGGGAAATGCGCCCCGTCCTTGGTGAGCACCGGCAGACCGGCGTTCGGCATGCACAGCAGCGGAATGCGGGAGTGGCGCGTCAGATAACGCAGGTGCTCGCTCATCTCCGCGGGGCCGGTCGAGCAGTTCAGGCCGATCATGTCGATACCGAGAGGTTCCAGCGCGGTCAGCGCCGCGCCGATCTCGGAACCGAGCAGCATGGTGCCGGTGGTCTCGAAGGCCATCGAGCACAGCAGCGGCACCTCGATGCCCGTCGCCTCCATCGCGCGCCGGGCGCCCAGGATCGAGGCCTTCGTCTGCAACAGGTCCTGAGTGGTCTCGACGATCAGCGCGTCCGTCCCGCCCGCCAGCAGCCCCTCCGCGTTGGCCTGGAAGCCGTCGCGGATCGTGGTGTAGGCGACATGGCCCAGGGTGGGCAGCTTGGTACCGGGCCCGATGGACCCCAGCACCCAACGCCGGCGGCCGTCGTCCGCGGCGAACGCGTCCGCGACCCCACGGGCGATCCGGGCACCCGCCTCCGACAGCTCGTACACACGATCGGCGATCTCGTACTCGGCCATGGCCGCGTGGTTGGCCCCGAACGTGTTCGTCTCTACGCAGTCGACGCCCACGGCGAAGTACGCCTCATGGACCGAGCGAACGATGTCGGGACGGGTCAGGTTGAGGATCTCGTTGCAGCCCTCCAGGCCCTGGAAGTCCTCCAGGGTCGGATCCTGCGCCTGGAGCATCGTGCCCATCGCGCCGTCGGCCACCACGACACGGGTGGCGAGGGCTTCCCGGAGGGCGTCGATTCGGGCCCGGCTGTCGACGGAGGCGGACGAAAGGGACGGATTCGGCAACGAGGCCATGGAAGATGCTCCCTGGAGTGCGACGGCTGTCGGCTTTGCGCTTCCCACGGAAGGCGCACGCGGCCAGGGTAGCCCCCGGTGGGCTCTACGGTCAGGGGCGTCCACGGGGCGGACGGGCGTTCCTGATGTGACCCGCACGGGGATTCTCGCGGAACGGATGGCGACCACCCATTAGCGAGAGGTCGGCAACGACCGGTAGTGTTCGGCATTGCCGAACGGTGGTATACGACGGTCGGCGACAGGTCGAAGGACGGAGGCAGGACGGGGATGGCACGGAACATCCAGTCGCTCGAACGGGCGGCCGCGATGCTGCGGCTGCTCGCGGGGGGCGAGCGACGGCTCGGCCTGTCGGACATCGCCTCGTCGCTCGGCCTGGCCAAGGGCACGGCCCACGGCATACTCCGTACGCTCCAGCAGGAGGGGTTCGTCGAGCAGGACACCGCCTCGGGCCGCTATCAGCTGGGGGCCGAACTGCTGCGCCTCGGCACCACCTATCTCGATGTGCACGAGCTGCGGGCACGCGCCCTGGTGTGGACGGACGACCTGGCCCGGGCGAGCGGCGAGAGCGTCTATCTCGGGGTGCTGCACCAACAGGGCGTGCTGATCGTGCACCACGTCTTCCGGCCCGACGACAGCCGGCAGGTCCTGGAGATCGGGGCCATGCAGCCGCTGCACTCCACGGCCCTCGGCAAGGTGCTGTCGGCGTACGACCCGGTGGCGCACAGCGAGGCGCTGGAGAACGACCGCAAGGCGTTCACCGACCGCACGGTGTGCGAGCTGGACGACTTCGAGCAGCTCCTCGACCTGACCCGGGCCCGGGGGTACGCGGCCGACGTCGAGGAGACCTGGACCGGGGTGGCTTCGGTGGCGGCACCGATCCACGACCGGCGGCGGATGCCGGTGGGTGCGGTGGGCATCACCGGCGCGGTGGAACGCGTGTGCCGGGACGGCGAGCTGCGCCCCGATCTGATCGCGGCGGTCCGCGACTGCGCCCGCGCGGTGTCCAGGGACCTGGGCGCCGGGCGGTTCTGAGCTTCGCGCACTTCAGAGTGCCGGGCCGGTACACGTACGACGTATCGACCCCTTCGGCGCCCCGCGGCCCCTGCATCGCGCTCGCGACGGCCACCCCGCGGCTTTCCCGCAGCCACGGCCTCGCTTACGCCTGCGGCCTTTCGCGCGCCCGCGGCTTTCCGCACCCCCGTGGCCTTGCGCCGGCGCCGTACCCCCTCCTCGTCCGCCCCTTCCCCCGGGCGGACACGAAACGTGCCTGTTCGCGCGCGGTGCGCACCCGTTTCAAGATCGATAAGCCGCGACGATCAATAACGATCCAGCATTCGATTACCGAACTCTTGACGCCTCGCCGAACCGGAAGCGAGACTCCCGTCCATCGGTCGGCATTGTCGAACACTTACCGGCAATACGCGTTAGAGTGTGACAACGCCAAGGGCCGACATCGCTCTCACCTGAGGGCGCGGACCACCGGAGGGACCCGGGGTTCGCCTTCCCCTGGACGAAGGACAAAGGAGTCGCGGGTGTCCAGCTCCGACATCTTCATCGGCGAGACCATCGGTACCGCCATACTCATCCTGCTCGGTGGCGGCGTCTGCGCCGCTGTCACGCTGAAGGCCTCCAAGGCCCGCAACGCCGGCTGGCTCGCCATCACCTTCGGGTGGGGCTTCGCCGTTCTGACGGCGGTCTACACCTCGGCGCCGCTGTCCGGCGCCCACCTGAACCCGGCCGTGACGCTCGCGCTCGCCATCAAGGACGGCGGCTGGAGCAACGTCCCGATCTACTGGGCCGGTCAGCTGTTCGGCGCCATGATCGGTGCCGCTCTGGTCTGGGTCGTCTACTACGGCCAGTTCCACGCCCACCTCACCGACAGAGAGATCGTCGGCGGCCCGGGGGCGCAGGACACCAAGGCGGTCGAGGCCCAGGAGACCCAGGCCGGCCCCGTGCTCGGCATCTTCTCCACCGGTCCCGAGATCCGGAACGCGGTGATGAACCTCGCCACGGAGATCATCGGCACGATCGTGCTGGTGCTCGCGGTCCTCACCCAGGGCCTGAACGACAAGGGCAACGGCCTCGGCACCCTGGGCGCCCTGATCACCGCGCTCGTCGTGGTCTCGATCGGCCTCTCCCTGGGCGGCCCCACCGGCTACGCGATCAACCCGGCCCGTGACCTCGGTCCGCGCATCGTGCACGCACTCCTCCCTCTGCCCAACAAGGGCGGCTCCGACTGGGGCTACGCCTGGATCCCGGTCGTCGGTCCACTGATCGGCGGCGCGATCGCCGCAGGCATATACAACGTCGCCTTCGCCTGAGAAAACTGAGCCCCTCCGGACGTCTCGCTCTCAGTACCGCGCACGTATAGACCGCCCCACCAGCTATGGAATCCCAGGAGCACACCGTGACCGACGCACACACCGCCGGCCCGTTCATCGCCGCCATCGACCAGGGCACCACCTCTTCGCGCTGCATCGTCTTCGACCGGGACGGCCGCATCGTCTCCGTCGACCAGAAGGAGCACGAGCAGATCTTCCCGAAGCCGGGCTGGGTCGAGCACAACGCCACCGAGATCTGGACCAACGTCCAGGAAGTCGTCGCCGGAGCCATCGAGAAGGCCGGCATCACCCGTGACGACATCAAGGCCATCGGTATCACCAACCAGCGCGAGACCACCGTGCTGTGGGACAAGAACACCGGCGAGCCCGTCCACAACGCCATCGTCTGGCAGGACACCCGCACCGACGGACTCTGCAAGGAGCTCGGCCGCAACGTCGGCCAGGACCGCTTCCGCCGCGAGACCGGCCTGCCGCTGGCCTCCTACTTCGCCGGCCCCAAGGCCCGGTGGCTGCTCGACAACGTCGACGGACTCAAGGAGCGCGCCGAGGCGGGCGACATCCTCTTCGGCACCATGGACACCTGGGTCATCTGGAACCTGACCGGTGGTGTCGACGGCGGCAAGCACGTCACCGACGTGACCAACGCCTCCCGCACCCTGCTGATGAACCTGCACACCCTGCAGTGGGACGACAAGATCTGCGAGTCGATCGGCGTCCCGAAGCAGATCCTGCCCGAGATCCGCTCCTCCGCGGAGGTCTACGGCGAGATCACCGGCGGCAAGCTGGGCGAGGTGCTCGGCGGCATCCCGGTCGCCTCCGCGCTCGGCGACCAGCAGGCCGCTCTGTTCGGCCAGACCTGTTTCTCCGAGGGCGAGGCCAAGTCCACCTACGGCACCGGCACCTTCATGCTGATGAACACCGGTGAGAAGATCATCAACTCCTACTCGGGCCTGCTGACCACGGTCGGCTACCGGATCGGCGACGAGAAGCCGGTCTACGCCCTGGAGGGTTCGATCGCCGTCACCGGCTCCCTGGTGCAGTGGATGCGCGACCAGATGGGCCTGATCAAGACCGCCGCCGAGATCGAGACGCTGGCGCTCTCGGTCGAGGACAACGGCGGCGCCTACTTCGTGCCGGCCTTCTCCGGTCTGTTCGCCCCCTACTGGCGCTCCGACGCCCGCGGTGTGATCGCCGGACTGACCCGGTACGTCACCAAGGCGCACCTCGCGCGCGCCGTCCTCGAGGCCACCGCCTGGCAGACCCGCGAGATCACCGACGCCATGACCAAGGACTCCGGCGTCGAGCTCGCGGCTCTCAAGGTCGACGGCGGCATGACCTCCAACAACCTGCTGATGCAGACGCTCTCGGACGTCCTGGACGCACCGGTGGTGCGTCCGATGGTCGCCGAGACCACCTGCCTCGGTGCCGCCTACGCCGCCGGCCTCGCCGTCGGCTTCTGGACCAGCACCGACGACCTGCGCGCCAACTGGCGCCGGGCCGCCGAGTGGACGCCCCACATGGACGCGGAGACCCGCGACCGTGAGTACAAGAACTGGCTCAAGGCCGTCGAGCGGACCATGGGCTGGATCGAAGACGAGGAGTAATTCGCGATGACCACCCTGCAGAGTGTCCCGGCTCTGGGGACCCACCCGGCGTACGGCTCCACCCCGAGCCGCGCCGAGACCCGGGAGCAGTTGTCCAAGGCGACCTACGACCTCCTGGTGATCGGTGGCGGAATCCTGGGCATCTCCACGGCCTGGCATGCCGCGCAGTCGGGCCTGCGGGTGGCCCTGGTGGACGCCGGCGACTTCGCCGGCGCCACCTCCTCCGCCTCCTCCAAGCTGCTCCACGGCGGCCTGCGCTATCTGCAGACCGGCGCGGTGAAGCTGGTGGCGGAGAACCACTTCGAGCGCCGTGCGGTGTCCCGTCAGGTGGCCCCTCACCTGGCGAACCCGCTCACGTTCTACCTCCCCGTGTACAAGGGCGGGCCGCACGGCGCGGCGAAGCTCGGAGCGGGCGTCTTCGCCTACTCCGCACTCTCGGCGTTCGGTGACGGCGTGGGGCACCTGCTGTCGCCGGCCAAGGCGCAGCAGGACGTTCCGGAGCTGCGCACCGAGAACCTCAAGGCCGTTGCCGTGTACGGCGACGACCAGATGAACGACGCGCGCATGGCGCTGATGACGGTCCGTGCGGCCGTCGAGGCGGGCGCCGTCGTCCTGAACCACGCGGAGGTCGCCGGCCTGCGCTTCACCAGGGGCCGGGTCACCGGTGCCGAGCTGAGGGACCGGGTCTCCGGCGACGAGTTCGGTGTCGACGCGCGGCTGGTGCTGAACGCGACCGGCCCGTGGGTGGACCACCTGCGCCGTATGGAGGACCCGAACGCGGCCCCCTCCATACGTCTGTCCAAGGGTGCGCACCTGGTCCTCAAGCGCACCTCCCCCTGGAAGGCGGCGCTCGCGACCCCGATCGACAAGTACCGCATCACCTTCGCCCTCCCCTGGGAGGACATGCTGCTGCTCGGCACCACGGACGAGGAGTTCGAGGGCGACCCGGCCGAGGTCTCGGTGAACGACAAGGACATCGACCAGATCCTCGACGAGGCGGCCTTCTCCGTCCGCGACCAGCAGCTGCGGCGTGACCTGATCACGTACTCCTTCGCCGGTCTGCGGGTGCTGCCGGGCGGCCCCGGCGACACCGCCAAGGCCAAGCGGGAGACCGTCGTCACCGAGGGCCGGGGCGGCATGCTGTCCGTCGCGGGCGGCAAGTGGACGACGTTCCGCCACATCGGCCGTACGGTCATGAAGAAGCTGGAGGCCCTCCCGGGCCGCCCGCTCGGCGACGACTTCGAGCCGATCTCCACGCTGCCGAGGAAGCTGCCGCTGCCGGGCATCGCCAACCCGCGCGCGATCGCCCACCGGCTGGTCGTCGACGGCCCGGCGCCCGGCCCGCGCATGGCGCCCGACACCGCCAAGCACCTGGCCACCCACTACGGTTCACTGGCCTTCGACATCGCGCGGCTCGCGAACGAGAACCCCGAGCTGGGCGAGCGCGTCCACCCGGACGCGCCGGAGATCTGGGCGCAGGTCGTCTACGCCCGCGACCACGAGTGGGCCGAGACGGCGGACGACGTGCTGCGCCGCCGCACCACCCTGACGATCCGTGGCCTGGCCACGGACGAGGTGCGCGGCAAGGTGCAGGACCTGCTCGACAAGAAGTAGGCCCCCACGACGAGGGGCGGCTCCCCGCACGGAGCCGCCCCTTCGTGTACGTGGACGCCCCCGTCGTTGATCACCGGCGGGGGCGTGCTGCGTACGGTGTGCGGTGTGCGGTGTGCGCCGCACGTTCGACGCGCGTGCCGCTGTCCGGCCTCGCCGACCCACCGGAGCCGCCCGATGACGCAGGACCTGTCGCCCGTCACCCGCATCCCGCGCACCGGGCTGCCCCCGTACGCCGTCGTCGTGGGCGACCCGGCGCGCACGGCCACCGTCTCCGCACTGCTCGACGGGGCCGAGGAGGTGTCGTACCACCGCGAGTACCGGGTGTTCCGGGGGAGCTGGCAGGGCCTGCCGGTGACGGTCGCCTCGCACGGGGTGGGCGCGCCGGGCGCGATCCTGCTCTTCCAGGAGCTGGCGGACGTGGGCGTCCGGACGATGCTGCGGCTGGGCACGGCGGGCGCCATGAGGCCGGGGATCGGTGACGGGGACCTGGTCGTCGCGGAGGCGGCGATCCGCGACGACGGCGTCACCCAGCAGTTGCTGCCGCCCGAGTACCCGGCGGTGTCGGCGCCGGAGGCGGTTCTCGCCCTGGTGCGCGCGGCCCGGGAAGCGGGTGTGCCGCACCATCGGGGGATCGTGTGGACCCGGGCGGCCTTCCAGCCCGGGCTGATCCCGCTGAACGCGTACGACGGGGCGCGGCTCGCGGCGATCGAGATGGAGCTGTCGGCGCTGCTGGTGACCGCCTCGCTGCGCGGGCTGGTCGCGGGCGGTGTGCTCGTGGTGGACGGGGTCAACGCCGACGAACTGGTCGACGAGAAGGCGTCCTTCTCCACCGGCGGCTACGACCCGCACCGCGAGGTGGTGGCCCGGGGTGTGGAGCGCGGCGCGGTGGTCGCCCTGGAGGCGCTGCGGCTGCTGGCGCGTGCGGAGGCGGATCCGGCGGCGGAGGCGGCGGGTCCGGGGGCGTCGGCCTGAGCGGGCGAGGGCGGTCTCCCCCTCTGCCCTTGGGATTCCCTCCCCCGTTCAGCCCACTGGCGCCCCATAATGAGCTGATACATCGGATGTCTCGGCGACAGGGAGGCGCGTCATGGCGGTCACCGATGAGGCGATCGAGAAGATCAAGGGCATGATCGTCTCCGGCGCGCTGCGCCCCGGCGACCGCCTGCCCAAGGAGAGCGAGCTGGCCGCCGAACTCGGGCTCTCCCGCAACTCCCTGCGCGAGGCCGTACGGGCCCTGTCGCTGATCCGCATCCTGGACGTGCGGCAGGGCGACGGCACCTATGTGACGAGTCTCGACCCCCAGCTGCTGCTGGAGGCGCTGAGCTTCGTCGTGGACTTCCACCGCGACGACACCGTGCTGGAGTTCCTCGCGGTGCGCCGCATCCTGGAGCCGGCCGCGACGGCCATGGCGGCCTCCCGGATCGGTGAGCAGCAACTGGACTCGCTCACGGCCCAGTTGGACAAGCTGGGCGCCGATCCGTCGGTGGAGGAACTGGTCGCCAGCGACCTGGAGTTCCACCGGGGCATCGTGCAGGGTTCCGGCAACTCGGTTCTGTGCTCGCTGCTCGACGGCCTGTCCGGGCCCACGACCCGGGCCCGGATCTGGCGGGGCCTCACCCAGGAGGACGCGGTCAGCCGGACCCTGCACGAGCACCGGGCGATTCTCGGTGCCCTGCGCGACCGGGACGCGGAGGCGGCCCGGTCCTGGGCGACCGTGCACATCGCGTCCGTGGAGCAGTGGCTGCGCTCGACGCTCTGACCGCTCGGAGGAGTGGATCACCTCGCAGGGCCGGCCCAGGGTCACGATCATGGTGTTCGAGGGCTCCGTACGGGGCAGTGATCCGTTCACTCCCCCGTGCAAGGGGGCTGCGGGCGTCCCCGCCGCACGCCGTAAGGTTGGGACGTACGCGAGGGCACGTCGGAAGGAGGCGCTGGGTGATCGAGCTCGAGGGGGTTCCCGAGCTGATCGACCCGGTCATGGTGGCCGCGTTCGAGGGCTGGAACGATGCCGGCGACGCCGCTTCCACCGCGGTCGCGCATCTCGACAGGGAGTGGAAAGGTGAGGTCTTCGCGGCGCTGGACGCCGAGGACTACTACGACTTCCAGGTGAACCGCCCGACCGTGTTCATGGAGGCCGGGGTCCGCAAGATCACCTGGCCCACGACCCGTCTCTCGGTGGTCCGCGTCGGCGGCGAGAAACCACGCGACCTGGTGTTGGTCCGCGGCATCGAACCGTCGATGCGCTGGCGCTCGTTCTGCAACGAGCTGCTGGGCTTCGCCCATGAGCTGGGCGTGGAGCTGGTCGTCATCCTGGGCGCCCTGCTCGGGGACACCCCGCACACACGTCCGGTACCCATCAGCGGGACCACGTCCGACGCGGACCTGGCCCGCCGGATGGATCTGGAGGAGACCAAGTACGAGGGGCCCACGGGCATCGTGGGCGTGCTGCAGGAGGCCTGCACCCACGCGGGCGTACCCGCTGTCTCGCTGTGGGCCGCGGTCCCGCACTACGTCTCGCAGCCGCCGAACCCCAAGGCCACACTGGCCCTGATCAACCGTCTGGAGGACCTGCTCGACCTGCGCATCCCGCTGGGCGAGCTGCCGGAGGACGCACGTGCCTGGCAGCTCGGCGTGGACCAGCTGGCGGCGGAGGACAGCGAGGTCGCCGAGTACGTCCAGACGCTGGAGGAGGCCCGGGACACCGCGGAGCTGCCGGAGGCGTCGGGCGAGGCCATCGCCCGGGAGTTCGAGCGGTATCTGCGCCGACGGGACGTCAACCCGCCCGGCGGGCACGCCACGGCGGACGGCGGCGAGGGCGGCTCCTACCGGCGGGAGGGCCCCGGCGGCCGTCCGCGACCGCCGAAGCCACCGCGGGCGGGCGGCGAGGACGAGGACTCCACGGAGGACTGACGGGCCGTCGGACGGTCCCGGCGGACGGTCGTGCGAGGCCGGTCCGGGACCGTCGGTCTGCGGCCACATACGCCGAGCGGCGCCGTGCGGGTCATCGGATCCGCACGGCGCCGCTCGCCGTTCTCCGCGTCAGAGAGCCACGCCGAGCAGTGCGTCCACGGCGCGCGAGACCACACCGGGTGCGCCCGTGTCCGTGCCGCCGGTCTCCTGCTGGAGGGCCGCCCAGCGGTCGACCGCGGCGAGCGCGGCCGGGGCGTCCAGGTCGTTCGCGAGGGCCTCGCGGATCTCCTCGACGAGCGCCTCGGCGGGCGGGCCGTCGGGCCGTGACACAGCGGCGCGCCAGCGGCCGAGCCGTGCCACGGCGTCCTGGAGCACCTGGTCGGTCCACTCCCAGTCGGACCGGTAGTGGTGGGAGTGCAGCGCGAGCCGGATGGCCGCCGGATCGACGCCGTCCCGCCGGAGCCGGGAGACGAAGACCAGGTTGCCCTTGGACTTGGACATCTTCTCGCCGTTCAGCGCCACCATGCCGGCGTGGACGTACGCCTTGGCCATCGGGAACTCGCCGGTCAGCACCTGGGCGTGCGAGGCGCCCATCTCGTGGTGCGGGAAGGCGAGGTCGGAGCCGCCGCCCTGGACGTCGAAGCCCATGCCCAGGTGGTCCAGGGCGATGGCCACGCACTCGATGTGCCAGCCGGGCCGGCCCCGGCCCAGCGAACCGCCGTCCCAGCTGGGCTCACCGTCGCGGGCGGCCATCCAGAGCATCGGGTCGAGCGGGTTCTTCTTGCCCGGACGGTCCGGGTCGCCGCCGCGCTCCGCGGACAGCAGGCGCATGGCGGCGGCGTCCAGATGGGACACCGTGCCGAAGTGGGGGTCGGACTCGACCGAGAAGTAGATGTCCCCTTCGAGGTCGTAGGCGGCGCCGAGATCGCGCAGCCGCTCGACGAGCGGGACGATGCCGGGTATCGCCTCGACCGCGCCTATGTAGTGCCGCGGGGGGAGCATCCGCAGTGCGGTCATGTCCTCCCGGAACAAGGCGGTCTCCTGCTCGGCGAGCGCCACCCAGTCGACGCCGTCGCGCTCGGCCCGCTCCAGGAGGGGATCGTCGACGTCGGTGACGTTCTGGACGTAGTGCACCTGCCGCTTGGTGTCCAGCCATACGCGCTGGACGAGGTCGAACGCGTTGTAGGTCGCCGCGTGACCCATGTGGGTCGCGTCGTACGGGGTGATGCCGCAGACGTAGATACGGGCGACAGGACCGGGGTCGAGGGTGACCGAACCGCCGGTCGCGGTGTCGTGGATCCTCAGGTCGCGGCCCTGACCAGGCAGGGCGGGGACCTCGGAAGCGGGCCAGGCATGCATGACATGAGCCTAACCGGCCCGAAGTTCGGTATACGAACCGGACCGGGCCGGATGACCGGGAAGGCACCCTTGCGGAAATCCCGGCGATGTGCGCAGCACCTCGGCTCACCCGGCCCTCACCCGAGGCGGCGGCGCCTCACACCGGCGGCCAGGGAATCGCCGGCCACTCCCCGGTCGGCTCCGGATGCTTACCCGAGTCCAGCATGGCCTCCACCCGGGCGCGAGTGGCCTCGACCTCCTCCGGGGTGATCAGTGCGGCCAGTCGTACGGCCAGCGCGGCGCCCTCCTCCAGGGACTCCTTCAGCCCCTTGAGCACCTCGACGGCCTCCCCGGTCAGCGGCTCCCCCGCCCACCCCCACAGCAGGGTGCGCAGCTTGTTCTCTGTGTTGAAGGTGACACCGTGGTCGATGCCGAACAGGCGCCCTTCGTCCCCGGGCAGCAGATGGCCGCCCTTGCGGTCGGCGTTGTTGATGACCGCGTCGAGGACGGCCAGGCGCCGCAGCCGGTCGTCGTCGGCGTGCACCAGCAGCGCCGTCCTGCCCTCGCCGACGTCCGCCAGCCCGATCGCCTTCCAGCCGGGCTCCGGCTCCTCCGCGTCCACCAGCGCGAGCAGCTCGCCGTCGGGCACGGGCTCGACCCACAGCTGGCACATGCCCTCGCCGTAGGGACCCTCACGCAGCACGGTGGGCGGCACGAGCCCCCAGCCGGTCGCCTCGGACACCTCGTAGGCGGCGACCTCGCGCTGCGCCAGGGTGCCGTCGGGGAAGTCCCACAGGGGGCGTTCCCCGGCGACGGGCTTGTAGATGCAGGCGGCCTCCCGGCCGTCCAGGGAGACCGTGCAGTACAGCGCCGCGTTGGACGCGTCGCGGATGCGTCCGCGCACGGTCAGCTCACCCGTGGCGAGCAGCTCGGCCGTGGTCACGCTCCGCGGCGGTATCCGTTCTGGCGCGGACATACATGTCCTTCCGGGTCGAGCGGGAGGCTGCACAGCGGGCACGGCGGCCGCCCGGCGTTGACGACGTCGAGGGCGCGTTTGGCGAAGGCCCTGGCCTGCGCGCCGGTGAGCCGGACCCGGAGCATCGGCGGACCGTTCTCCTCGTCCTGGAGGAGCCGTTCCTCGGCCTCGGCGAGGTCCTCCTCGGATTCGGCGTCCAGTTCGACGAGGGCCTGAGCCTCGACGATCATGCGCTGCTCATCGCCGTCCCAGGCCAGGGCCATGGTGCCGACGCGGAACTCCTCCTCGATCGGGGTGTCCAGCGGAGCCGTGTCGGAGATCTCCGTGGGGGCCACGGCGGGGACGGCGGCACTGCCTCCGCTGCGCCGCACAACCTCGTCGAGCAGCTCGTCCATGCGTTCGGCGAGCGCCGCGACCTGGGTCTTCTCCAGGGCCACGCTGGTCACCCGGGGTCCGGCCGTGGCCTGCAGGAAGAAAGTACGGCGCCCGGGCAGCCCGACCGTGCCGGCCACGAAGCGGTCCGGGGGGTCGTAGAGGAACACCTGACGGGACACGTCCTGTCTCCATTGGATCGGGATCGGGACCGGCTGACCGCGCCGGCCCGTTCCGGTTGCTGACGAGTACTGCTGCTGCGCTGGTGCGACCGCTTCACCCTACTGCGGCCGACGATCACGGTGCGCCCGCACCGCCCCCGACCGTGGCGTCCGGACCGGCGGGTTCCGCACGCGGGACGAGGGAGGCGAAATCCCCGGTGTCCCCGAGGCGAACGAGAAATGGCCGCAGCCGGGTGTAACGGATCGCGGTGATGGAACACGGCTCCACGGAGATCCGCTGGAAGAGGTCGAGATGAAGTCCGAGTGCGTCCGCGACGAGCGATTTGATGATGTCACCGTGAGAGCACATGAGGTACACGGCGTCGGCGCCGTGGTCGCGCTCCACGCGCGCGTTCCACTCCCGTACCGCCTCCGCGGCCCTGGTCTGCATGGCCCGCATCGACTCTCCGCCGGGGAAGGCGGCCGACGACGGATGGGCCTGCACCACCTCCATGAGCGGCTCGTCCTTCAGTTCGGCGAGCTTGCGGCCGGACCAGTCGCCGTAGTGGCACTCACCGATGCGCTCGTCGGTGTGCGCGCGCAGCCCGGGACGGGCGTCGAGGAGTGGCTGGAGGGTCTCCTGGCAGCGTTGCAGGGGGCTGGTGACGACCTCGGCGATCGGTACCTCGGCGAGCCGGCCCGGCAGGGCCGCGGCCTGCGCGGCGCCGCGCTCGTCGAGGGCGACGCCGGGCGTCCAGCCGGCGAGGAGTCCCGCGGTGTTGGCGGTGGAGCGTCCGTGCCGGACGAGGATCAACGTGGGCATGCCGTCCAGCGTACGGGCACGCCTGTGGACCCGGGCCGGGGGAACGGCGGCCGCGCGACGCGGGGGCGCGTGCGCCCGGGCGCATGGGCCCCGGAGTGCGGGCGGGACCGGCTGACGGGAGAATGCGCTCCGTGATCGTCGACTGCGCCATCTACCGCGACGGGCGCCGGACCGAGCGACCCGAGGACCTCTCCGACGCGCTTCAGGAGGCGCGCGCCTCGGCGGACGCTTTCCTGTGGATCGGCCTCTACGAGCCGACGGAAGGCGAGTTCGACCTGGTGACCAAGGAGTTCGGGCTGCATCCGCTGGCCGTCGAGGACGCCCTGAAGGCGCACCAGCGGCCCAAGCTGGACGTGTACGAGGACTCGCTGTTCATGGTGTTCAAACCGGTGTCGTACGAGCCGCACAGCGACACGGTCACCACCGGCGAGCTGATGATCTTCCTCGGCGACTCCTTCGTGGTCACCGTGCGCCACGGCAAGGACATGCCGCTCGGATCCGTCCGGCGGCACCTGGAGGAGCAGCCGGAGATGCTGCGGCACGGGCCGACGGGTGTGCTGTACTCCATCGCGGACTCCGTCGTCGACCACTATCTGGAGGTGGCGACCGAACTGGGGACCGATCTGGAGGAGCTGGAGGCGGAGGTCTTCTCGCCGTCGAGCGGGGGCTCCCGGCACACGGCGTCGCGGATCTACACCTTCAAACGGCAGGTCCTGGAGTTCCGGCGGGCGACGGTCCCCCTGGCGCCGCCGCTGGCCCGGCTGGCGGGCCAGGGAGTGTCCGGCGCGGTGGTGCCGTTCGTGCAGGAGAAGTCGCGCCCCTTCTTCCGGGACGTCAGCGACCATCTGACCCGGGTGAACGAGTCCGTGGAGGCCTTGGACCGGCTGGTGTCCGATGTGCTGTCCGCGCATCTGGCGCAGATGAGCGTCCGGCAGAACGACGACATGCGGAAGATCTCCGCGTGGGCGGCGATGGCCGCGGTCCCGACGATGATCGCGGGCATCTACGGCATGAACTTCCAGCACATGCCGGAGCTGCACTGGGTGGTGTCGTACCCGGCGGTGATCCTGGGGATGGCGGCTCTGGAGGTGCTGCTGTACCGGTTGTTCAAGCGGCGGGGCTGGCTGTAGCAGCGCGACTCATCCGGCGCGCGCGGCTCTTGGCGCTCGGCTCCCAGCGCTCGGCTCGCGGCTCAGGCGTACTGGGGGCCGGGGTCGCGGGTCCGCCGAGGAGGTCGCGGCGGTCCGGCATCCTCAGGGACGCCATGCGGCGCCAGCCGCCGGCGCGCTCATGGCAGTGGAGCCCGTGGATGCCCAAAGTGAGCAGCGCCGACCTGGCCTTCGGCCAGCGCCGGAACGGCTCGTCGTTGTCGAAGATCTCCGGAAACAGGCTCTTGACCGAAAGCATCACTGACGCCTCTCCGCAGGGGTCCGCAAAGAAAGAGTCAAGTGGGGGCCGGTCGAGCGGCGACCCGGGTGCCGGAGAACTCCGTCGAACGCTGGACGCACGGGTGCAGGCCCTGCGTAACCGCGGGCCCGCCCAAGCGTTGTTCACCGTGACGGCCGTGGCGGGGAAGGCCCCCGAGCCCCCACCACGGCCGTGGAGCCCTCTCCGTCGCCCGCTCGTGCGGGTTACGCGAGCCCGGCCCGCTCCAGGGCGTCGGATCCCGCCCGAAGCGAGGCGATCCGCTCGTCCAGGGTGAAGCCCGCGGGGGACAGTGTGAGCGTCGTGACACCGGCCTCGGCGTAGGCCTTCATCCGGTCGGCGATGCGGTCCACGGATCCCAGCAGGGTGGTGCGGTCGATCAGCTCGTGCGGTACGGCGGCCGCGGCGCCCTGCTTGTCGCCGGACAGGTACTTGTCCTGGATCTCGGCGGCCGCCTGCTCGTAACCCATGCGCCGGGCGAGCTGGTTGTAGAAGTTCTGCTTGCGGCTGCCCATGCCGCCCACATAAAGGGCGGTGTAGGGGCGGAAGGTGTCGGCGAGCGAGGGGACGTCCTTGTCGTCGCCGACCGCGATCGGGAGTGTGGGGCACACGTCGAAGCCTTCGAGGGTCTTGCCGGCCTTCTCGCGCCCGGTGCGCAGGTACCGGATCGCCGTCTCCTCGATGTGCTCGGCCGAGGGGAAGATCAGCAGGGCCCCGTCGGCGATCTCACCGGTCTGCTCCAGGTTCTTGGGGCCGATCGCGGCGATGTAGAGCGGGATGTGCTCGCGCTGCGGATGCACGGTCAGCTTGATCGGCTTGCCGGGGCCGTCGGGCAGCGGGAGGGTCCAGTGCTCGCCCTCGTACGACAGCCGCTCCCGCGTCATCGCCTTGCGTACGATCTCCACGTACTCCCGGGTGCGGGCCAGCGGCTTGTCGAACTTGACGCCGTACCAGCCCTCGGAGACCTGCGGCCCGGACACACCGAGACCGAGGCGGAAGCGGCCGCCGGAGAGCGAGTCGAGGGTGGCGGCCGTCATCGCGGTCATCGCGGGCTGGCGGGCCGGGATCTGGAAGATCGCGGAGCCGACGTCGATGCGCTCGGTCTGGGCGGCGACCCAGGTGAGCACGGTGGCCGCGTCCGAGCCGTAGGCCTCGGCGGCCCAGCACACCGCATAGCCGAGCCGGTCGGCCTCCTGGGCCACGGCGAGGTTGTCCGCGTCCATTCCGGCGCCCCAGTAGCCGAGGTTGATCCCGAGCTGCATGGCCGATTCCCCTTACCGATCAGTAACGTCCCTTGTGCGCAGACCTTAGCGCGGGGCGGGCCGGGAAGGGAGAGTCACCCGGGACGTGGCGCGGGTGCCCGGTCGGCGCGGGAGTTATGGCAGGGATGCGCCGTCGGGCGCACGGCGCGGCCGTACGGCGCCGGGTCGCGCCGGGCGGCGAGGAGAGGGAATTCGCCGTGGGCACCGGGGAAATCGGTTGTCCACAGGCAACCCACGCGGCCGGTTCCGGACAGTAATGTCGGCGTTCATGGAGCAGAGGCATCTCGGCCGTACCGGCCTTCGTGTGTCCCGCATCGGACTCGGCACCCTGACCTGGGGGCGTGACACGGACGAGCACGACGCCGCGGAGCAGTTGAAGGTGTTCTGGGAGGCCGGCGGAACCCTCGTCGACACGGCGGACGTGTACGGGGACGGGGAGGCCGAGTATCTGCTCGGACGCCTGATGGAAGGTCTGGTGCCGCGCCGGGATCTGGTCATCTCGACGAAGGCGGGCAGCGTGCCCGACCCCGAGCGCCGTTTCGACGGCTCGCGCGGCCATCTGCTGGCCGCGCTGGACGACTCGCTCGCCCGTCTCGGCACGGACCATGTCGACCTGTGGCACCTCCATGCCTTCGACCCGTACACCCCGCTGGAGGAGACGCTGCAGGCGCTGGACCTGGCGGTCAGCAGCGGCCGGGCGCGGTACGCGGGCGTGTCCAACTTCTGTGGCTGGCAGCTCGCGAAGGCGGCGACCTGGCAGCTCGCCGCGCCGGGTGTCCGGACCCGGATCGCCAGCACTCAGATGGAGTACTCGCTGCTCCAGCGGGGCGTGGAGCGCGAGGTGCTGCCCGCCGCCCTGGACCTGGGGGTCGGGCTGCTGCCGTCCTCTCCGCTGGGCCGGGGGGTGCTCACCGGCAAGTACCGCAATGCGACGCCGTCCGACTCGCGCGGGGCGTCGGAGCATCTGGCCCCGTTCGTCGCGCCCTACCTCGACGACACGGCGAGCAGCATCGTGGACGCGGTGCAGACGGCCGCCGACGGGCTCGCCACGACGCCGCTCCAGGTGGCACTGGCCTGGGTCCGCGACCGGCCGGGGGTGGTCGCGCCGATCGTCGGCGCGCGCAACGCACAGCAGCTCACGGCGGCGTTGTCAGTGGAGACGCTTAGTCTTCCTGACGAGATCTGCCGGGCGCTGGACGATGTGTCGGCCCCGGTGCACCGCTATCCCGATCACGACTGGAGCACGCTGTGAGCACGGACCCGGAAACCACGGAGACCGCCTCCCACCCGGGGGAACCGGCCGACGAGACCGGGACCGGCACCGGCGGGGACGAGACGGTACGGACCTCGGGCGACGCGGGGGCGGCCGAGGAGCCGGCTCCGGGGACCGCAGGAGGGTCCCGGCAGGACGAGACCGAGGGCACCGGCGGCCCGGAGGAGACGGAGTCCGCGTCCGGCTCGGGTGCCGCCGACGGCGGTACGGCCGACGCGGGGGACGGCGAGGGCGCGGCCGCTCAGAAGTCGGAGGCCGAGGCCGAGCTGGCCGCTCAGCGGGTGGAGCGCGAGCGCATCGAGCGGCGGAAGGCGGAGAAGAAGGGGCCGATCGAGGCCGGCGCGAAGCTGAGCGGACAGGCCGCCGATCTGCTCGCGGCCGTGCGGGCCGTCGAGAGCGGTGCGAAGCCGGTGGCGAGCGCCTTCAGCGAGCCGGCGCCCGCCCCGCGCCGACCCGCCCCCGAGCCGGTGCGGCGCCCCGAGCCCGCGCCGTCGCCGAGGGCCGCGGCGGCGCCCGCCGCACGGAGCGTCGCGGCCGTGGGCGCCGTGCTGACCGAGGGCGGCGCTCCCCACGCCCTGGCGCCGCAGGCCGCCGCGGCCCTCGGCGACGGCGCGGACGCTCGTCTGCGGGCGGACCCCTGGCTGTTGCTGCGGATCCCCGGGGTGCGGCCCGAGCAGGCGGACGGGTTCGCCCGGGCTCTGCTCGGCCCCGAGGGCCGGCCGGACGACGAGCGCCGGGCGCGCGCGGTGACGGTCTGGCTGCTGGAGCAGGCGGCCGTGGCCGGGCACACGGCGTTGGAGGCCCCCGCCCTTCAGGCCGCGCTCGCGCAGCGCGCGGTGCCGGACCCGGAGGAGGCGGTGCGGAGCACGGTCGCCGAGGGCGAGGCCCTCGTCTTCCAGGACGCCCTGGAGACGCAGCCCCCGGGCGGCGAGGAGAGCGACGAGGACGGCGAGGGCCGCCCGGTCCGTGTCCTGATCGGCCTGGAGCGGTATGCGCTGGCGGAGGAGAGCCTCGCCGACGGACTGGCCCGGCTGGTCAACTCCGTGCCCAAGGAGACCGGTTCGGCTCAGGACTGGGAAGGTGCGGCCGGCTCGGCGCGCGGCTCGGCGGCGGAGTTGATCCGCGCGGTCGCGGGCCATGGACTGGTGCTCCACACCGGCGGGGAGGCGTCCCGGGCCGAGCCCGCCACGCTGCTGCGTGAGGCCCGCCGGCTGGGTGTGCGGGCCTGGGCCGCCACGCACACCCCGGCCGGACGGGAGGCGCTGCTCGCGGGGCTCGGCGCGGCGGACGCTCCCGGGGAGCGGGCGGACGCGGCGCTCGCCACGGTGGCGGGGCTGCTGTCCGGCGCCGAGGGCCCCGGACGGGACGCGGACGGCGCGCTGGACCTCGACCTGCTCGTCGTGCTGGACGCGCCCCAACTGGACGTCGAGACGGCGGCGCTGCTCATCGAGTCACTCCCCGACGGCGGCCGCCTGGTGCTGAGCGGTGACCCGGGGGTGCTGTGGTCGGCCGGTCCCGGGCGCGTGTTCGCCGATCTGCTCGCCGCCCGGATGTGCCCGCAGATCGCCTCGCGGACCCCCGATCCCGGGCCGCTCGGCGAGTTGGTCTCCTCGATCGGCGTCGGCGAGCTGCCGCAGGTCGACGCGCCGGGCAAGGAGGTGGTGATCGTGCCGGTCCGTGACGCCGGGGAGGCGGTGCACCGGACCGTGCAACTGGTCGCGGACTCGGTGCCGCGGGCGATCGGCATCCCCTCGGACGAGACTCAGGTGATCACGCCGGGACACGGCGGCGCGGCGGGTACGCGGGCGCTGAACGCGGCGCTCAAGGAGCGGCTGAACCCCGGCCCCGGCCGCTTCGGCGGCTTCGACCCGGAAGACCGGATCGTCTACTCCCCCGTCCCGGGCCGGGCGGTCCCGGGACGTGTGGTGACGGCGGACGCGGAGGGGCTGCATCTGGAGTGCGCGGGCGCGGCCGTGGTCGTGCCCAGGGAGCGGGTGGAGCAGTCCGTGCGGCACGGTTGGGCGCTGACCGCGCACCAGGCGGTGGGACAGCGCTGGCCCGCGGTGGTCGTGGTGCTGCCCGGCGATGCCGCAGGAGCGCTGAGCCGGCCGTGGGTGTACACGGCCTTCGGCCGGGCGGCGCGCCATCTGTCCGTGGTGCATGGGGTGGAGCAGGCGCTGCCGCGGGCCGTGGCCGAGATCACGGCCAAGCCGCGGACCACCCGCCTGCCCGTACTGCTCCGGCCTGAGGTGCCGACGACCGAGGAGTGAGGGCGGGGACGGCGCCGGGGCCCTCGGGCCGTACGGCACCGCCACCCGTGTCCGAAGGGCGCGCCGAACCGGGTCCGGCGCGCCCCTCGGTCTAGCGTTCGGCGTCCAGGGGCTCCAGGTCCTCGTCGTCGTCCAGTTCGCCGTGGAGCTCCGGGTCGGGTCCGAGATCCTCGTCGTCCTCGTCCGAGTCGTCGTCGAAGACCGCGCTGACGTCGAAACGGCAGACGACCCGCTGCGGGTCGATCTGCTCGAAGGGCGCCTCCAGCCATTCCCCGGGCTCCGCCGGTTCGTCGGCGGCCGTCACCCACAGGGTGGAGTCGCCCTCCTCGAGGCCGAACTCCTTGTGCCGGGTGGCGATCTCGTCCGGTTCGAACTCGCCGAAGATCACGCCGAGCGCGCCGTGGACGGTGCCGGCCGACGACTCCGGCGGAGCGTCCTCGTCCGCGTCCTCCACGCGCCGCGCCTGCGTCAGCAGCCGCTGCGGCTCCACCACCGCGTAGTCCCGGCGGATCAGCACGCTCAGCGCGTTCGGTTCCTCGGGGCCCGCATACGGCGGAAGTGCGTCTTCCGCACCGGGGATCTCGAAAGGTGTGACCTCGTCGTAGCGGTCGTAGAGGAGTTCGTCGTACTCCTCGGCCGCCGCGGCCAGCTCGTTGAACGCCTCGTAGACGGCCGGGTCGTCCTCGCCCGTCCTGCGCTCGACCGCGGCCAGGTGGCGGTCGAGCGCGGTCTTGACCGCCTCGGCGGCGGCGCGTACCTCGGCAGCGGTGGGCTGCGCAGCATCAGACATAGTGCAGACGCTATCCGTACCGGGCCCCAGCCCGCACAATAGATGCGATGCCGGAATACGAATTTGTCGACGTGTACGTACCGCGCGGGGTGTCCCGCAAGGACGCCACACGTCTGCTGACCGACCACGCCGAGTACGGACACTGGGAGCTGGACCGCCTGAGTCTGCTGCGTGACGGCAGCCGCAAGGTGCGGCTGCGCCGACGGATCATCCGCCAGGTGCGCGCCACGTGGTGAGGTGAAGGAGGCTGAAACGGATCGGGCCCCGCGTCTACGGGGCCCGATCCGTTTCAGGGACGCCACGGGGGAGAATGCGGCGGTTCGGCGCACTGTGTACCGCTTCGCTGAGCGTGGGCGTGCCCGGTCGCTCCCTGCACACACGCGGCGACAGTCCGCGCTCTCCCCCAGGTGACCGGCCGGTGCCTCGACCGCCTCCGGCCCGTCCCCCTTCTGTGTTCGATGCCTTACGCCCTCGCGCGCGCCCTGCGGTAGAGCAGCGCACCGCCGAGCAGAGCACCCGCGCCGGCCGGTGCCAGTGCGCCGAGGGGCAGGTCGCTACCGGTGTGGGCGAGCTGCGCGCCCCCCACGGGCCGGATGACGGACGCCGACCCACCGGGGTGGTTGACGTGCTGGGACCCACCGCCGCCCGGCTGCTGGGGAGTGCCGGGGTTGGCGGGGTTACCAGGGTTACTCGGGTTACTCGGGTTACCGGGGTTGCTCGGGTGGCCGGGGTAGCCCGGGTGTCCAGGGTGGCCGGGGTGCCCCGGGTGTCCAGGGTGGCCGGGGTGCCCAGGGTGACCCGGGTGGCCGGGGTGCCCCGGGTGGCCGGGCGTGCCGCCGCCGGGGAGCTGGTGGCCACCGCCGCCGTTGTCGCAGTGGTTGCCCAGCGCGCCGTTGCCGACTCCGACGACGTTCACGCTGTTGCCGCAGACGTTGACGGGCACGTCCACCGGCACCTGGACGGTGTTGCCGGAGCCGACACCGGGCGAGCCACCGGTGTGACCGCCGGCGTGGGAGCCGCCGGTGTGCGCACCGCCGGCGTGGGAGCCGCCCGTGTTGGCGCACGCGTTGCCCCCCGCGGGGTTGAGCAGTCCGATCACGTTCACGGTGTTTCCGCAGACGTTCACCGGGACGTGCACGGGCACCTGCACGGTGTTGCCGGACAGCACACCGGGCGAGCCCGCGGCCGATCCCTGCGCACCGGAGTCGGCGTGCGCGTAGCCGCCGGTGACGGCGAGGACGCCGGTCGCCGCCGCTACGGTCATCAGGCCCTTGCGGGTGACCTGTCGCATTGCTGAATTCCCTGCCTTCGACGTTGTCGTGAACCTTCTGGAGCGCGTCCGCCCGGACGGACGGAGACGCGGAGGGACCGGTCGGCCCCGGAGCACATGGGACGCGCTCCGGGGCCGACAGGCGCAGCCCCTCGTGGGGTGAGGCCCCTCACGGGGTGAGGCGCAACGTCAGTTGTTGATGCAGGTGTTGCCGAAGGCGGGGTTCAGCAGCCCGATCACCGAGATCGTGTTGCCGCAGACGTTCACCGGGACGTGCACCGGAACCTGGATGACATTGCCGGACACAACGCCCGGGGAGTGCACGGCGGCACCCTGGGCACCCGCGTCGGCGGCAGCCAGACCCGCGCTCGCGAGAACCAGACCACCGGTGGCGGCCGCAGCAGCGACGACCTTCTTGATCATTCTTCCTCCTCGTTGGCAAAGCGATCCAAGCCTCGGACCGCACCCCGTGTAACGAGGAGGGAGTAATGGAGCTACGAGCTTATGGTCGCATTCACCCGTCCCGGTCGACCTCCGTACGCGCTGGCGATTAGTGCAGTCTCGTTTCAGCGCGCAAACCAGGACGGAATCAAGCGAGTTGGGCCGGGTTCAGGACGCGTCGATGAACCGGTCCAGCACCCGCACACCGAACTTCAGGGCGTCCACCGGGACCCGCTCGTCCACGCCGTGGAACATGCCCGCGAAGTCCAGCTCCGGCGGCAGCTTCAGCGGCGCGAACCCGAAGCCGCGGATGCCCAGTTCGTCGAAGGACTTGGCGTCCGTGCCGCCGGAGAGCATGTACGGGATCGCCTTCGCCCCCGGGTCCTCGGCCTGCAGCGCGGACTGCATCGCCTCCACGAGCGCCCCGTCGAAGGTCGTCTCGACGGCCTTGTCCGAGTGCACGTCCTCCCGGCGCACATGGGGTCCGAGGATCCGGTCCAGGTCGGCGAGGAACTCCTCCTCGAAGCCGGGCAGGAAACGCCCGTCGACATGGGCGGTGGCCTCGCCCGGGATGACGTTCACCTTGTAACCGGCGTTCAGCTGCGTGGGATTGGCCGTGTTGCTCAGGGTCGCGCCGATGAGCTTGGCGATGCCGCCGAGCCTGGCGAGGGTCGACTCCATGTCCTCCGGGTCGAGTTCGGTGCCGAGCGCGTCACCGAGTTCGTCGAGGAAGGCCCGGGTGGTCTTGGTGACCCGCACCGGGAACTTGTGCCGCCCGAGCCGCGCGACCGCCTCGGAGAGCTCGGTGATCGCGTTGTCCCGGTGGATCATCGACCCGTGCCCGGCCGTGCCGGCCACGGTCAGCTTCATCCAGTGCATGCCCTTCTCGGCCGTCTGGATCAGATACAGCCGCCGCTGCTCGTTCACGGTGAACGAGAAGCCGCCCACCTCGCTGATCGCCTCGGTCACCCCGTCGAAGAGGCCCCGGTGGTGGTCGACGAGGTACCGGGCGCCGTACGTGCCGCCGGCCTCCTCGTCCGCGAGGAAGGCCAGGACGATGTCGCGCGGCGGCCTGCGCCCGCTGCGCAGCCGGTCCCGGACGACCGCCAGGGTCATGGCGTCCATGTCCTTCATGTCGACGGCGCCGCGCCCCCACACACACCCGTCGGCGATCTCGCCGGAGAAGGGGTCGTGCGTCCAGTCCTGCGCATTGGCCGGTACGACGTCGGTGTGGCCGTGGATCAGCAGCGCGGGCCGCGAGGGGTCCTCGCCCTCGATGCGGGCCACCGTGGAGGCGCGACCCCTGTGCGACTCGAAGATCTGCGGTTCGAGCCCCACCTCGGCCAGCTTCTCGGCGACGTACTCGGCGGCCCTGCGCTCACCGGGGCCGGAGTGGTCGCCGTAGTTGCTGGTGTCGATCCGGATCAGCTCACGGCAGAGGTCCACTACCTCGTCCTCGCCGGTGACGTTCCTGGCCGTGCCCGTCTCGGTCACGCTGTTTCCTCCCGCTGTCACTGCACTGCTGGTGGTCCCCTCATCCTCTCTCCGACCCCCGCCGCACCCCAAGGCACTGTCCGGTCCGTCACGCACCGTTCACGCCGGGACGGGGTGTGATCGAACGCCACCGAAAGCCTGGTAATGTTTCCTTCGTCGCCGCGAGGGAAACCCCGCACGACAGACACCTTGTCCGGGTGGCGGAATGGCAGACGCGCTAGCTTGAGGTGCTAGTGCCCTTTATCGGGCGTGGGGGTTCAAGTCCCCCCTCGGACACATCGTGAGCGGCGTCGACCTGAAGCAGGTCGGCGCCGCTCGTGCTTTCGGGGGGCGGGCCCTCCGGCTGGCCCGGGTGGCGTCGCCGTTCCTAGACTCTGAGGTGTGGCCCGGCCCAACGACGAGGTCGAGGCGCTCCTGAAGGAGTACGCGGACCTCATCGCGATCACGGCAGGCGACGCGTTCAAGGCGCGCGCCTACGAGAAGGCCGCGCGTGCCATCGGCGGATACCCCGACGACATCTCCCGGCTGGACGCCGACGGGCTGCGCGGCATCCCGAACGTGGGCCGGTCGATCGCCGAGAAGGTGCTCGAGTATCTGCACACCGGCTCGGTCTCCGCCGTCGAGGAACGCCGGGCGAGGATCCCCGCCGGGGTGCGCGAGCTGATCACCATCCCCACCCTGGGGCCGAAGAAGGCGCTGCGGCTCTACGAGGATCTGCACATCGGGTCGGTGAACGAGCTGGCCGCCGCGATCGAGGCGGACGCCCTGCGCGATCTGAAGGGCTTCGGCGCGAAGACGCAGGAGAACATCCTGCACGGCATCGCCCTGCTCCAGCAGACGGGCGGCCGTATCCCGCTGCACCTGGCCGTCGACACGGCCGAGCAGATCGTCGCCGAGCTGTCCGGCGTGACCGGCTGCAAGCGCTGCACCTACGCGGGGTCCCTGCGTCGTATGCGGGAGACCATCGGGGACATCGACGTCCTCGTCGCGGCGAAGCGGTCCGCCCCCTTCATGGAGGCGCTGTGCGCGCTGCCGTCGACCGCCGAGGTGATCGCCCAGGGCACGAAGAAGACCTCGATCCGCACCACCAAGGGCGTCCAGGTCGACCTGAGGGTCCTGCCGCCGGACTCGTGGGGGGCCGGGCTGCAGTACTTCACCGGGTCGAAGGCGCACAACATCCGCACCCGCACCCTCGCCGTCCGGCAGGGGCTGAAACTGTCCGAATACGGTCTCTTCGACGTGGACAGCGGCCGGTCGCTCGCCTCCCGCACGGAGGAGGACGTCTATGCGCGGCTCGCTCTGCCGTGGATCCCGCCGACGCTGCGTGAGGACCGAGGGGAGATCGAGGCGGCGCTGCGCGGGGAGCTGCCGGAGGTGGTGACCGAGCGGAGCATCCGCGGGGATCTGCACACCCACACCGACCTCACCGACGGCCTCGCGTCGCTGGAGACGATGGTGGAGGCGGCCGCCGAACGCGGCTACGCGTACTACGCGGTCACCGACCACGCGCCCCGTCTGTACATGCAGCGCATGACGGACGAGAAGATGCTCGCCCAGCGGGAGCGGCTGCGGGAGCTGGACGGCACCCGTCACAAGATGCGGCTGCTGCACGGCACCGAGCTGAACATCGGCCCCGAGGGGGAGGTGGACTGGCCCGACGAGTTCCTCGCGGGCTTCGACCTGTGCGTGGCCTCCCTGCACTCCCACTTCGACCTGGACCGCAAGGCGATGACCAGGCGGCTCGTGCGGGCGTGCGAGAACCCGTACGTCAATGTGATCGGCCATCCGACCACGCGACTGGTCGGCAGGCGGCCGGGGGTCGACGCCGACTGGGACGAGGTGTTCGCGGTCTGCGCCCGTACGGGCACCGCGCTGGAGGTCAACGCCCAGCCCGACCGGCTCGACCTGTGCGACGAGGACATCCTGCGCGCCCGGGAACACGGGGCGAAGTTCGCCGTGAACACCGATGCCCATTCCGTGCCGCACCTCGCCCAGCTGCGCTTCGGCGTCGGCACCGCGCAGCGCGGCTGGCTCACCCCGGAGGACGTCATCAACACCTGGCCACTGCGCAGGCTGCGCCGGTTCCTGGCCAAGGGCAGGTCCGGGTGAGGCGGACCGAATTCTCACCGCACGGCTGACGGCGCCGGGGGCGAGGAGCGCAAGCGGAGTGTGCCGTCGGGGCCGAGGTCGACTCGGGTGCCGAGGGCACGGCTGCATCGGTCGAGGGCGGCCCGCAGCCATGCGGTGTCCTCGGTGGTGGCGTGTTCCAGCCGCATCCTGCGCGACTGAAGGGGCACCATCCGCACACCGGCCAGCCTGCCGGTGTCCGCCTCGACCGAGACCAGGTACACAAGCCGCAGATCGTCCCGGTAGTGCTCGTAGCCGCCGATGCCCTCGTAGTCGTCGACGAGGTCGCCGCAGCCGTAGAGGACGAGCCGGTCGCGGTACGCCTCCAGGGGGCGCGGGTGGTGCGAGGAGTGCCCGTGCACGATGTCCACGCCCGCGTCGACGAGCGCGTGCGCGAACCGCACCTGGGCGCGTGAGACCTCGTAGCCCCAGTTGCTGCCCCAGTGGACGGAGGCGACGGCGAGGTCTCCGGGGCGTCTGTGGCGGCGCAGCCGGTCGGCGAACGCCGCCGCGGAGGCCATCGAGGGGCCGGGCAGGAGGGCGACGCCGGACCGCTGCTCGGTGGCGGCCCAGTGCTCGGGGATCCCGCTGGAGGGCATGCCGAAGGAGAACACCAGCACCCGGCCGCCGCCGCGCAGCGGCACGACCGCCGGACGGCAGGCCGAGGCCGCGTCATGGCCCGCCCCGGCGGTGCGCAGCCCGGCGGCCGCCAGGGCGTCGAGGGTCTCGGCGAGGCCCCGGCGGCCGAAGTCCAGCACATGGTTGTTGGCCAGGACGCAGACGTCCGGGCGGATCGCCGCCAGACAGGGCAGATTGGCCGGAGTCATGCGGTAGTGGACGCCTTTGCCCGGCTCGAAGTCGTCCTCGCGCGTCACGGAGGTCTCCAGGTTGATCACCCGGACGTCGGGCGCGGCGGCCGCGAGGACCGGCAGGGCCTCGCCCCAGGGGCGGGCGAAGTCCGACGGCCGGGGAATCGGCCCGTTCGCCGCCTCGGCCAGGGTGACGTAGTCCCGGGCGTCCTGGACGTACGCCTCCCGCAGTGCCGGGTCACCGGGATGCGGGAGGGTCTGGTCGACGCCCCGGCCGAGCATGACATCGCCGCCGAGGAACAGCGTGACCACGCCCTCGCCCTCGTCCACCCTCCCACGCTAAGGCGGTCGCGTACGCAGGGCGAGAGGCGGCGGCGTACTCCCCCGGGACGCGGACGAGGCGCTACACGTGGGCCGGGGCCATGTGGTCGGTGAACCAGTCGCGCGCCAGGTCGGTCACCACCTCCAGGGTGCCGGGTTCCTCGAACAGGTGGGTGGCGCCGGGGACGATGGCGAGGTGGTTCTCGCAGTGCAGCCGGGCCTGCGCCTGGCGGTTGAGGTCGATCACGATCGGATCGGCGCCGCCGACGATGAGCAGCGTGGGGGCGGTCACCGCCGGCAGCCGGGGCCCGGCGAGGTCGGGGCGGCCGCCTCGGGAGACCACCGCGGCGATACGGGCCTCGGGCTCCGCGGCGGCCCACAGGGCGGCGGCGGCGCCGGTGCTGGCGCCGAAGTAGCCGACGGCCGGGCTCTCGTACCCGGCCCGGGTGCGCAGCCAGTGGGTGGCGTCGGTCAGCCGTCCGGCGAGCAGGCCGGTGTCGAACACATTGGCCCGGTCCTGCTCCTCCTCCTCGGTGAGCAGGTCGAACAGCAGGGTGCCGAGTCCGGCCCGGTTCAGGCCGCTCGCCACGAACTGGTTGCGCGGGCTGTGCCGGCTGCTGCCGCTGCCGTGCGCGAACACCACGATCCCGGGCGCGTCCTCGGGCACGGCCAGCTGCCCCTTGAGCCGCACGGCCCCGGCGGTCACCTCGACCTCCGTGTCCGGGGACCCGGAGGGGGCGGCGGCCGAGGAGGGGCGGCCGGCCGCCCGCCTCAGGCAGTCGGCGACCTCCTCGTCGTCGGTCTGTGCGAAGTCGGCGTAGAACTGGCCGATCGCGAAGAATTCGCGCGGTGTCGCCACGGACACCAGTTCGTCGGCCTCCCCGCCCAGCCGTTCGATCCAGTCGCTCGGGGCGACGGGGACCGCCAGCACGATCCGCTCGGCACCCCGGGCGCGGGCGATCCGGCAGGCCGCCCGGGCGGTCGACCCGGTGGCCACCCCGTCGTCGACCACGACCACGGTCCGGCCTTCGACGGAGACGGGCTCGTACGTGCCGCGGTAGCGCCGGCCGCGCTGTTCGAGGACGTCACGTTCGTGTTCCTCGACCTCGGCGAGTTCCTGCCGGGTGACACGTGCCTCGCGCACCACGGCGTCGTTGATGACGCGCACGCCGTCCTCGCCGATGGCTCCCATCCCCAGCTCGGGCTGGAACGGCACGCCGAGCTTGCGGACGAGGCAGACGTCGAGCGGCGCGCCGATCGCCCGCGCGACCTCGAAGGCGACCGGAACCCCGCCCCTGGGCAGTCCCAGTACGACCGCGTTCCGGCCCCTGAGGTGCTCAAGGCGTGTGCCCAGTTGCCGGCCCGCTTCCTGACGATCCATGAAGAGCACGGCTCGGCCTCCTCACTCCCGGGGCAGCCACAGCGGGGCGGGTGGGGCCTCCTCCGGCGCTCCGGCCTCCTCGATGTCTCCCGCGGCTGCCCGCAGCAGCTTCTGGCCCATCGCGATCAGCGCGCGCCCGGCGGCGAGTTCGTCGCCGATCTCGGGCACCGCCATGTCGTAGGGGTTGCGGTGTGCCGCGGCACAGCTCTCCATCAGGTTGTCACCGGTGTCCAGGACGACCCGGGCCGTGGTGGCGGGGTCGTGCTCGGAGAGGTAGAGACGCAGGTTCCACTCCTTGGCGGCGGGTGGCAGGCTGCGGGTGGCTCGGGTGGACGTCATCTTCCGTACCTCCTCACACCGGTGCCGTGCGGCGCCGAAGAGGCGCGCACGCCCCTCCTCCACTGTGACTCCGATGGGTCGGGTGCGCACACAACCGGAACCGAAACCCCGCGCGCCCGCCCGTCCGGCGGGGGGCCGTGCCCCACCGGGCACAATGGCGGTCATGACCACGCGTTCCTGCCCGTGCGGGCTGCCCGAGGCGTACGAGAAGTGCTGCGGCCGTTTCCACACGGGTGCCGCGGCGGCGCCGACCCCCGAGGCGCTCATGCGGTCGCGGTACAGCGGGTTCGTCCGGGGGGACACGGCGTATCTGCTGCGGACCTGGCATCCGCGCACCCGGCCCGAGCCGCTCGATCTCGACCCCGGGATGCGCTGGACGGGACTGGAGATCCTGGAGACGACGGGCGGGTCCGCGTTCCACACCACGGGGACGGTGACCTTCCGCGCCTCGTATCGGGGCGGCGCCCTGCACGAACGCAGTCGGTTCGAACGTGTGGACGGGGCCTGGGTGTACGTCGACGGGGACTTCCTCGACTGAGACGGGCCGAGGCACGACGGGGGCGGGTACGGCCGGCAGCCGGGGCCGGTCTCCGGTCCTCCCCAGGGGGTGTCTGACGGTTCGCGCCGGATCAGCGCGCGGCGTCCGACGCAGGGGCACCTCCCGGCGGTAGCCGGGGGAGCATCGCAAGGCGGAGGATCATCCGCGTACCGGACTACTCGGGTGATCCGGCAACGCGGCGATGTGCCGTGCCTGGGGGCACCTCCCAGCCGCCGGGCCGGGGGAGTCGCGCGCCCGGCGGGAATCGTCAGACACCCCCTAGGGCGCCAGTACGTCCAGCTCTTGCAGGGCGCCGACGGTGATCTCGCGGGTCAGCTGTTCCGCGCGGGCCGCGTCGCCCTCCCGTACCGCCTCCGCGACCTGGACGTGCAGGGTGACCGCGGCCGGGTCGGGGTCCTCGAACATCACGTCGTGGTGGGTGCGGCCCGAGAGGACCTCCGCGACGACATCGCCGAGGCGGGCGAACATCTCGTTGCCGGACGCGGTCAGGATCGTCCGGTGGAAGGCCACGTCGTGGACCAGGTATCCCTCCAGCTGATGGCCGCGTGAGTTGGCGACCATGCCGAGGGCGCACTCGGTCAGCTCGGCGCACTGCTCGGCCGTGGCGCTGCGGGCGGCCAGGCCCGCGGCCACCGGTTCGATCGCCGAGCGCAGCACGGTCAGCGAGCGCAGCTGGTGCGGGCGGTCGGCGCCGGCCAGGCGCCACCGGATGACCTGGGGATCGTAGACGTTCCACTCGGCCTTGGGCCGCACCGTCACGCCCACTCTTCGGCGGGACTCCACCAGGTGCATCGACTCCAGGACCCGGACCGCCTCGCGCATCACGGACCTGGAGACCTCGAAGTGCTGGGCGAGTTCGTCGGTGCGCAGCACGCTGCCCGGCGGGTACTCGCCCGCGGTGATCGCGGGGCCGAGGGTGTCGAGTACACGGCCGTGCAGTCCCCGGCCCGGAGTGGTCATGTGCTCAGCGTACGAGGCGGGTCACGGAATGAAAAAGTCAGACTTATTTGTCACAGGGGCTTGAATTCGTCGTACCTAATCGGTTTCAGTGACGTCGACATCAGATGTCGACGAAGACAGCGAGAGCACGATGCACCAAGTGCGCACCCCCCATGTCGTCGTGGTCATGGGCGTCGCGGGCACGGGCAAGACCACGATCGGTCCCCTGCTCGCGGCCCGGCTCGGCGTTCCCTACGCCGAGGGCGACGACTTCCACCCCCCGGCCAACATCGCCAAGATGTCGGCCGGTGTTCCGCTCGCCGACGAGGACCGGTGGCCCTGGCTGGACGCCATCGGCGCCTGGGCGCACGGGCGGGCGGGGCTCGGCGGGGTGGTCAGCAGCTCGGCGCTGAAGCGGGCGTACCGCGACCGGCTGCGAGCCGCTGCTCCCGGGGTCGTCTTCGTGCACCTCACGGGCGACCGGAAGCTCATCGAGGACCGCATGGCGCATCGCCAGGGGCACTTCATGCCCACCGCGCTGCTTGACTCCCAGTTCGCCACGCTCCAGCCGCTGGAGCCGGACGAGACGGGAGTGGCGGTGGACGTCTCGGGCAGTCCCGAGGAGATCACCGCCCGCGCCGTGGACGCGCTGCGCGACCTCGAAGAGTCCTCCGCGCAGCCCTCGCAGTAACACCCGGCCCCGGGCGCCGCCTGTGCAAGGGCGCGACTCCCGAGGCCGGTCCTCCCCACCAGAAACCGAGAGTTCCTCTCCCCACCTCACCCAAGGGACCCCCGTGACCAGACTCAGCGTCGAGATGCTGGCAGCGGACACCGTCGAGCCGATCACATCGGCGGGCCACGCTCAACTCGGCATCGCGGCGGTGGCGGGCATCGCCGTCATCGTCCTGCTCATCACCAAGTTCAAGCTTCACGCCTTCCTGGCACTGACCGTCGGCTCGCTCGCGCTGGGCGCGTTCGCCGGGGCACCGCTCGACAAGGCCATCACCAGCTTCACCACCGGGCTCGGCTCGACCGTCGCCGGTGTGGGCGTCCTGATCGCCCTGGGCGCCATTCTCGGCAAGCTGCTCGCCGACTCCGGCGGCGCGGACCAGATCGTCGACACGATCCTCGCCAGGGCGAAGGGCCGTGCGATGCCGTGGGCGATGGTGCTGATCGCCTCGGTGATCGGTCTGCCGCTGTTCTTCGAGGTCGGCATCGTGCTGCTGATCCCCGTCGTGCTCATGGTCGCCAAGCGGGGCAACTACTCCCTGATGCGGATCGGCATCCCGGCCCTCGCGGGTCTGTCCGTGATGCACGGTCTGATCCCGCCGCACCCCGGGCCGCTGGTCGCGATCGACGCCGTCAAGGCCAATCTCGGTGTGACGCTGGCGCTCGGTGTGCTGGTGGCGATCCCGTCGGTGATCATCGCAGGTCCGCTGTTCTCGAAGGTCGCGGGCCGGTGGGTGGACGCGCCGGTGCCGGAGCGCATGCTCCCGCCGCGCGCCTCCGAGGAACTCGAGAACCGTCCCGGCTTCGGCGTCACGCTGGCCACCATGCTGCTCCCGGTCGTCCTGATGCTGTCCAAGGCGCTGGTCGACATCGTCGTGGACGACCCCGCCAAGATGGTGCAGCGCGTCTTCGACGTGATCGGCTCCCCGCTGATCGCCCTGCTCGCCGCCGTGATCGTCGGCATCTTCACGCTGGGCCGCCCGGCCGGGTTCAGCAAGGAGCGGATCGCGGGAACCGTCGAGAAGGGGCTCGGCCCCATCGCCGGCATCCTGCTCATCGTGGGCGCGGGCGGCGGCTTCAAGCAGACGCTGATCGACTGCGGCGTGGGCCAGATGGTCCTGGACATATCGAAGCACTGGTCGATCCCGGCCCTGCTGCTCGCCTGGCTGATCGCGGTGGCGATCCGGCTCGCGACGGGTTCGGCGACCGTGGCGACCGTCTCGGCGGCCGGTCTGGTCGCGCCGCTCGCGGCCGACATGTCGACCACCCACACCGCCCTGCTGGTCCTGGCCATCGGCGCCGGCTCGCTGTTCTTCAGCCATGTCAACGACGCCGGCTTCTGGCTGGTGAAGGAGTACTTCGGGCTGAGCGTCGGAGAGACCGTCAAGACCTGGTCCGTCATGGAGACCATCATCTCGGTGGTCGCCGGCGCCCTGGTGCTCCTGCTGTCCCTGGTCGTCTAGGAGTACGGCGATGACGGCTCACCCGCTCTTCGACATCACCGGCCGCCGGGCGCTGGTGACCGGCTCCAGTCGCGGCATCGGGCTCGCCCTCGCCCGCGGTCTGCTGGAGGCCGGCTGCACGGTGGTCCTCAACGGACGCGATCCGGACCGGCTGGCGCAGTCCGCGGCACGGCTGCCCGGGGACGTGCACACGGCCGCGTTCGACGTGACCGACGGTCCCTCGGTGGCCGCGGGCATCGCGGATGTCGAGGAGCGGGTCGGGCCGCTCGACATCCTGGTCAACAACGCGGGCGTGCAACTGCGCGCCCCGCTCCTGGAGTTCTCCGACGCCGACTGGCACCGGATCCTGGACACCAATCTCACCAGCGCGTTCCTGGTGGGCCGGGAGGCGGCCCGGCGGATGACCGAGCGCGGTCACGGGAAGATCATCAACATCTGCTCGCTGCAGAGCGAGGTGGTCCGCCCGGGTATCGCGCCCTACGCGGCCACCAAGGGCGCGCTGAAGATGCTCACCAAGGGCATGTGTGCGGACTGGGGCCCCCACGGGGTGCAGGTCAACGGGCTCGGGCCCGGCTACATCGAGACCGAGCTGACCCGGCCCCTCGTCGAGGACGAGGAGTTCAGCGCCTGGGTGCGGCGACGCACCCCGGCCGGCCGCTGGGGGCGCACGGAGGATCTGGTCGGCGGGGTGCTGTTCCTCGCCTCCCCCGCGGCGGACTTCGTCGGCGGGCAGGTGCTGTACGTCGACGGCGGCATGACGAGCGTGCTGTGAACGGTGCGTGAGGCGGAAGGGGCTTCGATGCTCGGTTGTGTGATCCACGGACAGGGCGACCTGCGCGTGGACGAACTGCCCGTCCCGGTGCCCGGCCCCGGCGAGGCGCTGGTCGCCGTCCGCTACGGCGGTGTGTGCGGCTCGGACCTGCACTACTGGCGGCACGGCGGGGTCGGCGACTTCCGGCTGCGGGAGCCGCTGGTGCTCGGCCACGAGGTGGTCGGCACGGTCGTCTCCTACGGCGAAGGGGCGTCAGGTCCCGCGGCGGGCACCCCGGTCGCCGTGCACCCGGCCACTCCGTGCGGCCTCTGCCCGGAGTGCGCGGACGGCCGGCCGAACGTGTGCCGGGACACCCGCTATCTGGGCAGTGCGGCCCGCCACCCGCACGTCCAGGGCGCCTTCGCGGCCCGTGTGACCGTCCCGGCCGGACAGCTGCGGCCGCTCCCGGCCGGTCTCGCACCGCGCCGCGCGGCACTCGCCGAACCGCTGGCGGTGGCGATGCACTCGGTGCGGCGGGCCGGTGCCGTGGCCGGACGGCGGGTGCTGGTCACCGGGGCCGGGCCGATCGGCGCTCTGGTGGTGGCGGCCGCGAAGGCGGCGGGCGCGGCCTCGGTGACGGTCACGGATCCGCAGCCCCGGGCGCTGGAGTTCGCCGCGGCGGCGGGCGCCGACACCCTCGTACGGGCGGACGACCCGGACGACGCCGGATGGCCCGTGGACGTCGAGGCGGCGATCGAGGCCTCCGGGACCGCCGCCGGGCTCGACACCTGTCTGCGGCTGGTGCGGCGGGGCGGAGTCGTGGTCCAGCTCGGCATGCTGCCGCCGGGGCACAGTCCCTTCGCGGGGAACCTGGTGGTCAGCCGGGAGATCGAGCTGCGCGGGGCATTCCGCTTCGACACCGAGTTCGACGACGCGCTCCGGCTGCTCGCGGCCGAGCCGGCGTTCGACGCGCTGATCAGCACGGTGGTGCCGGTGCGGGCTGCCGAGTCGGCGTTCACCCTGGCCGCGGATCGCAGCCGGTCCTGCAAGGTGCTGCTGGACTTCGGGGATTGACGGTGGGCGGCCGCCCCGCCCGGCGGCTACGGCCGCCACAGCGGATGTTCCCGCTCCGCCCAACCACGGCTGACCAGTCCCGTCCGCAGCCCGTGCCGGGCCTCCGGGTCCCCGAGGGCCATGCCGACGTGGCCGGCGAGGACCACCCCGATCGTCAGGGCGAGCCAGTCGTGGACGAACGTCGCCGACGTGCGCCACACCAGGGGGGCGAGGTGGGTGAACCACATCAGCAGCCCCGTGCCCAGCATCACCAGCGTGGCGCCCGCGATCCAGGCCGCGTACGTCTTCTGGCCCGCGTTGAACTTGCCCGCGGGACGGGACGCGCGGCGCCGGTCGCGGCGCAGGGCCGCGCGCAGCCACACCCGGTCGTGCGGATCCCAGCGGTTGAGACGGCCGAGGTCCGCGCGGAAGGCACGGGAGGCCAGACCCGCCAGGACGGGGACCGGGAGCAGCAGCCCGGCCCACTCGTGGACCCGAACGACCAGTTCCCGGCGGCCCACCAGCTCCGCGAACTCCGGGATGTAGAGACAGGCGGCGGTGGCCACGCACACGCCCATCAGCGCGGCCGTCGCCCGGTGCACCCAGCGCTCCGCGCGGGTGAAGCGCCGTACCCGGGCGGGGGCGGCGGCGGAGACGGGGTGCGCGGCGTCAACTCGTGGGGGCATCGTCCCGTCCGTTCGACCGGCCGACCCAGGCGTCGACGTCGTATCCCCGGTCCTCCCAGTACCCGGGACGCACGTCCCGGGTGACCGTGATGCCGGAGAGCCATTTGGCGGACTTGTAGAAGTACATGGGCGCCACATACAGCCGCACCGGGCCGCCGTGGTCGTGGGTGACCGGCTTGTCCTTCATCCGGAGGGCGACCAGGACGTCGTCGCGGCGCGCCTGTTCGAGGGTGAGGCTCTCGGTGTACGCCCCGTCGAAGCAGGTGAAGCGGACGGCGCCGGCGGAGGAGCGGACCCCCGCGGCGTCGAGCAGCGCGGCCAGCCGTACTCCTTCGAAGGGTGTCTTCGGCACCCGCCAGCCCGTGACGCACTGGACGTCGTGCACCAGCCGGGTCTGGGGCAGGGCCCTCAGGTCGGCGAGCGTGTAGGTCTTCGGGTGGTCGACCAGGCCGTCCACGGTGAGGCGGTAGTCGGTCTCGCCCCGGTTCGGCACGGACGCCGTCACGGAGTAGTAGCGGAAGCCGCCGCCGTTGGGCAGCAGTCCGGTCAGGCCCGTCGGGTCCTTGCCGGAGACGCTGCCGAGGAAGCCCTCCAGGCCGCGCTGGAGCGTGGGAGCGGCGACGACACCGAGCGCGCCGAGTCCCAGGGTCCCCAGCAGGAGCCGGCGGCCGATCGGGGTGCCGGTCGCGGGGGGCTCGGGTGTCTCCCGGTCCGCGGGCTCCGGTGCGTCCCGCTGTTCGGGTCGTTCAGAGTTCACAGACCGATTCGAGCACCCGGCACCCCCTCGGGGCCAGGGGGGACGGGTGCACGTCAGGAATCCGTCATAACTTCACACCTCGTTCTCAGGAAGCGGGCCCTTCCCAGAGCGCTCTCCACCCGCTATCCGATCGCCCGCGCCGCCGCGCGTCCGGCCGTGCGTCCCGAGAACAGGCAGCCGCCCAGGAATGTGCCCTCCAGGGAGCGGTAGCCGTGCACCCCGCCGCCGCCGAAGCCCGCCGCCTCGCCGGCCGCGTACACGCCCGAGAGCGGGTCGCCGCCCTCGGTCAGCACCCGTGCGGAGAGATCGGTCTCCAGGCCGCCGAGCGTCTTGCGGGTGAGGATGTTCAGCCGCACCGCGATCAGGGGGCCCGCCTTGGGGTCGAGGATGCGGTGCGGGGCGGCCGTGCGGACCAGGCGGTCGCCGAGGAAGCGGCGGGCCCCGCGGATCGAGGTCACCTGGAGGTCCTTGGTGAACGGGTTGAGGATCTCCCGGTCGCGCGCGACGATCTCACGGCGCAGTTCGGCCTCGTCGATGAGCGGCTCCTCGGTGAGCGCGTTCATGCCGCGGACGAGCGCCCCCAGGTCCTTCTCGACCACGAAGTCGACGCCGTGGTCCATGAACGCCCTGACCGGCCCCGGCACATCCGCGCGGGCCCGTCCGAGCACCTCCCGGACCGACTTGCCGGTCAGGTCGGGGTTCTGCTCGGAGCCCGAGAGCGCGAACTCCTTGCCGATGATCTTCTGGTCGAGCACGAACCAGGTGTGGTCGTACCCGGTCCCCATGATGTGTTCGAGGGTGCCGAGGGTGTCGAAGCCGGGGAAGAGCGGGACGGGCAGGCGCCGGCCGCGGGCGTCGAACCAGAGCGAGGAGGGGCCCGGCAGGATGCGGATGCCGTGGTTCTCCCAGATGGGGTCCCAGTTGTTGAGCCCCTCGGTGTAGTGCCACATGCGGTCGCGGTTGATCAGCCGGGCGCCCGCCCTCTCGGCGATGCCCAGCATCTTTCCGTCGACGTGCGCGGGCACGCCGGAGACCATCCGCTCCGGCGGACTGCCGAGGCGCTCGGGCCAGTGGGCGCGAACCAGGTCGTGGTTGCCACCGATGCCGCCCGAGGTGACGATCACCGCCTGCGCCCTGAGCTCGAAGGCCCCGGTGACCGTGCGGCTGCTGGCCCTGCCCCGCGCCACGTCCGAGGGCTCCAGGACCTCGCCGGTGACGGTGTCGACGGTGCCCGCGCTGCGCGAGAGACCGGTGACCCGGTGACGGAACCTCAGCTGGACGAGACCGCGCGCGACCCCGGCCCGCACCCGCCGTACGAACGGTGCGATCACCCCGGGACCGGTCCCCCAGGTGATGTGGAAACGGGGGACGGAGTTGCCGTGGCCGGTGGCGTCGTAGCCGCCACGTTCGGCCCAGCCGACCACCGGGAAGAAACGGACGCCCTGCCGGTGCAGCCAGGCCCGCTTCTCCCCGGCCGCGAAGTCGACGTACGCCTCCGCCCATTTCCGCGGCCAGTGGTCCTCGGGGCGGTCGAACGCGGCGGTGCCCATCCAGTCCTGCATGGCCAGGGCGTGGCTGTCCCGGATCCGCATCCGGCGCTGCTCCGGCGAGTCGACGAGGAAGAGGCCGCCGAAGGACCAGAACGCCTGGCCGCCCATCGACTGTTCGGGCTCCTGGTCCAGCAGGATCACCTTCCGGCCCGCGTCGACCAGTTCCGCGGTCGCGGCGAGCCCGGCGAGGCCCGCCCCGATCACGATGACATCAACGTCGTAGGCCATGGGCCGGTTCCTCTCGCCGTGACGACCAGTCGGTTCGGGGGTTACCGACGGGTCAGATCCTTCGGCAGGAAGAGTGACGGCGTCAACCGCCTGCTTCCGGGAACCCGGCGCCGTCCGCACTTTCGCGCGCGGGCCGTCAGGGGCGGGCGGAGCCCGACCGGAAGCGGTCAACCCCGGGCGGGCGCCCGGCCGGGGCGTTACAGTCGGCGTGATACGCATCCCGTGACCCCGCTGAATCATCGAGGTACAGCGTGTCGGTACTGGTTCTCGCCCTCGCCGTGAGCGCGGCCTTCTGCCTGGGCACCGGATTCGTGCTGCAGCAGAACGCCGCGCAGCAGGCGCCGCTCAGCGACTTCCTCTCGCCACGGCTGCTGCTGGACCTGATGAAGGTGCCCCGCTGGCTCGGCGGCATCGGCCTGATGGTGGTGGGCATGGCGCTCGGCGCCGTCGCGCTGGCCCGTGGCGAGATCTCCCTGGTCGAGCCGCTCGTCGCCACGAACCTGCTGTTCGCGCTGGCGGAGTCCCGCCGGCAGACCAAGCAGCCGCTGGGCCGTCAGGGCTGGGCGGGGCTCGGGCTGCTCGCCGGTGGCGTCACGGCGTTCATCGTGGCGGGCCGGCCCAGAGCGGGCGTCGCGGTCACGGATCCCCTGCGGCACTGGCTGATCATCGGCGTCATGGTCGGGCTCGCACTGCTGCTGACGACGTACGCGAAGAAGTCGCGGCTGATCATCGGGCCGGTGCTGCTGGGCCTCGCGGCGGGGCTGCTGTACGGGGTGCAGGACGCGCTGACCCGGGTGAGCGGACAGCGGCTCTCGGCGGGCGGCTGGGCGGAGTTCGTCACCGGCTGGCAGCCCTACGGTGTGCTGGTGCTCGGGGTGACGGGGCTGATCCTGGTGCAGAGCGCGTTCGAGACGGCACCGCTGCGGATGTCCCTGCCCGCGCTGACCGCCGCCCAGCCGCTGGCCGGGATCGTGTGCGGGGTGGGCTTCCTCGGGGACCGGCTGCGCACCGACACCGGCGCGCTGGCCTGGGAGGCGGCGGGGCTCGCGGGGATCGTCCTCGGCATCGTGCTGCTCGGTCTGCACCCGGCCATGCCCCGGGGGACGGCGGAACCGGAACGGGAGAGGGATCTCCAGCCCGGATGAGGCACGGTTCCTCCGCGCACGGGCGGAGCCCGGGCCTCGCGCCCGGGAAGGGGCCGGGCCCGGCCGGGCGACCGCCGGTCGCTGCTGCTTGGATGAGTCCATGAGTGCCGCTGACGAACTCCTCGACATCGTGGACGAGAACGACAGGGTCATCGGCCAGTCGCCGCGCGGTGAGGCGTATGCGCGCGGGCTGCGCCACCGGTGTGTGTTCATCCAGGCGCGGGACGGGCAGGGGCGGCTCTTCGTCCATCGCCGCACCCCCACCAAGCTGGTCTTCCCCTCGCTGTACGACATGTTCGTCGGCGGGGTGGTCGGCGCGGGCGAGGCCTACGACGACGCCGCCCTGCGGGAGGCGGAGGAGGAACTCGGCGTCAGCGGGCTGCCCCGGCCCGAGCCGCTGTTCAGGTTCCTGTACGACGACGGCGCCGGCCGCTCCTGGTGGTCCGCGGTGTACCAGGTCCGCTGTGAACTGCCCGTCAGCCCTCAGGTCGAGGAGGTCGCCTGGCACGCCTTCCTGCCGGAGGAGGAGGTGGAGCGCCGGCTGCCCGAGTGGGAGTGGGTCCCGGACGGTCTGGCCGCGTACGAACGGCTCAAGGAGCACCGCCGGCCGACGGCCTGACCTCCTCGCCCGCGCCGACGGGGCTTCGCCGGCCCGCTCCGGCCGCGCCCGCCGAAGCCCCGCCGAAGCCCCTGGGGGCGGACCGGTAGGGTCCTGTTCGTGAGCGAATTCGTGCGGAACGTCCGGCTGTGGTTCGCGCCGCAGGAGATCCGGCAGGAAGGCCGTACGCCCGACTACCGCTTCTCGCTGGCCAACGAGCGCACCTTTCTGGCCTGGCTGCGGACCGCGCTGGCGCTGATCGGCGGGGGCTTCGCGGTGGACCAGTTCCTGCCGGGTCTGCGCTGGGCCTGGCGGGCCGGGCTCGCCCTGGGGCTGCTCACCGCCGGAGTGCTGTGCGCGCTGCGCGCCATCAACCACTGGGTGCGCTGCGAACGGGCGATGCGGCGCGGCGAGGACCTTCCCGCGTCCCGGTTCCCGGCGCTGCTGAGCATCGCCGTCGCCGTGGTGGCCGTCGCGATGGTCGTGATCGTTCTCTTCGGCTGGGCGGGATGAGCGTCCCGGCCCCGGAGCGCGATCCGGGACTCCAGCCCGAACGCACCCGGCTCGCCTGGCGTCGTACCACCCTGTCGTGCACGGTGGCCGCGGTGCTGGCCGCGAAGGCGGCGCTGCACGGCGGGACCGGGGCCGGCCTGGTCGTGGTCACCCTGTGCGGCCTGCTCTGGCTGGGCTTCCTGGCCGTCGCCCATGGCCGTATCCGCGCGCTGGCCACCGCGGAGGCCGGGCGTCCGCCGCGCCTGCGGCCCCGGCATGCCGCCGCCGCGACCCTCTGCACGGCCGCTCTCGCGTTGTGCGCGGTCGCGCTGGTGTTCTGAGCGCGCGCCCTGAACGCCCGGCGTGCGAGGTCCCGGAACCGGACACGACACCCCGGCCATCGCGGTGCCGTTGCCGACTGGCAGGCTTGATCACCCGTTGACGACGACTCAGGGGGTCCCATGACCGCAGCGGAGCCGTACACGTTCGCACTCGCCGACGACGTGCACGCCTACATCCAGCCGGACGGCGGATGGTGTCTGAACAACGCCGGGTTCGTGGGGGACGGGTCCACGACCCTGCTCGTCGACACCGCGGCGACCGAACGGCGGGCCCGCGCGCTGGCCGCCGCGGTCGCGGCCACCGGGGCGCCCGCGCCGCGGTTCGTCGTCAACACCCACCACCACGGCGACCACACCTACGGCAACGGCCTCTTCGCGTCGTCCGCGACGATCGTCTCGCACGTCGACTGCCGACGGGAGGCGCTGGCGAGCGGGCACAACCTGGAGCTCGTGTGGCCGGAGGTCGACTATGGGGACATCCGCATCCAGGGCGCCGACCTGACGTACACCGACCGCACTACGGTGCACGTCGGCGGGATCGACGCGGAGATCATCCATCCCGGTGTCGCCCATACCGTCGGGGACTCCGTGGTGTGGCTGCCGCACCGGCGGGTGCTGTTCGCAGGCGACCTCGTCTTCGAGGGCGGTACGCCGTTCGTCCTGATGGGGTCGCTGAGCGGCTCACTGCGCGCCCTCGACGTGCTGCGCGGCCTCGGCGCCGAGACGGTGGTGCCGGGCCACGGCGGGATCACCGACCCGTCGGAGTTCGACCGCACCGAGCGCTATCTGCGGTTCGTGGCGGAGGTGGCGCAGAAGCACCACGCGGCGGGGCGTACGCCGCTCGAGGCCGCGCTGGCCACGGATCTCGGGGAGTTCGCGCAGTGGCGGGAGAGCGAGCGGCTGGTGGCCAATCTGCACCGCGCCTACGCCGAACTGGACGGACGTCCTGAGGGCACTCCCCTGGATCTGCTGTCCGCCTTCCAGGACATGGCCGTCCTGAACGGCGGAGAGATGGTGGCCTGCCACGCGTGAGAGCACGGCGGCACAGCGCCGCCGTGACGGCCTCCCGGCCCCTCGGCGCCACGACGCGTTCGTGGCGCCGATCACGTTCGCACTGCATACTGGACTACATACCGACCGGTCGGCATCATGATGCAGGTCCCGTTTCGTCGTCCGTAGGAGCAATGATGAGCCCAGACCACCCGCCAGGTCTCGATCTCGACCGGCTGCGCGGCCTGCTCGACGCCGAACGGCCCGGCCTGGTCGACGGCCCGCTGACCGGCCGGCTGATCGAGGGCGGGCGGTCGAACCTCACCTACGCCGTCACGGACGGCACCGCCCGGTGGGTCGTACGCCGCCCGCCGCTCGGACATGTCCTGGCCACCGCCCACGACATGAAGCGCGAGCACCGGGTGATCAGCGCGCTGTACCCGACGGCGGTCCCGGTGCCGCGGACGGTACTGCTGTGCGAGGACGACTCGGTCCTGGGTGCTCCCTTCTATGTGATGGACTTCGTCGAGGGCACGCCCTACCGCACCGCCGAGCAACTGGCCCTGCTCGGCCCCGAGCGGACCCGGAACGCGCTCCTCGGTCTGGTGGACACCCTGGTCGAGCTGCACGCGGTCGACCCTGCCGAGGTGGGGCTCGCCGACTTCGGCCGCCCCGAGGGCTTCCTGGACCGGCAGCTGCGCCGCTGGGGCAAGCAGCTGGACGCCTCCCGCAACCGCGAGCTGCCCGGCATCGACGAGCTGCACGCGGCCCTCGGCCGCTCGCTGCCCGTCTCGCCCGCGCCCACCGTGATCCACGGCGACTACCGCCTGGACAACGTGCTGCTGGGCGACGACGACCGGATAGCCGCCATCCTCGACTGGGAGATGTCCACGCTCGGCGACCCGCTCACCGACGTCGGCCTGCTGGTGATGTACAGCGTGCCCCTGCGGCTCGAGGACTCCCCCATCTCCACCACCGCCACCGCCGCGGGACACCCCGACCCGGCCGAGCTGATCGAGCGCTACGCCGCCCGCTCGGGACGCGACCTCACCGCCGTCTCCTGGTACACGGCGTTCGCCTGGTTCAAGCTCGCCGTGATCCTCGAGGGCATCCACTACCGCTACACCCTCGGCCAGACCGTCGGACGGGGCTTCGACCGCATCGGCGAGCTGGTGCCCCTCTTCATCGAGCACGGCCTGACCACCCTCCAGGAAGGCTGATCCGCCATGGACTTCGCATTCGACGCGCGCACCGAGGAACTCCGCGCCAAGCTGCTCGCCTTCATGGACGAGCACGTCTACCCGGCGGAGGCCGTCGCCGAGGAGCAGCGCGCACAGCTCGCCTCGCCCTGGGACACCCCCGCGATCGTCGGGGAACTCAAGGCCGAGGCCCGCCGGCAGGGTCTGTGGAACCTGTTCCTGCCGGACGCCGAGTACGGCGCCGGGCTCACCAACCTCCAGTACGCCCCGCTCGCCGAGATCACGGGCCGCTCCCCGCACCTCGCGCCCACCGCGCTGAACTGCGCCGCGCCCGACACGGGCAACATGGAGGTGCTGGCCCAGTTCGGCGACGAGCGGCAGCGGAAGCAGTGGCTGGAGCCGCTGCTCGCCGGGGAGATCCGGTCGGCGTTCGCGATGACCGAGCCGGAGGTGGCCTCCTCGGACGCCACCAACATCACCACGCACATCCAGCGCGACGGCGACGACTACGTGATCACCGGTCGCAAGTGGTACATCTCCGGGGCGATGAACCCGGACTGCAAGATCTTCATCGTGATGGGCAAGACGGACCCGGACGGGCCCGACATCCGCCGTCAGCAGTCGATGGTGCTGGTCCCGCGCGACACCCCTGGTGTGCACGTCAAGCGCGCGATGCAGGTCTACGGCTACGAGGACCACTCCCACGGCGGTCACGCCGAGGTGGTCTTCGACCACGCGCGCGTGCCGGTGTCCAACCTGATCGGCGAGGAGGGCGGCGGCTTCGCCATCGCGCAGGCGCGGCTCGGTCCGGGCCGGATCCACCACTGCATGCGGCTGATCGGCATGGCCGAGCGGGCGATCGAGCTGATGTGCCGACGGGCCGTCTCGCGCACCGCGTTCGGCAAGGCGCTGGCCCAGCAGGGCGTCGTGCACAACTGGATCGCCGACGCGCGCGTGGCCGTGGAGCAGCTGCGGCTGCTGGTTCTGAAGACCGCGTGGATGATGGACACGGTCGGCAACCGCGGCGCCCACACCGAGATCCAGGCCATCAAGATCGCCACCCCGCGCACGGTCGTCGACATCATCGACCAGGCGGTCCAGCTGCACGGCGCGGGCGGGGTGAGCCAGGACTTCCCGCTGGCCGAGCTGTGGGCGGCGGCCCGGACGCTGCGGCTCGCGGACGGCCCGGACGAGGTGCACCAGCGGTCGCTGGCGCGCCGGGAGCTGAGGAAGTACGTGTGAGACACGCGTGAGGGGCGGCCGTGGAGACGGCCGCCCCTCACGCGTGCGCGCAGGCTCAGGGCCGCAGGGCCCGCAGCAGCAGATCCGCCAGATGGTCGGCGACCTGCTGGGGGGTGAGCGGTCCGTCGGGGCGGTACCAGGTCGACAGATGGTGCACCGAGCCGAAGTGGTAGTCGACCACGAGGTCGGCGGGCGTGGCGGTGGAGAACACGCCTTCCTTCTGGCCCTCTTCGATCAGCGCGCGGAACCGCTCGTGGTAGCGGCGCCGCTCGGCGCGGACCTGCTTGTACTTCTCCGGGCTGAGATGGTGCATCGACCGGAAGAAGATCATCGCGTCGTCGAGGTTCTCGATCGTGGTGACGACGACGTCCGCGGCGGCGCCCCGCAGCCGCTTCTCGATCGGCTCGTCGGCGTCCGCGAAGGCGTCGAGGCGCTCCTGCTGGACGCGCAGCACGCGCGCGTACACCTCGTGCAGCAGATCGTCCTTGGAGCCGAAGTAGTGGTACAGCGCCCCCTTGGTGACGCCGGCCGCCTCGACGATCTCCTGCACGGAGGTGCGGTCGTAACCCTGGTCGGCGAAGAGCCGGGTGGCGGCGGCCAGCAGCCGCTGCGGGACGGGCGTACCGTCCCCGTCCGTCGTTCTGGGCACTGCCGCCACCTGCCTTTCCTCGATGTCCACCCGATGTCTACCGGATCGTCTGCGATCGGGAACGCAGTTCCCGCCGGAGGATCTTCCCACTCGCCGTCTTCGGCAGGTCGGGCAGGATCTCCACCTGGCGCGGGTATTTGTACGCGGCCAGTCTCTCCTTGCAGTACGCGGCGAGCGCGTCCGGGTCGCTCTCGGCGCCCGGCCGGAGGCTGATGAACGCCTTGACCGTCTCCCCCCGGTAGCCGTCCGGCACGCCGACGACGGCCGCCTCGCGCACTGCCGGATGGGTGTAGAGGACGTCCTCGACCTCGCGCGGCCACACCTTGAAGCCGGACGCGTTGATCATGTCCTTCTTGCGGTCGACGACGTACAGCCAGCCCTGTTCGTCCATGAACCCGATGTCGCCGGTGCGCAGTTCCCCGTCCGGGAAGGTCTCGGCGGTGGCGTCGGGCCGTCCCCAGTAGCCGGGCACGACCTGCGGGCCCCGCACGACGATCTCGCCCTGTTCGCCGAACGGCACCTCCGCCCCCTGGTCGTCGACGATACGGACGACCGTGTCGGGACCCGGCACGCCGACGGCCAGCGTCCCGGAGACGGGGTCCACGGGGGCCTCCCGGCCGGGCGGCACGGAGGCACAGGGGGCGGTGCACTCGGTGAGGCCGTAGCCGTTGCGGATGTACGGCCCGAAACCGGCCCGGAACTTCTCCACCAGGGCGGGCGGCAGCGGGGCTCCGCCGGAGGAGATGCCGTGGAAGGAGGAGAAGTGGTCCGGGGTGACGGACGGGTGGGCGGCCAGCGCCATGAAGGCCGTCGAGGGGCCCACGGTGTAGTGCGGCCGGTGCTCGGCGAACGCGTCGAGGACGACGCCCGGGTCGAAGCGGTAGGCGAGGACGAGCACGCCTCCGCTGACGAGGCAGGCCGCCAGTTCCGCCACCATGCCGGTGATGTGGAACAGGGGTGCCAGCGCGAAGTAGACCGGCGCCTCGGGCAGTCCCAGTCCGGTGCGCTGCCGCTCGGCGTTGTACATGATGTTGCCGTGCGTGTTGGTGGCGCCCTTGGGGGTGCCGCTGGTGCCGGAGGTGTAGCTGATCAGCGCGATGCCGGCGGGCGCCGGGTCGCGGCCCTCGGGCGCCGGGTGGCCCTGCCGGGCGACGGCCACGAGGTCGTCCGCGTCGGCGGCCGGTTCCGCCCGCTCGAAGGTCAGCACGCGCGCGTCGCCCCGGGTCTGCAGGTCCAGCTCGCAGGCGGTGAGCACGATGCGGACCGACGAGCCCTCGGCGGTGTCGCGCAGATAGGCCTCCCAGGCGCGGTCGGTGCACACCAGGGCGCTCACCTCGGCGTCCTTCAGGACGTGGGTGACCTCGCCCGACTTGTACATCGGGTTGACGGGCACGACGGTCGCGCCCGCCTTCCAGGCCCCCAGCAGCGCGATCACGAAGTGCGGGGAGTTCTGCAGCATGATCGCGACCCGGTCGCCGGGCCCGAGGCCGCGGGCGGCGAGGTGCCCGGCGACCGAGTCGGTGAGCTCGTCCAGCTCCGCGTAGGTGATCCGGCCGTCGAAGTAGGCGAGGGCGGTGCGGTCCCCGGGGATCGTGCGCAGGGCGTGCACCAGGGAGTCGGCGGGGCTGATGGGGGCGCGCTGGGCGTCGTCGAGCAGGGCGAGCCAGGGCTTGAGGGCGTAACGGGACGTGCTCACTGGGCGGACTCCCACTTCTGCTGGAGGTGGTTCATGTTCGTCAGCCAGTGGTCCGGCTCGGTGGCGCGCGCCTGGTAGTACGCGGCGACCTCGGGGTGCGGCAGAATCAGGAACCGGTCCTCCGCGATGCCCTTCATGAGCGCGTCGGCGACGTCCGCCGGTTCGATCGCGGTCGGGACGAGCACCAGTTCACCGGCGCTTCCCGAGGCGGTCAGCATGTCGGTGCGTACGCCCTGGGGACAGATCGCGTGGACCTTGACGCCGCGGTGGCGATAGGTCAGCGAGAGCCACTCGGCGAAGGCATAGGCCCCGTGCTTGGTGACGCTGTACGGCGCAGCGCCGATCATGGTGAGCAGTCCGGCGGCCGAGACGGTGGAGACGAAGCGGCCCTCGCCGCGCTCCAGCCAGGCGGGCAGCAGGGCCCGGGCGGCGCGGACGTGCGCCATGACGTTGACGTCCCAGGCCTGCGCCCAGACCTCCTCGTCGGCGGCCTCGGTGCCGCCGGAGCCGAGGCCCGCGTTGGCGCAGTAGATGTCGACCGTGCCGCCGAGGGCGTCCTGTGCCTCGGCCACGATCGCGGAGGCGTCGCCCGGAACCGCGACACCGCCGATCTCGTCGGCCACGGCCTTCGCCCGTCCGGCGTCCAGGTCGTTGACGACGACCCGGGCTCCCTCGGCGGCGAAGCGGCGGGCCAGGGCGGCCCCGATCCCGCCGCCCGCCCCGGTGACGACCACTCCGGCATCCTGCACGGCTTCCACCATCGGTCTCCTTCGACGCGACGCGACTGGGCTCTGCCGCAGTCGGCTCTGCTGCGATCACCAGACTAACCAGTCGGTATGTAACGAGGGAAGAGGCTGCTCCGATGGCGCGTGCGCATGACAGTTCCGTCGATCACGGAGGTCACCGCATGAGTCTGTCCAGACGGGAGCTGCTCACCGCGACCACGGCGACGGCCGTGTCGGTCTCCGCAGCCACCGCGTCCACCGCGCCCGCGACGCCCGCGGAGCCCACCGCGTCCGCCGGCGGGCGCGGCCCACGCGTGCGCACCGGATTCGAGCGGCTGGCCGCGGACGGCTATGCGCTCCTGCACGGCCGGCGGGTCGGGGTGGTCACCAATCCGACCGGTGTGACCCGGGAGCTGCGCCACATCGTCGACGTGATGCACGCGGACCACCGGGTGGACCTGGTCGCGGTCTTCGGCCCCGAGCACGGCTTCCGCGGCACCGCCCAGGCGGGCGGCTCGGAGGGCCGCCACGACGATCCGGCGACCGGACTGCCCGTGTACGACACCTACGGAAAGAGCGGACAGCCGCTCGCGGACGTCTTCACGGCGTCCGGCGTGGACACGGTCGTCTTCGACATCCAGGACGTGGGCGCCCGCTTCTACACCTACATCTGGACGATGTACGACTGCATGGAGGCGGCGCGGCTGGCGGGCAAGCGGTTCATGGTGCTGGACCGGCCCAATCCCGTGACCGGCCGGTCCGCCCAGGGGCCCGTCCTGCACAAGGAGTTCGCGAGCTTCGTGGGACGGCAGCCGGTCTCCCAGGCGCACGGGATGACGGTGGCGGAGCTGGCGCGGCTGTTCAACGGCGAGTTCCTGAGCACGCCGGTCGCCCTGGAGACCGTCCTGATGAAGGGCTGGCGTCGGCCGGACCTCTACGACGCCTCCGGCCTGCCCTGGGTGCCGCCGAGCCCGAACATGCCGACGCCCGACACCGCGCTGGTCTACTCGGGAACCTGTCTGTTCGAGGGCACGAACCTCTCGGAGGGACGCGGCACCACCCACCCCTTCGAACTGCTCGGCGCCGAGGGCATCGACGGGCGGTGGGCCGCCGCGGCGGAGCGACTGGGGCTGCCCGGGGTGCACTTCAGGGAGGCGTACTTCGTGCCCACGTTCGACAAGTTCCGGGGCAGGACCGTGGGGGGTGTGCAGATCCATGTGCACGACCGGGCCGCCTACGACCCCGTGCGCACCGGGATCGCGCTGCTCGTGACCGCCAGGAAGGTGTGGAGCGGCTTCGCCTGGCGCCCCGACAACTGGATCGACAAGCTCACCGGCTCCGCGCGGGTGCGCACGATGATCGACGCGGGGGCGGCGGCCGACGAGGTCGTGGCCGCGTGGCAGGACGAGCTGAGCGGCTTCCGGCGGGTCCGCGAGGAGTATCTCGTGTACGGATGAGTCATGACGTATGGCCAACTTCCCCCGGTCGGCAGGACGATGCGGACAGACTGCGATCGGCCCGGGGCGAAGGGGGTCCGTCATGGCGGTACCGGCGATCGGTGTGGATCCTTACTGGGAGCTGACCTTCGACGCGGACGGGGACGTGGACGCCCCCGAGCGGGACCGGCTGCTCGCCGAGGTGTCCCGGCACGGAGTGCGGGACCTGCTGGTCTTCGCGCACGGCTGGAACAACGAGCGCTCCGGGGCGACCCGGCTCTACGAGCGCTTCTTCGCGCCGGTGCCCGCGCTGGCGCCGAAGGCCCGCCTGGGCTACGCGGGGGTGATCTGGCCGTCGATGATGTTCGCGGACGAACCGGTCCCCGACTTCCCGGCGTCGGCCGTGGCCGAGACTCCCCCGGCCGCGCGGCCCGGGCTGGACGAGCACACCCGGCAGGCACTGCTGAAGGTCTTCCCCGACCGGGCGCCGGTGGTCGACGGGCTCTCCCGGCTGCTGGACCTGCGCCCGGACGACGACGCCTCGATGGCGGAGTTCGGCCGGCTGCTGCGGCTGCTGGTGGCGGTGGAACCGCAGGGTCCGCAGGCCGCGTGCCCCGCTGACACGGCACCCGAGGGGGCGCCCGGGAGCGGCCCCGAGATGCTGTGGGGCGACGTCCGGCAGGCGTGCCAGGACTTCGCGCGGGCGCTGGAGCGGGTGGAGGCGGCGGCACCGGGCGCGGAGGCGTTCTCGTTCACGCCGAAGGGGCTGTGGGACGGGGCGCTCGAGGTGCTGCGGCAGGCCACGTACTACGCGATGAAGCGGCGCGCGGGCACGGTCGGGGAGCGGGGGCTCGGGCCGGTGATCGGACGGCTGGCGCGGTCGGCCCCGGGGGTGCGGGTGCATCTCGTCGGGCACAGCTTCGGCGGACGGCTGGTGTCGTTCGCGCTGCGCGGGCTGCCGGACGGCGTGCGCACGGTGAAGTCCCTGACGCTGCTCCAAGGGGCCTTCTCCCACTACGCGTTCGCGGCCCGGCTGCCGGACGATCCGGCGTCCGGCGGCGCGCTGCACGACTGCCGCGACCGGGTGGACGGGCCCCTGGTGTGCTGCTGGTCCCGCTTCGACACCGCGCTCGGCACGCTCTATCCGCTGGCGTCACGGATGGCCGGGGAGGATCGCTCGCTGGCCGACGGAGTCACGGCGGACTTCGACATCGGACGCCTTCTGGGGCCGAGATGGGGCGCGATGGGCCACGACGGGATGCAGGCGGTGGACGGCACCCGGGCCCTGGCGCTCGCCGACGCGCTGCGGGGGCTGCCGTCGACGGGCTGCGTGAACGTGGACGCGTCCGCCGTGGTCTGCCACGGCGGACCGCCCTCCGGCGCGCACAGCGACATCGTGCACCGGGAACTGGCTCAGGTGGTGCTGGCGGCGGGCCGGGTGGTCTGACCCGCCGCCGCTCACGGCCTACCGGTGCGAGGTGTACTCCACCACCTGCTGGTACGTCGGCCGGTTCTGCCAGCTGATCTTGCCGTGCTTGATGCCGCCCAGGGTGCGCTGGACGATCGAGTCGGCACACCACTGGTCACCCGCCGAGCACTGGTCGTCGCCGGGGTACACCTGGGACGCTGTCATGCCGGCGGCCTGCTTGAGGCTGCCGATCAGGATGTCCCGGCAGGCGCTCAGGCTGCCGCCGCCGCAGTACGTCCGCGCCAGCGGGCCCTGGACCTGCTCCCCCAGCACCGTCCGGATGTCCTTGTCGACATAGCTCCACCAGCCGTACTGGAAGGAGCTTCCGGCGTGCGCGCCGGTCGGGCCGTGCGCGGCCGACGGGGACTCGTCGATCGGCAGGTCGGCACCGAACGCGGCGTACAGGTCGCTGCCCAGACCCGGCTCGAACTCGGCCTTCACCAGCAGCGGCCACCAGGCGTCCAGGATGCGGATCGCGTCGGCGTTGGCGTAGGTCTTCGAACCCGCAGAGGTCTCCGTGCGCTTGGCGCCGGCCGACACCCAGGTCTGCAGGGTGTGCACCGCGGCTGCGGCCGTGGAGTCGGTCACCGTCGAGCTGTCGACGACCTTCAGCAGCTTCGGCAGCACGTCCTCGGCCCGCAGATCGGCGAGCGCCGCGTCCGCCATCGCCTTGGTCAGCGAGGAGCGGGTCACCCCGCCGGCCGCCACCAGCTTCTTCACCCGGTCCTCGAGCAGATTGCCGCGGTGGACCGATCCCTCGCCCCAGGGAGCGGCCGTGTAGTCAGCGGCCTGCTTGTTGTTCCAGGAGACGTAGTAGTCCTGGTCGACGGAGTTGGGGTGCTGGGAGGGCGGTGTGTAGTCCGCCGTGTTCGTCGCCGGGTCCCAGCCCCGCCACTCGTAGGCCGCCTGCGCCCAGGTCGGGAACTCGGCGTCGACGCCGCTCGCGCGCACCGGGTTGTCACCGCTGTTGTAGTACGCGGTGTGCTGGGAGTCGGCGTAGAACCAGTTGAACGTGTAGTTGATGTGCTGCACGGCCTTCTGGAAGTCCTGCGGGCCCTTGACGAAGTCCGGGTCGTTCAGCATCTGGAAGCCGACGATCGAGTCGGCCTCGTGCAGATAGGACGAGCGCAGGGTGGTGTAGGCGACCTTCTTGCCGCCGACGGTCGCGCGGTACTGGACGGGACCGTACTTCGTCCGCCAGACCCGCATGGTGTAGGAGCCGGCCGCGGTTCCGTCGGCGACGGTCGGGTTCCAGGCGTTCTTCTGCTCGATCTCGTCCATGGCGGTGCAGGTGCCGTGGTACAGGTAGTGGTGGTCGTCCTGGCACAGTTCGACGGCGTAGGTGTCGATGATGTCCTGGCCGGAGGTCGTGGCGCTCCACGAGTAGTCCTGGCCGCGGCCCAGTTCGACGTACATGCTCAGGCCCGCGAAGGAGGCGCCGCGGGCGCTGATGCCCGGCCCCTGGATCTCCTGGAGCATCAGCAGCTGGGGCGCGAAGTAGCCGGTCTGCGGCCCGAAGACGGCGACGGGGTGGCCGCTCGCGGTGTACTTGCCGCTGACCACCAGGGCGTTGGACATGCCGCGCCGGGCGGAGGTCAGAGCCGTGGCCGCCGCGGTCTTCGAGACGCGGGTGGCGCTCGAGGTGGCCGCGCTGCCGGTGCGGTCGTAGACGAGGGGCTCCTGGGTCACCGAACCGGCGTCGGGCAGCGCCTCGCCCTGCGGGTTGTCGGGCTTGGTGGCGTAGGGGAAGCTCTCACCGTCGTGGACGGTGAGGACTGCCTCGGGGTCGTTGCGCTCGCGGAAGGACTCCCAGACCTTGGTGCCCTCCGCCACCCCGTACTTGGACTGGGCGGCGAGCAGGGAGACGGCGTTGTCGACCTCGCCGCCGCCGCCGGAGCCGAACAGCGCGCCGATGACGGAGGCCAGCGCGACCAGGTCGGTCACCTTGAAGTGCTCTATGGTGCCGGCGTTGGTGATGGAGTCCTTGTGGCCGGTCAGGACGTACTCGCCGGGGAAGTAGCGGCCGCTGTCGGAGGCGTCGATGTAGGAGTTGATCCCGGCGAGGTAGGCGTTGACGTCGTCGAGAGCCTGCTTGCCGCGGTCACCGGCGGCTGCCACCGCGCGGTCGATCTGGCCCTGGAGGTCGGCCTCGCTGTAGGGCGCGTTGCGCCAGAACTGCTGTTCAAGGCCCTGGTTGGAGGCCGCACCGCCCGCGAAGGAGGTCAGCTGGCCGCGTCCGACGTGCCGGAAGACGTCCATGAGCCACAGCCGGTCCTCGGCCGCCGCATACCCGGCTCCGAACTCGGTGCCGTATCGAGTGGTACCGGTGATGTGCGGGACGCCCGTCTTCTTGTCGCGGACGATCGTCACGTCGCCGCGGCCCGCGGGCTTCTCGGTGGAGGCGACTTGATCGGACGGCACGCCGAACGACGCGTCGTTGAAGAAGGTGTTGATCTTGGCGTCGGTGAGCCCGGAGTAGCCCTTGGCCAGGTTGGCGTACGGGCCGAGCTGGTCCTCGGCGTGGCTGGGCTGAGTGCCGAAGGCCTGGTTGAGCAGGATCTGGGCGAGGGTGGCGTTGCCGTTCTCGCCCGGCGGAAGGATGTCCGAACACTGGCCGCCGCAGTAGTCGTTGGCGGCCGTGGCGTCCGCGGCGGTCGCGGTGCCGGAGGCCGCGGTCGCGGAGATTGGCGACAAAAGACCGCCTACGACGATGCATATCGCGGCGGCTCTGAGGAACTTCGGGAATCTGCGGGGAGTTCTCAGTCTGTCGAGGACGTTGCGTGGGGCGCGCTGTGGCATAGCAGCTCCTCCCAACGGTGGGGGTCCCTTCGCTCCGGCGGAGCCGAGAGCTCGGGATTGGGGGCGGCCGGACGTTACCGCCGGTATCCCCGCGATTGAAGATGAACACGCGTCAACTTTCAACCGTTCGGGAGTCGGCTTGGGGAGGTCATCGAAAAAGGATGGAGCCGAATCGCTTGTCGATACGTCTATTCGGCGACGTCCGTACGACGACGCCGAGGTGACCGAAGTACAGCTGCAGGTGTGACGGAGGTGCAGGGCGATGGCCGGTTTCCGGAGTCTGGCGAGACAGGCACGAGATCCGAGGTGTGATCTGGCGCTACGGCGCTACTCGCTGCGCAAGTGCCTGGAGAAGTTCGCCCCTTACGGGCATCGGGCGACCTGGGACCACCTGTGCTCCCGGGCCGGGTTCGGTCCCGAGGACCGCTCCCCCGACCCGGCGCGGCTCGTGGCCGCACTGGAGGAGCTGGAGGAGGCCCGTTCCGTCTGGCTCGCCTACGAGGCCGAGTTCACCGAGCGCCGCAGGAAGGAGAAGCACGACGGACTGCGCCGTCCGGGCAGTGTCGACGACTGGCACCGGCTGACCTGGGGCGGTTTCGGCGTGGCCTGGTGCGACGACCCGCGGATCCACCCCCGTGAACCGCTGGCCGAGGTGCTGCGCCGGCTCATCGCCGCACTGGAGCGCGAGCCGGGCGCGTCCTGCCCGGTGTGCGCCGGAGAGCGCCTGATATGGCGCTACGACCTGGCCCACGAGCCGTCCTCGGGTCCGGTCTGCACGGACTGCGGCATCGTGGTCCCGTCACCCGTGCTGACGCCGGCGGCGCTGGCGGGGGCCCGGCGCACCCGGCTGCTGGTGACGGCGTGACAACAGCGCCCGAGGGCGCGGGGGTGCGCCGGGGATGCCGCACCCCCTGTCGCGACACGCAGCGGCCGTAGAAGTCGACCTCGCGCGGGCCGCGGCGGAGGGCACGGACTTCGCGGAGGTGCTGGGCATCACCAAGTGGGTGCCGCCGATCCCGCCCACCATGAGCGGTGAGGTGGAGTCCGCGCCCGACCTGCTGCCCTGGGTCGACATCGAGAACATCCAGCGATATCCGGACGTCTTCGAGCCCGGGGAGCCCGTCGTCCTGACGGAGAAGCTGCACGGTTCGGCGTGCCTGCTGACGTACGCCGTGGACGAGGACCGGGTGTACGTCTCCTCGAAGGGCTTCGGCGCCAAGTCCCTGGCGCTGCGGGAGGACCCGCGCAACCTGTACTGGCGGGCGGTGCGCGGCCACGGTGTCCCCGAGGCCGCCGCCCGGCTCGCCGAACGGCTCGGCGCGCGCCGGGTGGGGATCTTCGGCGAGGTGTACGGCGCGGGCGTGCAGGATCTGACGTACGGCGCCGACGCCCGCCGCGACACCCTCGGGTACGCCGTGTTCGACGTGTCCGCGGAGATCGACGGGACCCGGCGCTGGCTGGACGCCGCGGAGCCGCTCGACGGCGAACTCCCTCTGGTACCACGGCTGTTCGAGGGACCGAACGACATCGCTCGGGTGCTGGAGTACGCCACGGGACGGGAGTCCGTCTCAGGGCGGGAGCTGCATCCGCGGGAGGGCGTGGTGATCCGGCCGGTCGCCGAGCGGTACAGCCCGGCGACCGGGGGACGGGCGATCGCGAAGGCGGTCAGCCCGGCCTATCTGACACGCAAGGGCGGCACGGAGTACGAGTGAGGGGCGGGCCGGGGGCCGCTCAGCAGCAGTCCCCGGCCGGCTCCCGCTGCTCCGGTGCCCGGGTCCGCGCGCGTGCTCCGGACCCGGGTTCCACCATCAGCCGCGAGCCCGACCGCCGTTCGCCGAGGACGTCGTCCGGATTGGACAGCACACAGGTCTCCAGCGACAGACAGCCACAGCCGATGCAGTCCGTGAGGTGGTCGCGCAGCCGGCCGAGCTGGCTGATGCGCTCGTCGAGCTCGGAGCGCCACGCCTCGGACAGCCGGGCCCAGTCCTGCCGGGTCGGGGTGCGCTGCTCGGGCAGGGCGGAGAGCGCCTCGCCGATGGTGGCGAGCGGGATGCCGACACGCTGTGCGGCGCGTACGAAGGCGACGCGGCGCAGGGTGTCGCGGTGATAGCGGCGCTGGTTCCCTGGGGTGCGGCGGCTGCTGATCAGGCCCTTGGACTCGTAGAAGTGCAGGGCGGAGACGGCGGCGCCGCTGCGGGCGGACAGTTGACCGACGGTCAGCTCATGGATCTTCTCCGGTATCTGGGGCACCCGTCAGAGCCTACTCGTCGCTCCCGGGCCGGGTCCGTTGACAGGGGCCCCGCACATGGTCAGACTAAGCAGTTGCTTAGACATGCTGACGTCATCACGCGAGAGGCCGGGAACATGGCAGAGCCGAGGACCTTCACGTCCGCCGACGCACTGAAGGCGGCGGTGGGCGAGCAGCTGGGACACACCGACTGGCTGGAGATCGACCAGAAGCGGATCGATCTGTTTGCGGAGGCCACGGGCGACCACCAGTGGATCCATGTCGACCCCGAGAAGGCGGCCTCGGGCCCCTTCGGCACGACCATCGCCCACGGCTATCTCACGCTGTCGCTGCTCCCCCTGTTCGGGCCGCAGCTGATCGCGGTCGAGGGCGTGCGGATGGGCGTCAACTACGGGACGAACAAGGTCCGTTTCCCCGCGCCCGTACCGGTCGGTTCCCGGCTGCGCGCCACCGCGACGATCACCGGCGTGGAGGACGTGCCGGGCGGCGTGCAGGTGGCCGTCGCCTTCACCGTGGAGCGCGAGGGCGGCGACAAGCCGGTGTGCGTGGCCGAGTCGGTCTCGCGGTACTACCTCTGAGCGGTCGGGGCGGTCACTTCCCCGCCCCGACCATCCGCAGGACGAGGTCGGCGTAGAGCGCGCCGACCTCGTCGGGGGTGCGGGGGCCGTCGAGGCTGAACCAGCGGGCCACGTCGATGCACAGGGACAGTACGGCCAGCGTCGTGCCGCGCACGTCCGGCACCTCGAACTCGCCGGTGGCCACCCCGTCCTCGATGATCCCGCGCACCTCCGCGTCGACCTTGCGGCGCAGGGCGATGATCTCGGCGCGGGCGTCCGGGCCGAGCGAGTCCAGCTCGTACTGCACGACCCGGGCGACGGTGCGCCCCCCGGCGTGCCAGCGGACGAAGGAGCTGACGGCGTCGGCGAGCCGCTCGGTCGCGGTGCCCTCGCGCCGGGCCGCCGTCCGCAGGATCTCCAGGGCCTTCTCGTGCCCGATCCGGCTGATGCGGTGGAGGAGCTCTTCCTTGGTCTTGTAGTGGATGTAGAGCGCGGCCGGGCTCATGCCGGCGCGGCCCGCGATGTCGCGGGTCGTGGTCGCGTGGTAGCCGCGCTCGGCGAAGGCCTCCACGGCGGCCATGAGCAGCCGCCGGGCCGCGTCCGGGGTGACCTCGGCCCACGGCTGCGCCTCGGCGCCGCCTGTCTCCTCCGCCGTAGCCATCGCTCTCTCGCCCCTCTCGCCGACCGGACCCTCACCATACCGCCGAAGGTGAGCGAGCGCTTAGCCTGCCCGCTCAGCGGCGGGGGAACGAGCCGCGACGGGGCTTATCCGGCGTCCTGCCGGTCCCTGATCACCTTGGCCAGGGTGAAGGCGGAGGTCACGAGGTAGAGGACGGCGATCCCGAGAAAGGCGCGGACCCGGGCGTCGGCCTGCAACCGGACGATCCCCACGGCCGTGGCCCACCAGGGCCACGGCGAAGGACGCGACGGCCTGGACGTGGAAGGCGGCCGTGCTCTGCTGTCCGACCGGGTTCTCACTCATGGGCGCCAGGCTCGGGCGACACGGCTCCGGCCATCTGCGCACACGTACTCAAAGAGGTACTCAGAACGCCGTCCCCGGCCTGCGTCAGAACGCCGAGACCCCCGTCAGCGCGCGCCCGATGACCAGCTTCTGGATCTGGCTCGTGCCTTCGTAGAGGGTCATCACCCGGGCGTCGCGCAGGAGTTTGCCCGCCGGGTACTCGTCGATGTAGCCGTAGCCGCCGAAGACCTGGAGGGCGTTGTTCGCGGCCCGCACGGCCGCCTCGGAGGCGAAGAGCTTGGCCTTGGACGACTCGACCGCGAAGGGCAGCCCGCGGTCGATCAGATCGGCGACCCGCCAGGTCAGCAGCCGTGCCGCGTCCACGTCGACGGCGATGTCGCTGAGGAGTTCCTGGACCAGCTGGTGGTGGGCTATGGAGCGGCCGAACTGCTCACGCTCGCCCGCGTACCGGACGGCCGCGTCCAGGGCGGCCCTGGCGATGCCGACACAGCCCGCGGCGACCGACATACGCCCCTTGGCGAGCGCGGACATGGCGATGGTGAAGCCCTTGCCCTCGGGTCCCAGCAGCGCGGAGGCCGGCACCCGAACGTCCTCGAAGACCAGCTCGGCGGTGGCCTGGCCGCGCAGGCCGAGCTTGCCGTGGACCGTGCGGCGGGTGAGGCCGGGGGTGTCGGTCGGCACCAGGAAGGCGGAGACACCGCGGTGTCCCGGGGCGTCCGTGGAGCGGGCGAAGAGCAGCACCACATCGGCCCAGGTGCCGTTGGTGATGAACATCTTGGTGCCGTTGACGACGTAGTCCCCGCCGTCGCGGACCGCCCTCGTGGTGAGGTTGCCCGCGTCGGAGCCGGTGCCCGGCTCGGTGAGGCCGAAGCAGCCGACGTACGCGCCGGAGGTGAGTCCCGGCAGCCAGCGCCGCTTCTGCTCCTCGCTTCCCCAGGCGGCGATGGTCTTGGCGACCAGCCCGAGGGAAACCGAGACGATCCCGCGCACGGAGGAGTCGCCCCGGCCCAGTTCCTCGGTCACCAGGCAGTACGCGAGGTGGTCGCCGCCCGAGCCGCCGTACTCCTCGTCGACGGTGAGCCCGAGGAAGCCGACCTCGCCCAGCTTCTTGACGATGCCCCGGTCGACCTCCTCGGCCCGGTCCCAGGCGATGACATGCGGGGCGACCTCACGGGCCACGAAGTCCTCGGCCAGCCGCCGCACGGCGGTCTGCTCCTCGCTCAGCTCCAGATTCACGACGCGTCACCCCAAGGGAAGGTCCGGGAAGGGCGGGAGGAGATCCCGGATGGTCTTTGCGATCCGCACCTTTAAATTAGCACTGCTAGTTTTCGGGCACAGCCCTACTATGTGCGCCATGGCCCGACCGCGCAAGCCCCTCCTGAGCACCGACCGCATCGTCGACACGGCGCGGGCGCTGGTGGACGCGGAGGGTCTCGCTGCCGTCTCCACGCGCCGTCTCGCCGCGGAACTCGGGGTGAGCGGCCCCTCCCTCTACAACCACTTCCGCACCAAGGACCAGATCCTGGAGGCGGTGGCGGACTCGGTGAGCGCACAGGTCGACCTGTCGATGTTCGAGGACGGGCGGCCCTGGCGGAGGGCACTGCACGACTGGGCGGTCTCCTACCGGGCGGCCCTGCGCGCCCACCCGAACATCGTGCCGGTCCTGGCGCGCGGCCCCGGCCGCCGCCCGGCCGCACTGCGCCTCGCGGACGCCGTCTACGGCGCGATGGTGGACGCGGGCTGGCCGCCCGCGCAGGCCACGTCCATCGGTGCGCTGATGCGCTACTTCGTGATGGGCTCGGCGCTCGGCTCGTTCGCGGGCGGCTTCGTGGACGACGCGACGGCCTACGACCCGGCCGACTACCCGCACCTCGGCCAGGCCCACCGTCTCGCCGAGCAACAGGAGAAGATCGACGAGAGGGCCTTCGAGACCGGGCTCACGGCCCTGCTGGACGGGCTGGAGCAGCAATACCGGCAGATCCGACGGACCGCGTAGGAGAGCCCGGCCCTCGGAGGGAAGGGGCGCCCGGCACACTTCGGCGGGCGCCGAAGTGTTCGTACCGCATGCTGGGCACATGACGGGCCGAAAGGATGCGGGAGCGGCCGGGCTCGCGGCGCTCGCCGGGCTCATCGCCGACGAGACACGGGCCGCCTGCCTGCTGGCCCTGCTCGACGGGCGGGCCTGGACCGCCTCGGAGCTGGCACGGCACGCGGGCGTCGCGGCGTCCACGCTGAGCGAACACCTCGGCAGGCTCGTCGCGGGCGGGCTGCTGACCGAGGAGCGGCAGGGGCGGCACCGGTATGTGCGGCTGGCCGGACCGCGGGTCGCCCAGTTGGTCGAGGAGCTGGCCGCGCACGTCGAGCCGACTGTCCGGGCCGCGCGCCCGCGCACCCTGCGCGCGTCGGGCGCCGCAGCCGCGATGGCCCGTGGCCGCACCTGCTACGACCATCCGGCCGGCCGGCTCGCCATCGCGGTCGCCGACGCGTTCACCGCGCGCGGGCTGCTGTGCCAGGACACGGGGTTCGCGCTCACGGGCGCGGGGCTGAGGTGGTTCGACACCGCCGGCATCGGCCTCGACCGCACGGGCCGCCGTCCGCTGGTCCGCGCCTGTCTCGACCGGACCGAGCGCCGCCCCCATCTCGCGGGGGTGGCGGGCGCGGCCCTGTGCCGGCACGCCCTGGACGCGGGCTGGTGCGTGCGCATCGGCTCCGAGCGAGCCGTCAGGGTCACGGCGAAGGGCGAACAGGCGCTGTCCGCACTGCTGGGCATCGAGGCGGCGGCGCTGCGGTGAGCCATCCACATCCGCGTCCCCGGCACCGCGGTGAGCGTCCATGTCCCCGGCGTCGCGGTGAGCGTCCATGTCCCCGGCGTCGCGGTGAGCGCGGACGTCCTGTCCGAAAACCGCGAGCGTTCCCCTCTCCGCCCCTCCTAGCCTCTGGAGCATGATGAGCATCTCCCCCTCCCGGCTGGCCGCGGGCGCGGCCACGGTCACCGTGCTGCTGTGGGCCTCCGCCTTCGTCTCCGTCCGCAGTGCGGGTGCCGCGTACGCACCGGGTGCGCTGGCGCTCGGGCGGCTGCTGGCCGGCGCCCTGACGCTCGGGGTGCTCTGTCTGATACGCCGGGAGGGCCCCCCCGCCGCGGGCCGCGTGGCGCGGGATCGCGCTGTCCGGGGTGCTGTGGTTCGGCTTCTACATGGTCGCCCTCAACTGGGGCGAGCAGCAGGTCGACGCGGGCACGGCGGCCCTGGTGGTCAACGTCGGCCCCCTGCTGATCGCCCTGCTCGGCGCACGGCTGCTCGATGATCCGATGCCGCCGCGGCTGCTCGCGGGGATGGCGGTGTCCTTCGCCGGTGCCGTGACCGTGGGGCTGTCGATGTCGAGGGACGGCGGTTCCTCGGTGCTCGGGGTGGTGCTCTGTCTGCTCGCCGCGGTGGCGTACGCCGCCGGGGTCGTCGCGCAGAAGCCGGCGCTGGGGTCGGCCAGTCCGCTTCAGGTGACGACGTTCGGCTGTCTCGTCGGCGCGATCGGGTGTCTGCCGTTCGCCGGGCAACTGGTCCACGACGCGGCCGACGCGCCCCTGTCCGCGACGCTCAACGTGGTGTACCTGGGCGTCTTCCCGACCGCGCTGGCCTTCACGACCTGGGCGTACGCCCTGGCCCGTACGACGGCCAGCCGCATGGGCGCGACGACCTACGCGGTGCCCGCGCTGGTCGTCCTGATGTCCTGGCTGATCCTCGGCGAGGTGCCGGGCGTGCTGACGCTCGGGGGCGGCGTGCTCTGTCTGGCGGGCGTGGCGGTGTCCCGGTCGCGCCCCCGTCGTCCGGCCCCGATCCCAAACCCGAGCCCCGCGCCCGAGGGTCCGCGCACCGTGCCCGGCAGTCCGCACCCCATGCCGGACGATCCGCACGCCACGCCCGACCGGTTGCCGGCCGCCGAGTCCTAGGACGCACCTGACGACGCAGGGCCGCCCTCCGCGCGGCGACGCGCGTTTGACGACGGGCCCTAGAACACCACCAGCGCCCGGCCTCCCCTGCCCGCCAGCATGTTCTCGAACGCGCCCGGGATCCCCTCCAGAGCGATGCGTTCCGTCACCAGCGCCCCCAGGTCGAGGCGGCCCGCGAGCACATGCCCCGCCAGGACCGGCAGGTCCTCGGCCGGGTTCGAGTCGCCGTAGACGCAGCCCGCCAGGGTGCGGCCCCAGTGGAAGATCTCCAGGGCGTTGAAGGTGACCTGCTGGTCCTTGCCACCGATACCCACGACCGTCGTACGGCCGCCGCGGCGCGTGGCGTCCCAGGCCGCGCGGATGGTGGCCGCGCGGCCCACACACTCCACCGCCACGTCGACGCCCTGCTTGTCCGTGAGCCCGCGGATCTCACGCGGGGTCGTGTCGGAGGCGAGCAGATAGTCGGTGGCGCCCGCGATCCGGGCCAGCTCCTCCTTGGCGGGGGACACGTCGACCGCGACGATCCGCTCGGCGCCCGCGATCCGGGCCGCCTGCACGGCCGCGAGGCCCACCCCGCCGACGCCGAACACGGCCACCGTCTCCCCCGGCCGCACCCGGGCCGCATGGTGCACGGCGCCGTAGCCGGTGAGGACGGCGCAGCCGAGCAGGGCCGCGTCGGTGAGCGGCACCCCGTCCGGCGCCGGCAGCACACAGGAGGCCGCCACCACCGTCTCCTCGGCGAACGCGGCCACGTTGAGGCCGGGGTACAGATCGCTCCCGTCGTCCGCGCGCCGGGCATGGACGTCCCCCGAGCCGTTCAGCGCGTTCGCGCACAGCCACACCTCGCCACGCGCGCAGGCGTGGCAACCGCCGCAGGATGGCGCCCAGTTGAGGACGACCCCGTCGCCCGGCGCGACATGGGTGACGCCCTCTCCCACGGACACCACCGTCCCCGCGCCCTCATGGCCGAGGACCGCGGGCACCGGCACCCGCATGGTGCCGTTGGCCAGGGACAGGTCGGAGTGGCACACCCCGGCGGCGGCCAGCCGGACGCGGACCCGGCCGGGGCCCGGTTCCGGCAGCTCGATGCCGGTGACCTCCAGCGGGGCGCCGACGGCGGGCAGGACAGCGGCACGGACCATCTCGCTCAGCCTTCCTTGAACTGCAGTGACTTGGTCTGGAGATACTCGGCGAGTCCGTGCACACCCAGCTCACGGCCCACCCCCGACTGCTTGTAACCGCCGAAGGGGGCCCGGGGGTTGAAGCGGCCGCCGTTGATGTCGACCTGACCGGTCTCCAGCCCGCGTGCGAACGCGGCCGCCTCCGCGTCGTCACCCGCCCAGACGGCGCCGGCGAGTCCGTAGACCGTGCCGTTGGCGATCCGCAGCGCGTCCGCCTCGTCCTCGTAACGCAGGATCGACAGCACCGGGCCGAAGATCTCCTCCTGGGCGATCGTCATCTCCGGGGTGACGTCGGCGAAGACGGTGGGCCGGACGTAGTAGCCGCGTTCGCGCGGGGCGTCCGGGCCGCCCGCCACCAGCCGGGCGCCCTGGGCCACGCCCTGGTCGATGTGACCGCGCACCCGAGCCTGCTGGCGGGCGCTGACCAGGGGGCCGATGCGGTCGCCGTACTTGTCCGCGGCCGCGGCGGCCAGTGAGACCGCCTCCTCGTACCGGTCCCGGTGCACCAGCATCCGGGTCCAGGCGCTGCACGTCTGACCGGAGTTGGCCATCACGTTCGCGACGCCGACGTTCACCGCCCGGGCGAGGTCCGCGCTCGGCAGGATGACGTTCGCCGACTTGCCGCCCAGCTCCAGGGCGACCTTCTTGACGGCCGCGCCGGCGGTCGCGCCGATCTGCCGGCCCACCGCGGTGGATCCGGTGAACGAGACCAGGTCGACGCCCTCGTGCCCGGCGAGCGCCTGGCCCGCGACCGGGCCGAGCCCGGTGACGAGCTGGAACACCCCGGCCGGTACGCCCGCCTCGTGCACCGCCTCCGCGAAGAGCTGGGCGGTCAGCGGGGTGTCCTCGGCGGGCTTGAGGACGACGGTGCAGCCCGCGGCGAGCGCCGGGGCGACCTTGGCGACGATCTGGTGGAGCGGGTAGTTCCAGGGGGTGATGGCGCCCACGACACCGACCGGCTCGTGGTACACGACGGAGTTGCCGACCTTCTCCTCGAAGGCATGGCCGGCGGCGAGTTCGGCGTACGTGCCCGCCACCGCGATCGGCAGGCCCGCCTGGACGTTCCGGGAGAACTCCGGGGGCGACCCCAGTTCCGCCGTGACGGTCTCGGCGATCTCCTCCCGGCGGGCGGCGAGCACGTCCCGGAGGGCGCCGAGCCGCTCGGCCCGCCGGGCGGGCGGGGTGGCGGCCCACGCCGGGAGGGCGGCCCGCGCGGCCTGTACGGCGGCGTCGACGTCCTCGGCGGTGCCCGCCGGGACCCGGCCGATGACCTGCTCGTCCGCCGGGTTCACGACGTCGATGGTGTCCCGGCCGAAGGCGGGGCGCCAGGCGCCGTCGATGTACATGCCGTCATGTGCCTTCATCGTCGTCCTTCCGGGCGGGCCGTGAACACCACCTAAACTAGCGATGTTAGTTTTGCGGCGCCAGGTCCCTCGCCGACGTGGCCGATCGGTCCGGCCTGTCGAGCGGCAGGAGGTCGACGGGCACGCCGTTGAGCACCGCGTTGCCCGACAGCGGGTCGAGCAGGCTGCCGTCGAGGAGCTGGTTGACGTTGACGCCCGGGTCCAGGGCGGCGTGGCTCATCCTGGTGCCGGGCCGGTCATGGCCCCAGCCGTGCGGGAGGCTCACGACCCCGCGCCGGACGGTGTCGGTGATCTCGACGGGCGCGGTCACCGCTCCCCCGGCGCCCCTGACCCGTACCGGCGCACCGTCGACGAGCCCGAGCCGCTCGGCGTCCTCGGGGTGGACATGCAGGGTGCAGCGGTTGGAACCGCCCGTCAGCGCGGGCACGTTGTGCAGCCAGCTGTTGTTGGACCGCAGATGGCGCCGCCCGACGAGCACGAGCCCGGCGGCTCGCTCGCCCAGGGCCCGCCTCAGCCGCGGCAGGTCGCCCGCGATCGGCCCCGGCAGCAGTTCGACCTTGCCGCTCACGGTCTTCAGCGGCTGCGGTAGACGGGACGTCAGCGGGCCGAGGTCGATGCCGTGCGGACGGGCGAGCAGCTTCCCCAGGGTGAGCCCGTCGGGCCGGGCGCCGAACCCGTCGCCGTACGGGCCGAGGCGCAGCATCATGTCCAGTCGCCGCTCGGGGCCGTTGTCCCCGGTGAGCTGCCCGGCCAGTTCGCGCGGGTCGCGGCCGTGGACGGGCGAGTGGGCCTCGGTGACCGCCTTGCCGAGGGTCTGGTCGATGACCATGGTGTCGACGGCGGCGGGGTCCGCACCATGCATACCCGTGGCGGCGAGGACCAGCCGGGCGAGGATCTCGGTCTCCGGCATCCGGCCGGGCTCCGGGGGGACGGCGGCGGGGGTGTAGCGGACCTGGTTGCGTACGGCGAGGGCGTTGAAGGCGAAGTCGAAGTGCGGCGCCTGGGAGGGCGGGGGCGGCGGCAGCACGACATGCGCGTGGCGCGAGGTCTCGTTGAGGTACGGATCGACGCTGACCATGAAGTCGAGCGTGCCGAGCGCCTTGTCGAGGCGGTCGCCGTCCGGTGCGGAGAGCACGGGGTTGGCCGCGACGGCGATGACGGCGCGGATCGGGCTGCCCTCGTCGGTGGCGGTGTCGATCTCCTCCGCCAGCGCGGAGATGGGCAGTTCCCCCTTGGCCTCGGGGTGCCCGCTCACCCGTGAGTGCCAGCGGCCGAGCGCGAAGCCGCGTCCGGGGCCGGCGGGGCGGGGGGTCTTGTCGGTGGCCGAGAGCGGGAAGAGCGCGCCGCCCGGCCGGTCCAGGTTGCCCGTGAGGATGTTGAGCACGTCGACCAGCCAGCTGGCGAGGGTGCCGTGCGGCACGGTGCAGCTGCCGATGCGGCCGTAGACGGCGGCGGTGGGCGCGGCGGCCAGTTCCCGGGCGAGGGCCCGGACGACGTCGGCCTCGACGTCGCACGCCGCTGCGACGGCCTCGGGTGTGAAGTCCCGGACGGCGGCGGCCACGTCCTCGACACCCTGGACATGCGGGGCGAGATGCCCGAGGTCGACGAGGTCCTCCTCGAAGAGGACCTGGGTCATCGCCGCGAGCAGCAGGGCGTCGGTGCCCGGACGTACGGCGACATGGCGGTCGGCGAGCCGGGCGGTGCGGGTGCGGCGCGGGTCGATCACGGTGAGGGTGCCGCCGCGGGCCTTGAGCGCCCTGAGCCGGCCGGGGAAGTCGGGGGCGGTGCACAGACTGCCGTTGGACTCCAGGGGGTTGGCGCCGATGAGCAGCAGATGCTCGGTGCGGTCGAGGTCGGGCACGGGGATGGCGCCGGCGTCGCCGTACAGCAGTCCGCTGGAGACGTGCTTGGGCATCTGGTCGAGGGTGGAGGCCGAGAAGAAGCTGTGGGTGCGCAGACCCGCGAGCAGCAGGGGCGGATAGAGGCCGCCGGCCACGGTGTGCACATTGGGGTTGCCGAGGACGACGCCGACGGCGTGCGGCCCGTACTGCTCGACGACGGGCCGCAGCCCGGCGGCGACGGCGTCGAACGCCTCCTCCCAGGTGGCCTCGCGCAGTACGCCGTCCCGGCGCACGAGCGGCGTACGCAGCCGGTCCGGATCGGCGTCGGCGGCCCCGAAGGAGGCGCCTTTCGGGCAGATGAAGCCCTTGCTGAACACGTCGTCCCGGTCGCCGCGGGCACCGGTGACCCGGGTGCCGTCGAGGGTGAGCGTCAGCCCGCAGGTGGCCTCGCAGAGGGGGCAGATACGCAGAGCGGTGCGGGGCACGGGTCCTCCCGGAGGGCGGCGGCGGTGGCACACGGACGGGCCGAGCATACCGACCGGTATGGACGGAGGGGAGGGGGCGCGGTGCACGTCCCTTCCGGCACGTCCCCGGAACTCATCGGCATGCGTGGCCCTGTCCGGCCGTCGTACCGCTCCTCAGTCGAGGGCCCGCTCCAGATAGGCCCGCAGGAGCGTGCGCGCCTCGGCGATGATCCGCTCGTCGCCCGCGGGGTCCATCCGGAAGGCGAGATGGACCAGAGTGTCGGCCGTCTCCACCGCGACCAGGAACATCCGCCGCAGGTCCTCGTCCGGTTCGCGGTCGATGTACGCCGACAGCAGGTCCGAAAGACGGTCGGCGACCCGGTGGTTGGGCTCGGCGTAGCGGGCGCCGACCGGGATCTGGTTGCCGAAGTCGACGAGGGAGAAGCCGGGTGCCGTGCGTTTCATGTCCAGGTACTCGTCGAGCACCGCGTCCATGGCCGCGCGCCAGCCCCCGCCGCCCTCCACCTCCGCGAGGCGGCGGGTGACGCGCTCGGTGTAGCGCTCCAGGTTGCGTTCGGCGAGGGCGTCGACCATCGCCCGCTTGTTGCCGAAGAAGCGGTACACGGAGCCGATGGGCACGCCTGCGCGCAGGGCCACGGCCCGGGTGCTCAGGGCGTCGTAGCCGACCTCGTCGAGCAGGTCGGCGCATGCGTCGAGGATTCTGGTCAGTCGTTCCGCGCTACGGCGCTGAACGGGCGCGCGGCGCAGCGATGTCGCGTGGGGCACGGGCTTCATGATGCCTCTCCGCCGGGGTCCGGTGAACCTCGCCCGTGAGTACGGAGTTGGATGGCACCAGCACTCATCGGACGCCGGGAAGGCCTTGGCGGGCCGGACCTACCGCCTCTCCCGCAGGACCGTGATGATGCGCTCGCACCAGTCGCGGTTGCCCTGTTCGAAGGCCAGGCCGCGCAGGCACGTCAGGTAGGGGCCGATGCGGTGACCGTGGCGCAGGAACTCCTCCTCCGTGCTCTCACCGCGCATACTGCGGAGCAGCTTGCCGAAGAGGTCGATCTTGGCCCGGGCGAAGGCGGCACGCTCGGTGAGCCGGGCGATCAGGGTCTCGGTGTCGACGTGGTCGGCGGCCTGGACCTTGACGAGCAGGTCGTCCCGGACGAAGGAGGGCTTCGCGGATGCGGCCGTGAACTCCTCCAGCTCCGCGAGCCCCGCAGCGGTCACCTGGAACAGCCGCTTGGTGGGACGGGTCTCCTGGACCACCGCCCGGCCCGCGATGAGCCCGTCCCTCTCCAGGCGGGTCAGCTCGGCGTAGAGCTGCTGCGGCTGGGCGTGCCAGAAGTTCGCCACACCGAGGTCGAACGCCTTGGTCAGCTGGTATCCGCTGAGCTCCCCGTCGAGCAGCGCCGCCAGCACGGCGTGCCGTAGCGCCATCGGATCGCCTCCCTCACCCTCACACCTCTGTCGCCGGACGCCGACCCATGATAGTCATGAAAATGACTAATCACATCCATGACTATGGAGGGTGAGCGCGCCATGAACGCCGCCGACCGATTCCGTGCCGCCATCGACCACCGGGACCTCGCGGCCCTCGACGACCTGTTCACCGAGGACATCCGCTTCTACAGCCCCGTCAAGTTCGGCCCCTTCGAGGGCAAGCCGATGGTGCTGGGCCTCTTCCGGGTCCTGCTGCGCACGTTCAAGGACTTCCGTTACGTCGGCCGGTACACCGGCGCCGCGCAGACCAGCACCGACGGCACGTCCGCCCCGTCGGAGGTGCTGCTCTTCCGCGCCACGGCGGGTGGCAGGGAGATCCACGGAATAGATCTGCTGCACTTCGACGACGACGGCCGGATCAAGGAGTTCACCGTCATGGTCCGCCCCCAGTCCGCCGTGCACGCCCTCGGCGAGGCGGTCCTTGCCGGCCTGGTCGAGGACGGCCTCGCGCCGGCGCCGTCCGGTCGGTAGACGCACACCCTGCCCGTCGCCGGGGGCCCGAGAGGGGGCTCGGCCGACTCCGGGAAGCCGCGACACCCTTCGGACCTACCGGCGCCCGGGCCCCGGCGCCCGCTCCGACCCCGAGGACGTGACGGCGGCCGTGCTCTCCACCGGCTTGCCGTGCACCGCCCAGAGGGTCCGGTCGTCCGCATAGAGCCGGGCCGTGACGTGATGTGTGCCGCGCGGGACCAGGGCGGCGGGGAGCCGGTAGGCGGTGACCCGCAGCCAGGTCAGGGAGCGGCCGTCCAGCGAGAGCCGGGCGACTCCGCGACCCGCGACGGCCACCGGGCTCACCCCGGCGGCCGAGAAACGGAAGTGGCGGACCGTCAGCCGTATGTCCCAGCCGTCCGCGGAGTCCGGCCGGACCTCGACCGCCACCCGGGGCGCGCCCTTCGGGTCGACATCACGGTAGTGCCGCCCTTGCCCGTCCGTGTCGTGCAGCACCGTGCCCACCGGCGAGGCCGTCGCCCCGCCCTTCCCCTCGTGGACGTCGTCCGCGCCGCAGCCGGCAAGGCCGCCGATCAGGGCGCCCACCGCGAGCGCGGCGAGCAGTCCGCGCCTGAACGCCATGCCGGCGAGCGTAGGGCGGTCCCGTGGCGGCCGGATCCCCCTGGAGGCTGGTTCCGGCGCCGTCCGGAAGTGCCGCGCGACCCTCTCGCGTCCCGCTCCCCCTTGCGTACCCGACCCCCGAATCCTACGGTGATGCATAGGAATCAGCGACCAGGGAGCGGTGATGAACGGGGACGCGAGGAAGACCGCGGAGGGGCTGTCGTATCTCTCCGGATTCGGCAACGAGCACAGCTCGGAGGCGGTGCCGGGCGCGCTGCCCGAGGGCCGCAACTCCCCGCAGCGCGCCCCGCTCGGGCTGTACGCGGAGCAGTTGAGCGGGACGGCGTTCACCGAGCCGAGGGCGCACAACCGGCGTTCGTGGCTGTATCGCATCCACCCCTCGGCGGCCCACCCGGCGTTCACCCGCACCGACAACGGCACGCTGCGCTCGGCACCCTTCACGGAGGCGGTGCCCGACCCCAACCGACTGCGCTGGAACCCCTTGCCCGAGCCGGCAGCAGGCACGGACTTCCTCGCCGGGCTGTGGACCCTGGGCGGCAACGGCGACGCCACCCAGCGCACCGGCATGGCTGTGCACCTGTATCACGCCGACGCCTCCATGGACCGGGTCTTCAGCGACGCGGACGGCGAGCTCCTGATCGTGCCGGAGCGCGGTGGGCTGCTGCTGCACACCGAGTTCGGAATGCTGCACGTGGAGCCCGCCGAGGTGGCGCTCATCCCGCGCGGCGTCCGCTTCCGTGTGGAACTGCTCGACGGTGGCGAGGGCCCGACGGCCCGTGGCTATGTCTGCGAGAACTACGGCGCCCCCTTCCGCCTGCCCGACCTCGGCCCGATCGGCGCCAACGGCCTGGCGAACGCCCGTGACTTCCGGGCGCCGGTCGCGGCGTACGAGGACGTCGAGGGGCCGGTCGAGGTGGTGAACAAGTTCTGCGGCAACCTCTGGTCGGCCGTCTACGACCACTCGCCGCTCGATGTCGTCGCCTGGCACGGAAACCATGTGCCCTACGTCTACGACCTGCGCCGCTTCAATGTGATCGGCAGCATCAGCTACGACCACCCCGACCCGTCCATCTTCACGGTGCTGACCTCGCCGAGCGACACCCCCGGACTGGCGGGCGTCGACTTCGTGGTCTTCGCGCCGCGCTGGCTGGTGGGTGAGAACACCTTCCGGCCGCCGTACTTCCACCGGAACGTGATGAGCGAGTACATGGGGCTCGTCGAGGGCGCCTACGACGCCAAGGCGGAGGGCTTCGTACCGGGCGGGGGCTCGCTGCACAACATGATGTCGGCGCACGGTCCGGACCGGGAGACGTTCGAGAGGGCGAGCGCCGCCGAGCTGCGGCCGCACAAGATCGACGACGGACTGGCGTTCATGTTCGAGACCCGCTGGCCGGTGACCCTGACACCGCACGCGGCCCGCGCCGAGCACCTGCAACACGGGTACGACGATGTGTGGCGAGGCCTCGAACGTCACTACCGCCCGTTGCACTGAGCGCCGTCGACCGGTACGGATAGGCCGTGACCTCCTTTGCCCCCGACTCGATCGTCCTGAACCGCAAGCTGCCGCTCTGGTACCAGGTGTCGCAGTCACTGCGCGCCTCGATACTCGGCCGCTCGCCCCAGGACCCGCTGCGCCTGCCCACCGAGGAGCAGTTGGCCGGGCACTACGGGGTGAGCGTGCTGACCATGCGGCAGGCGCTGAAGGAGCTGGAGGACGAGGGCCTGATCAGCCGCCACCGCCGGCGCGGCACGTTCATCGAGCCCAGTGCCAGGAGAGCCACCCCGGTGCGGCTGCTGGGCTCGGTGGACGCGATCGTGGCCCAGCAGTCCGGTATGACGACCGAGCTGCTGGACCGGGGCGCGGGGCCGGTGCCGGCCGAACTGGCCGAGCACTTCCCGGATCTGCGCGAGGTGGCGACGTATCACCGGCTGCGCAGCGACGAGAAGACCGGCGAACCCACCAACCACGCCCGCAACTACGTCCGTCCGGAGCTGGCGGACCGCATCGACCGCGAGGATCTGCTGCGCTGGCCGATGACCAAGGTGCTGCGGGACGTGGTCGGCGCGGACATCAGCCGCATCACGGACACGGTCGAGGCGCGGCTCGCGGACCCGGAGACGGCACAGTTGCTCGACGTCCCGCTGCTCAGCCCGATCCTGCACTACACGGGTGTCACCTACGACACCTGCGGGCGGGCCCTGGACGTGGCGGTGATCCACTACCGGGGGGACCGCTTCTCCTTCACGGTCACCCTCGAGGCCACCTGAGCACGTCGTACGATGCCGGGCGTGACGCACGACGACGCTCCGCTGCTCGCGGACCTCATGCCGTGGTCCGTCGCACCCGTGCGGCCGGGCCGTGCCTGGCCGTCGGCGCCCGACGCGGCCTGCCTGAGGGCGCGGTGGGACGCCCTGGTGAAGGCCGAGGGGCCCGACCGTGAGGCGCTGTTCGAGCCGACGCGCTCCCGCACGCTGCACTCGGCGGTCGGACAGCTGCCGGGCCAGTCCAGCGGCACGGAGAAGCTGGCGCGGGCCGCCGGTCCCTGCCCGGAGCCGGTGCGTGTGCTGTCGGCGCCCTTCGACGAGCAGTGGCTCATCCCCGACCACCGCCTCATCGACGTGGCCCGGCCCGAGCTGTGGCGGGTCGCGGACGAGCACCAGGTGTTCGTGGTGGAGACGGCGGCGGACTCGGGCGGCCCCGCCCTGCTCGCGACGTCCCTGCTGCCACTGCTGCGCCCGGGCCGCATCCGCCCGCTGTACCGCCGCCCCGGCGGCACGGAACCCAATCTGGCGCCCGGCCTCCTGGAGCATCTGCACGACCGCCTGGGCACGAGGCCCGCCCCGGTGGACGTCCTCGCCTGGATCACGGCGATGGCGCGCCCCGGCCCGGCCGGGCTCGCCGTGCCCCTCACCCAGAGCCCGGAGCACTTCTCCCGTGGTGTGGAGCTGGGCCGGCGCCTGCTGTGGCTGATGCGACGCGACGGCGAGCGCCCCAAGCTGCCGGGCGGCCGCCGCCCCTACGTCCGCGCCCCGCTGCCCTCCCGGCCATTGACCCTGCACTACGACCCCGACGAGGAGACCCTCCATCTCGACGAGGGCCGCATCTCCCCGGTGCCGCGGCAGGCCTGGGAGTTCGAGGCGGGCGGGGTCCGGGTCCTGGAGCAGTGGTTCGCGGCCCGCACCGCGCAGGGCGGGCCCGGCACACTGACGGCGATCCGCCCCGCGACCTGGCCGCAGACCTGGACCTCGGAGCTGCTGGAACTGATCACGGTGCTGGCGCTGCTCGCGGAACTGGACCCGGCGCGGGAGGAATTGACGCCCGGTGAACCGATCACGGCCGGGGATCTGCGCGCGGCGGGCGTGCTGCCGGTCCCGGACGCGGTCCGGCTCCCCGCCTCCGTGCTCGACCACCACGAGGAGGGCCCGGAGGGGCAGTTCGTGCTGCTGTAGTGCCCCGGCAGGCTGCGTGCGCGGCCGGGGCGGACCCCCGGCTCTCCGGCCCGCCCGTCGACGAGACGCGTGACCTCGGCGCCGGCCTGCTGACAACGCCGCCCTCCGCGGGTCATGATCCCGCTCATGGACCGTCTTCCGCTGCCCCTGGAGGGCCTCACCGTCGTCGCCGTCGAGCAGGCCGTCTCGGCCCCCTTCGCCACCCGTCAGCTCGCCGATCTCGGCGCCCGGGTGATCAAGGTCGAGCGGGTCGACGGCGGTGACTTCGCGCGCGGCTACGACACCGCCGCCCGAGGTCTGGCCTCGCACTTCGTGTGGTGCAACCGCGGCAAGCAGTCGATCGCCCTGGATCTGAAGGATCCACGGGGCCTGGACGTCGTACGGCGGCTGATCGCGGACGCGGACGTGTTCGTGCAGAACCTGGCGCAGGGGGCCGCGGCCCGCCTCGGCCTGGACGCGGCCACCCTGTGCTCGGCGCATCCGCGGCTGGTGGCCGTGGACATCTCGGGCTACGGGGCGTCCGGGCCGTACGCGGACAAGCGGGCGTACGACATGCTCGTGCAGTGCGAGGCGGGGCTGGTGTCCGTGACCGGGACGCCCGGGCAGCCCGTCAAGGCCGGTATTCCGGCGGCCGACATCGCGGCGGCCATGTACGCGTTCTCCGGGGTGCTCGCGGCACTCGTCCGGCGGGGCACGACCGGGCGCGGCGGCCCGGTGGAGATCTCCATGCTGGAGGCGCTGGCCGAGTGGATGGGCCACCCGCTGCACCACACGATGCATGACGGCACGCCACCGGCGCGCACGGGTCTGGCGCACGCCGTCATCGCCCCCTACGACGCCTATCCGACGGCGGACGGCGGCCGGGTGCTGCTGTCCGTGCAGAACGACCGGGAGTGGCGGCGCCTCGCCGGGCAGGTGCTCGGGCAGCCGGAGCTGGGGGACGACCCGGCGTATGCCACGAACGCGGCGCGGGTGGCCCACCGGGAACGCACGGACTCGCTCGTCGCGAAGGCGCTGGGCGCACTGGACGCCGACGAGGCGATGGCCCGGCTGGAGCGGGCGGGCATCGCGTGCGCACGGCTGAGAGATCTGCGAGAGCTGGCCGCGCATCCGCAGCTGGCGGCCAGGGAGCGCTGGCGGGAGGTCGGGACTGAGGTGGGGACACTCAGGGCGCTGCTGCCACCGATCACGCTGCCGGGCGGGAACGAGGCACAGATGGGGGACGTGCCCGCGCTCGGGGAGCACACCGTGGCGCTGCTGCGTGCCGTGGGGATGACGGACGACGAGATCGCAGCGTTGCGCCGGGACGGTGTGGCGGCCTGAGCGCGGGCCTTGCGAGCGCCCGCGGCGCGGGCGCCATGAGGAACGCCGGTGGCGCTCAGCGCCCGCCGAACAGCGTACGACGCAGGCGGCGCAGCGGCGCGAAGAGCGAGACCTTGCTCACGCGCGCACCCCTTCCGCTGCGCTCGTGCGCGGGGCCACGTGCGGTCAGCTCGCGCATCAGGGACGTCGCCTCGGCCGTCTCACGCTGCGGCACGGCAGGGCCTGCCAGCACCGAGAGATGGCGGTCGAGGCGCGCGCTGGTCGCACTGCTCCCGCACGTGATCGCAGGGACCCTCGCCCTGCTGCGCACTGTTATCTGTTCCATGTCACTCCCCACCCGTACGAGTCCACCCGGCCCGGGCAGGCTAACCCTATCGCCCCCTCGGGGCACGCGTGTATCACGGGCGCAGGATTCACCTTCTCTGCAAGGGGGTTGACAGCTACTCTCCGAATCCGACGGATTGCAGGGCGAGTTGGACAACTGGCTGGCTGGTGGGCTGCGGTGAGCCCCCGTCGGGCTCCACCGTCACGGCGAGTGACGTCGCCGACTTGCTCAGACCGCGAGCGACCAGGGGCGTGTCGCCATGGAACAGCCCGAGGGAGCGTGGTTGCACGTTGGGGCGCATGAGCCAGAGCTGATGCACACGCCCGCTCGGTGGCGCATCGAGTCCGCTCAGGGTGATGACGGCGCGCCCCTCGGATGCGGACGCGATTACTCCGATTCCTCGGCCCCTGGCGTCCCGGTCGTTGGTCGAGCGCGCGTCGGGCGCGGCGAGAACGTGGGCGATCTCACGCGCCTGTGCACGCTCGGCGTCGAGGGTGTGCTGCGTCTGCGTCGCCTGCACCGCGAACAGCGCGGCGACGACGAGGGCCGCCGCGGCCGTGGCGGTGGCGAACGGGGCGAACAGAGGGCGCATCCGGGGCGCACGGGCGCGCTCGGGCGGCGGGGCGGCTCCCCAGACATGCGGTGGCAGATGCCGGGAGCGGGACCCGATCCCGTCGTACGCGGGCGCGGGCGCGGGGTCCTGAGGGATGTTGCGCACGGCGGTCAGCACCCGGCCGCGCAGGCCGGGCGGGGCCAGCGCGTTCGTGGACCAGGCGAGGCGCACGGCGTCCTCGGACAGGGCCCGCACCTCGGCGGCGCAGCGCTCACAGCCCGCGAGGTGCTTCTCGAAGCGCACGCGTTCCGCGGGCTCCAGCGCGTCGAGGGCGTAGGGAGCCGCCAGGGAGTGCAGGTCCTCGCGGCGCAACAGGCGGTCGAGGAAACTCATGCGACTCCTCCCAGGCATTCGCGCAGCCGGGTGAGTCCGTCGCGCATCCGCGTCTTGACCGTGCCGAGCGGCAGCGAGAGCCGCTCGGCGACCTCACGGTACGTGTAACCGTCGTAGTAGGCGAGTGTGACGGACTGTCGCTGCAGAGCGGTGAGACGGTCCAGACAGCGGCGCACCCACTCCCGCTCCAGGCCGGCCTCCACCTCCTCGGCGACATGGTCGAAGGCGGGGGGGTGGGCGCGCCGGGCCTCGCGCTGCTCGCGTTCGCCCGCGGCGCGGACGCTGCGCACCCGGTCGACGGCACGGCGGTGGGCCAGGGTGAGGATCCACGACAGGGCGCTGCCGCGGCCGGGGTCGAACCGAGGGGCGGAGCGCCACAGTTCGAGCAGCACCTCCTGGGACACCTCCTCCGACTGCGCCGGGTCCCGTACGACCCTGCGGACCAGCCCGAACACCGGCCCGGACACCAGCCCGTACAGCTCCTCGAAGGCCTTCTGGTCACCTCCGGCCACGAGGACCAGAAGCTCGTCCGCCTCCACTCGTACCGCCCTCTCCGCCGCCGCGTACGGCCTGCTCGCACGACTGTGGCACGCGCTGCGTCCACCCCTTCGGAAGAGATACGGATCAGCGGGCCGAAAACGCGGGTCGAGCAGGCAGAAAAAGATTTTTCGAGATCCACCAATCCGCCTCGGAGGGCGCTCCGAATCCCGGTGCGTCAGGCAAGTTGGCACTGAGGACGGACGGCATGACACCTATCTCCAGGAACGGCGCGGGGCGCAGGAGCATCGCGACCCTCATCTCCGGTGCGCTGGCCGCCGGCGGGCTCGCGGCCGCCGGTGTGGCCGCACTGGAACCGGGGGCGGCCTCCGCCTCCTCCCACCGGGAGGCTCCGCTCATCTCGGGGCAGCCGCAGTACGACAACACCGACCTGTACGCGTTCGTGAGCCCCGACAAGCCGGACACGACGACGGTCATCGCGAACTTCATCCCGTTCGAGGAGCCGGCGGGCGGCCCGAACTTCTACACGTTCGCGGACGACGCGCAGTACGACATCCACGTCGACAACGACGGTGACGCGCAGAGCGACCTGATCTTCCGCTACACGTTCAGGACGCACGTCAAGAACAAGAACACGTTCCTCTACAACACGGGTCAGGTCGACAGCCTCGACGACCCCGACCTCAACGTCACGCAGACGTACGACATCGACCTGATCAAGCTGCACAAGGAGAAGCTCGTCTCGAAGACGAGGATCGCGGACAACGTGCCGGTCGCCCCGTCGAACGTCGGCAAGGCGTCGATGCCGAACTACGACAAGCTCCGCAACCAGGCCGTCTACAAGCTCACGGGTGACGCCACGTCGTTCGCCGGCCAGGCGGACGACCCCTTCTTCGCGGACCTGCGCGTCTTCGACCTGCTGTACGGCGGCAACCTCTCCGAGGTCGGCAACGACACCCTCAAGGGCTACAACGTCAACTCCCTCGCGATCCAGGTGCCGAACGACTACATCCGCCAGTCGGCGCACCAGCCGGTCGTCGGCATCTGGTCGACGGTCCAGCGCAAGGACGCCCGGGGCTACTGGTCGCAGGTCTCGCGTCTGGGCAACCCGCTGGTGAACGAGGTCGTCAACCCGCAGAAGGACAAGGACAAGTTCAACGCGTCCTCGCCCGCGTACGACGCCCAGTTCCTGAAGAACGTGACCGATCCGGAGCTGCCGAAGCTCATCGAGGCGATCTACAAGATCAAGGCGCCGAAGGAGCCGCGCAACGACCTGGTGGACGTGTTCCTGAAGGGCGTGAAGGGCCTCAACCAGCCGCCGTACGTCAAGCCGGCGGAGGAGCTGCGGCTCAACACCTCGATCAAGCCGACCGCCTACCCGAAGCGGCTGGGTGTGCTGGACGGTGACAACGCGGGCTTCCCCAACGGGCGTCGGCTCACCGACGACGTGATCGACGAGGCGCTCCAGGTGATGGAGGGCGAGCTGGTCGGCTCCAAGAACGACCTGGGCGACTCGGTGAACGCCAACGACCAGAAGTTCGGGCACTCCTTCCCGTACCTCGCCGACCCGACCTCGGGCTCGCGCGGTCCCGTGGCCAAGGGCACCGGCAACAGCGTGCGCAACCAGCTGGGTGACGGTCTGATGGCGACCGGTTCCAACGGCCCGGACAGCACACTGATCGCGACCTCCGCGGCCGCGGGCGCGGGAGGCGTCCTGCTGGTCGGCACCGGGCTGCTGTGGTGGCGCCGCCGGTCCCAGTACCGGGGGTACTGACCCGCCCCACCGACGGGACCGGTTCCCCGGTGCCGTCCCCCTGACCGGCGCGGCCCGTACCCCGTCCATCCCCCACGGCGCGGGCCGCGCCGCTCCCCGTCCGACAACGACCGTTTCCGCCCAGGAGATTGAGGAGAGGGCATGTCCCCGCGTAAGAACCAGAGCGCGCCGGAGAGCGGGCGCGGCGGCCGGCCTGAGGCCGAGCCGACGTCACCGACGCTCCGCGCGGCGGAGACCACGCCCGAGGAGGGCGCCCCGAGCGCCGGACCGCGCGGCGCGCACGCCGAGGCGTCCGGCACGAAGGCGCTGAGCGCCTCGCCGGTTCCGCCGGACGGAGACGGCCCTGCGGCCGCCGGCCCGGCGCGGGACACCGGGCCGGCGGCGGAGCGGACGGAGAGCGACGACGAGGCGGTCGGCCCGGGCCCCCATGCCGGACCGGCCGCCGCGGAACCGTCGGATGACGCAGCCGCGCTCTCCGCTCCCGCGACCGGCCCGGCCGCTTCCTCCGGTACGACCGAGGCTGCGGAGACGACCGACGGCCCGGCCGCGGACGGCGCGCCCCACGGTGCCTCCGCGCCGTCCCCGGAACCGGCCGATCCCGCCGCGGTGGACGCGGTGGACATCGCCGCCTCCGAAGCCGTCGACGGCGATGAGCGCGTGCGTGCCCTGCGGCGGTTCTCCGCGGCCGGACGGCGCTGGCGGGCCGTGCAGCTCGGGCTCTGTGCCGCGTCGTTGGCCGTCGCGCTCACCGCGGGCGCCGTCGTCGTCAGTGCCGTACGGGACAGCGGCCGTACCGCCCCGGTGGCGTCCATGCCCGGCGCGGTCTCCCCCGCGCTCCTCGCCGACGGCGACCTCGACGCGAGCATCCGGTCCCTGCAGGCCCAACTTCGCGCCCAGCCTCGGGACTACGGCAGCTGGGCGACGCTCGGACTGGCCTACGTCGAACAGGCGCGCACCAAGGGCGACCCCTCCCGCTACCCGCAGGCGGAACGCGCTCTGGACCGTTCACTGGCGATCCGGCCGGACAACGACCCGGCGCTCGCGGGCCGCGCCGCCCTCGCCGCGGCCCGCCATGACTTCACCGGCGCCCTGAAGTACGCCGATCTCGCCCTGAAGCAGAACCCGTACAGCGAGCGCGCCCTGTCCTCCCGGATCGACGCGCTCGTCGAACTCGGCCGCTACGCCGACGCCTCGAAAGCCGCCGACCTGGCGGACTCGCGCCGCCCGGGCGTCCCCGTCTTCACCCGCTACGCCTATGTGCACGAACTGCGCGGCGACGTGGGGACCGCCCGCCGCGTCCTGGAACAGGCCCTGAGCACGGCCACGAGCCGCGGCGACATCGCGTACGTGGCCGGCGCGCTCGGCCAGCTCGCCTGGAACCAGGGCGACTACAAAACCGCCCTCGACCGCTACGCGCGCGCTCTGGCCGCCGACGAGAACTACCTCCCCGCGCTGGAGGGCCGGGCCCGCGCCCAGGCGGCCCAGGGCGACACCGCCGACGCGATCCGGGGCATGGAGCTGGTCGTGGACCGCTATCCGCTGCCCCAGCCGCTGGTGGAGCTGGGCGAGCTGTACGAGGCACGCGGCAAGGAGGACGACCGCGCCAAGGCCCGCGACCAGTACGCCCTCGTCGACGCCTGGGTCTCACTCGCCCGCGCCAACGGCGTCAACGCCGACCTCGACACCGCGCTCGCCGCCGCCGACCACGGCGACCACGCGGCCGCGCTCAAGGCCGCCCGGGCCGAGTGGGCGCGCCGCCACACCGTGCACACCGCGGACGCCCTCGCCTGGGCCCTGCATGTGAACGGCCGCGACCGGGAGGCCCTCCCCTACGCCCAGCAGGCCACGGCCACCGGCTACCACAACGCGGTCTTCATCTACCACCGCGGCATGATCGAGCGCGCCGTCGGCCGGACGGACCAGGCCCGCGCCTCGCTCACCAAGGCCCTGCGCCTCAACCCGGGGTTCTCCCCGCTGGGTGCGCGTGAGGCCCGCAAGGCGCTGGAGGCGATGAAGTGAATCTGCGTCGTGTCGCCGCCGCGGGCGCCGCCGCCCTCACGGCCGCCTGCGCGCTCGTCCTGGTGCCCGCGGGCGCCGCGAGCGCCCACCCGCTCGGCAACTTCACCGTCAACCGGTACGACGGCCTGGTCGCCGCCCCCGGGCAGCTGCGGATCGACCATGTCGAGGACCTCGCGGAGATCCCGGCCACCCAGGCCCGGCCGGACCTGGACAAACTCGGTCTGTCCGAGTGGGCGCGGCGCAGGTGCGCCAAGGCCGCGGAGGGCAGCGCCCTGAGCGTCGACGGACACACGGTGCCGCTGACCGTCGGCCCGAGCCGGGCACAACTGCGGCCCGGTCAGGCGGGGCTGCGCACCCTGCGGGTCGAGTGCGCCCTCAAGGCGCCGCTGCCCGAGGGCAGGACCGTGGCCCTCGCCTTCCACAGCGCGGGCGCGACCACCGGGCCCAGCTGGCGGGAGATCACCGCGCGCGGCGACCGTATGACGCTCACCGGCACCGACGTGCCCAAGACGTCCGTGTCCCACCAACTGACCAGCTACCCCAAGGATCTGCTCTCCTCGCCGGCCGACACCGTCAGGGCCTCCCTGCGGGTGCGTCCGGGCGGTGCCGCCCTCGTCGACGACCGGCGGGACGCGCCTGCCGCCGCCGTACTGCCGCGTGGTGCCGACCGGTGGACCGAGGCGCTGAACAACCTTGTCGCGCAGCACCATCTCACCGTCGGCTTCGCCGCGCTCGCCCTGGTCATCGCGATCGGCCTGGGGGCGATGCACGCGCTGGCGCCCGGCCACGGCAAGACCCTGATGGCCGCCAGCGCGGCGGCCCGCGGCGGCCGGGCGAGGCTCCGGGACGTCATGCCGCTGGCCGCCTCCGTGACGGTCACCCACACCCTCGGGGTGGTCGCGCTGGGCCTGCTGGTCACGGCGGGCTCGGCGGCGGCGCCCTCGGTGATCGCCTGGCTGGGTCTGGCCAGCGGCGTCCTGGTCACCGTGGCCGGCGCGCAACTCGTCCGCAGGGCATGGCGCAACCGGGTCCCTGTGCACGGTCACAGTCACGGCCATGGTCAGGACCACCGGCACGAGCACGGCCACGGTCACCGCCACGACCATGACCACGAGCACGCCCGTCAGCGCGTACACGCGCACGCGGGCACGCACGTCGGCACACGGACGGGCCGAGCGCACGACCACGCGCACACCGATCACGCACACCCGCACGAGTACGGCCACGCGCACGACCACGCGCACGACCACGACCACGACCACGCGCACGGCCACGACCATGACCACGAGCACGCCCGTCAGCGCGTACACGCGCACGCGGGCGCGCACGTCGGCACACGGACGGGCCGAGCGCATGACCACGCGCACCCCGATCACGCACACCCGCACGAGTACGGCCACGTGCACGACCACGACCACGACCACGCGCACGACCACGCCCACGGCATCCCCCACACCCACGGCGGCAGCACCCACACCCACCCCGTCGCCCCCACCCTGCGCGGCACGATCCTGCTCGGCTTCGCCGGCGGGCTCGTGCCCAGTCCCTCGGCCGTCGTGGTGCTGGTCGGCGCCGCGGCACTCGGCCAGGCCTGGTTCGGTCTGCTGCTCGTCGTCGCCTACGGCGTCGGACTCGCCCTGACGCTGACCGCGGCGGGGTTCGCGGTGGTCAAGCTGGGCAGCGGGGTGAGCCGGGTGCTGGACCGGCGGCCCGGCTGGACCCGCGGCCCGACGGCGGCGCTGGTGCGCAGGACCGCGCCCCTGGGGTCCGCGTTCGTGGTCGTGGTCCTCGGGGCCGGACTGGTGTTCAAGGGGGCGGCATCCGCACTCGGTTGAGCTACTTTTGGGGAGAAATCACGCGGAGTGGATACGACGCTCGGATGCGAATGGGGGACGCCCGTGTCCGAAGAACCGGGCCGTGAACGTGTGATCGCGGGTCGCTATCGGCTGCTCTCCCCCCTCGGCGAGGGCGGGATGGGAACGGTGTGGCGGGCCCACGACGAGGTGCTGCACCGCGAGGTCGCCGTCAAGGAGGTGCGCGCCCCCGCCGGGCTTCCGGCGGCCGAGGTGGAGCGCATGTACACCCGGCTGGAGCGCGAGGCCTGGGCGGCGGCCCGGGTGGCGAACCGCAATGTGGTGACGATCTACGACGTGGCCCATCAGGACGGACGCCCGTGGATCGTGATGGAGCTGATCCGCGGCATCGCGCTGTCGGACCTGCTGGACGCGGAGGGGCCGGTGTCCCCGCAGCGGGCGGCGTACATCGGCGCCGAGGTGCTCTCCGCCCTGCGGGCCGCGCACGCGGCCGGGGTGCTGCACCGTGACGTCAAACCGGCCAACGTGCTGCTGTCGAACGACGACCGGGTGGTCCTGACCGACTTCGGCATCGCCACCGTCGAGGGCAGTTCGGCGCTGACCATGACCGGCGAGGTCATCGGCTCGCCCGAGTTCCTCGCCCCGGAGCGGGCGCTCGGGCGGACACCGGGCCCGGAGTCCGATCTGTGGTCGCTGGGCGTGCTGCTGTACGCGGCCGTCGAGGGCAACTCCCCGTTCCGCCAGAACACGCCGCTGAGCACGCTGCGGGCGGTCGTCGACGAGGAGCTGCCGCCGCCGCGCCGGGCCGGTCCGCTGACACCGGTGATCGAGGGGCTGCTGCGCAAGGACCCGGGCGAGCGCATCCCGGCGGAGCAGGCCGAGCGGGACCTGCGGATCATCGGCGCGGGCGGCACCCCGCGCACGGGCGCCCCCGCCTCCTCCTACGCGCCGACGGTCGCGGCGTTCCCGGGCGGGTCCCCGACTCCCCCGCTGCCCACGCCCGCCCCCGTCGGTGCGACCGCTCCCGCCCGCCCGGCGCAGTACGCGCCGCCGCCGCGCGACCGTCGCGCCGCCGTGGTCCTGGTGGCGGGTCTGGCCGTGCTCGCGCTCGCCCTGGCGGGACTGACGTACGGGCTGGTGCACCGCAACGACGGCAGCGGCGGCGGCTCCACGACGGGCAGTGGTGCCCCGCACAGCGACACCGCGGGCGGCGGGAGCACGAGCAGTCCGGGGCGGAGCACGGGAGCGGGCCCGGGGCCCACCGGCGCCTCCTCGGCCGGCGGCGGGAGCGGACATACGACGAGTCCGCCCGCCCAGTCGGTACACGTGACGGTCACGGGGACGCACACCGACTACTCCGGGACCTGTCCGCCGCCGGACACCGAGGCACCCACGTTCACGGCGACGTTCACGGTGGGGAGCCTCCCGGCGGAGGTGTCGTACCGCTGGGTCACGACCTCGGGACAGGTGTCGGACCCGGGCTGGAAGACGCTGTCCTTCCCGGCGGGCGGCAGAAGGACCAAGCAGCGGCAGGTCGTCGTCACGACGTACGACCCGGCGGGTTCGGTGCGCAACGCGATCGGTGTGGAGGTGCGCTCTCCGGTGCAGGTCACGTCCGGCACCGTGCCGTTCACGGTGACCTGTGAGACGGAGACCCCGACGGGCGGGGCCTCCCCCTCGAGTTCGTGACCGTCAGGCCGCGTTGGTGAGCACCGGCAGATAGCCGCCGGACTGGCCGGCCGCGGTGGGGTGGTAGGACTGGCCGATGTTCAGCCAGTCGACGCTGTGCAGCCAGGAGTCGCTGGAGCAGATCTCGTGGCCGCTGAAGGTGGTGCGCACGTCGCCGAAGGTGAAGCCGTGGTCGGCGGCGCGCTTGGCGATCGCGGCGTCGATGTAGTCGGCGGCGCCGTTGATCGCGGAGCGCTTGGTTTCGGACAGCCCGACGCAGGTGGTGCCGAGCTTGTAGAAGCGCGGGTAACCCAGCACGACCACATGGGCGGACGGGGCCCTGGAGCTGATCGCCGAGTACACGGCGTCCAGTTGGCCGGGCAGGGTCGAGTCGACGTAGGCCTTCGCGGTGGCTATGCGCGAGAGGCAGGAGCTGTCGGACTGGAGCACACAGGTCGTCATGACGTCGGAGAAGCCGGCGTCGTTGCCGCCGATGGTGATGGACACGAGGCTCGTGGCGGAGCTCAGGGTGCCGAGCTGGTTGCTGAGGACATCGGTGGTCTTGGCGCCCGAGCAGGCGAGGAAGCTGAACGAGGCGGGCGCGTGGGCCGCCTGCCACAGATACGGGGCGGCGTTCGTGCTGCGGTCGCAACTGCCGCTTGAACTGATGTAGCTGCCGGCACCGACGCCGGACGCATAGGAGTCGCCGAGGGCGACGTAGCCGCCGGCCGCGGCGAGTGATGACGCCTGCGCCGCGGCAGCCCCGGTGAGGACGAGGCCGACCGCAAGGAGGAGCGAAGTCACATACGCCGCAATTCGGGAACGTCTCATGGAACCTCCCTTTAGCAGGATCTCTGCCTCAACCGTGGTAGCAGCTACGCGAGTTGACTGGAAGTGTCCATGCCAAAACTGTTTCGCTATTCATCCAACCCGTCCCAGGCGTTCACCCTCGTCCCGCGGATCCGCATGACAAGCGCATGACAGAAACCTCCGGAGGCCGCCACATCCGGAAGGGAACACATGTTTAGAGCAGGCCAAGAACCTGTGCGCCCCGCTTCCGCATCTTGACGGCCCCCTCTTCGCTGCGCGACATTGAAGCCCGGCATCCGGCGCTTCGGGGGGCAAAGTCGCCAATGCAGACCTTACGCATCAAGCCACCTTCGTCAGACGAGGACGGGGGGCCGGGACAGGATCCGGGGAGGGACCTGTTCCCGCTGCTCATGGGGGTGGCGGTAGCCGTCGCGGGCGTCGGCGCGATCCTCGCGCTGACCGACTCGGGCTCACCGCTGCGCGGCCCGTTCACGCTGTTCTTCCTGCTCGCCGCGCCGGCAACGGCCGTCGGCACCGCCCTGCGGGGGCTGCAACCCTGGCCCCGCACCGTGGTGTCCATGGCGGGAGCGATCACGATCGACCTGCTGGTCGCCCAGGGCATGCTGGCGGTGCACCGATGGTCGGTCACCGGCGGGATCCTCGCGGTGACCGTGCTCAGCTCCCTCGTTCTCCTGCTGGTAGAGGTACGACGGCAGCGCCGCCGTACGGCGAGAAGACGGGCCTGACGACGTGGACATCAACGTGTACCGCCCCGGCGAGCTGAGCGCCGCCAACCGGGCGGCATGGACGGCTTTGCAGTCGAAGGCCCATCTGAACGGCTCGCCCGAGCTGGCGAACCCGTTCCTGTCACCGGAGTTCACGCTCGCGGTGGGCCGCACGAGACGCGGCGTCCGCATCGCCGTGGTGTACGAGGACGGCGAACCGGCCGCGTTCTTCCCGTTCCAGAGAACCGCCACGGGCGTCGGACGGGCCGTCGGCCTCGGCGTCTCGGACTGCCAGGGCCTGGTGCACCGGCCCGGGTTCGTCTGGAACTCGCACGAGCTGCTACGGGCGTGCGGGCTCGCCGTCTGGGAGTTCGACCACCTGGCGGAGGGCCAGCAGCCGTTCGAGGCGGAGGCCTCCGGCACCTTCCCGTCCCCGGTCATGGACATCGACCAGGGATACGAGGCCTATCTGAGCCGACTGCGCGCGCAGTCGCCGAAGTTCACCCGCACGACGCTCGCCAAGGAACGCAAGCTGGGGCGGGACGCCGGCCAGGTCCGCTACGTCCACGACGAGCGCGACCCGGCGGTCCTGCGGACGCTGACGGCCTGGAAGTCCGCGCAGTACCGCAGGACCGGGCGCAGCGACCGCTTCGCGCACCCTTGGATCAACCAGCTGGTGCAGCAGCTCTTCCACACCCGCTCCGAGCCGTTCGCCGGGATCCTCTCCGTGCTCTATGTGGCCGACCGCCCGGTCGCGGCGCACTTCGGACTGCACACCGAGCGGGTGCTGGCCTGCTGGTTCCCGGCCTACGACCCGGAGTTCGCGAAGTACTCGCCCGGGCTGATCCTGCATCTGCGGATGGCCGAGGCCGCCGCGGCCGACGGCATCGCCTATCTGGATCTCGGGCGGGGCCAGAAGGAATACAAGGACTCCCTGAAGACACGGGAACTCCGCGTGTCCGAAGGGTGGGTGACGCGCCGTCACCCCGTCGCACTCGGACACAGGGCGCGCCGCGCTCCGGTCCGGGCACTGCGCAATGCGGTGCTGTCGCGGCCGGAGCTCTTCGAGCCGGCCGACCGGATCCTGAAGCGGATGGGGAAAATCCGTTCTAGGGGTTGAATGACGACCATATCGGCGAAAACGAGGGACACGACCCAGGTATTGCCATAAAGTCGCAATCGTCAATACCGTCATACATCAACCCGCATCGGTCCATCATCAAGCGGATCCAGGGGAGGGCTCAGGTACCGCGATGGTTCCGACGCGGGGCGCGGTAGGGGGGTGCCGTGCTCGGCGACCACAGTCGTACGAGCCGTGCCGCGCGACCGGCTGCCGTTCTTCCGGCAGACGGTCAGCTTTGCCAGCTCACCCGGCATGTACGGAGATCCATGCCGTCATGCCGTAAGTGAGAACCCCCCTTTCGAACCGGACACAAAGCCGGACCGTCCAGGGGCGGACGGTCCACCGGACGAGAGGGACCAGACTCATGAGTTCTGTACTGCGCCCGGCCATTTCGGGCCAAGATCCGTTAATGCCGGGGAGGTACCGGCCCATCTCCTCTCACCTGGCCATCGCGCCGCCGGTGAGCGTGGTGATTCCCGCCATGAATGAGGCGGAGAATCTCCCCTACGTCTTCAAGACCCTTCCCGAGTGGATTCACGAAGTGGTTCTTGTGGACGGCAATTCCACCGACGACACGGTGCAGGTCGCGCGCGATCTGTGGCCGGAGGTCAAGGTCGTCGGGCAGCAGGGCAAGGGCAAGGGCGACGCGCTGATCACCGGGTTCGAGGCCTGCACCGGCGACATCATCGTGATGGTCGACGCGGACGGCTCGGCCGACGGCCAGGAGATCGTCAGCTATGTCTCCGCCCTGGTGTCCGGCGCCGACTTCGCGAAGGGCTCGCGGTTCGCGAACGGCGGCGGCACCTCGGACATGACGCCGATCCGCAAGCTCGGCAACCGGGTGCTGTGCGCCATCGTCAACGCCAAGTTCGGCGCCCGCTACACCGACCTGTGCTACGGGTACAACGCGTTCTGGCGGCACTGCCTCGACGAGATCGACCTCGACTGCACCGGCTTCGAGGTCGAGACCCTGATGAACATCCGGGTGGTCAAGGCCGGCCTGAAGGTGCAGGAGATACCGAGCCACGAGTACCTCCGCATCCACGGCGACAGCAATCTGCGCGCGGTGCGCGACGGCTTCCGGGTGCTGAAGGTGATCCTCAAGGAGCGCTCCAACCGGCGTGCGCTGCGTCGGCGCCCGCACGCGGTGGCGCTCAACTCGGGTCAGGGAGAGATGACTTGAAAGACCCGGACATCTCCGTGGTGATCTGCGTCTACACCGAGGACCGCTGGGAGGACATCCTCGCGGCGGTCGCCTCGGTGCGGGCGCAGTCACTGCCGGCGCGCGAGACGCTGCTGGTCGTGGACCACAACGAGGCCCTGCTGGACCGGCTCGGCCGGGAGTACAAGGGGGCCGCGGAGGACGGATCGGTCCGGGTGCTCGCCAACGCGGGCCCCCGCGGCCTGTCCGCCGGCCGCAACACCGGTATCGCCGCCTCGCACGGGGAGATCATCGCCTTCCTCGACGACGACGCCGTGGCCGAGCGCGACTGGCTGAAGCACTTCGCCTCCGGGTACGAGGACCCGAGGGTGATGGCCGTCGGCGGCCGTACGATGCCCGTGTGGGCGTCGGGCCGCCGCCCGGCCTGGTTCCCGGAGGAGTTCGACTGGGTGGTGGGCTGCACCTACAAGGGACTGCCGCCCGGCCGGGTCCGGGTGCGCAACGTCCTCGGCGGCAACGCCTCCTTCCGCCGTTCGGCCTTCGAGGCGGCGGGCGGCTTCGCCACGGGCATCGGGCGCGACGGCGACAAGCGCCCGCTGGGCGGCGAGGAGACGGAACTGTGCATCCGTCTCACCCGGGCCCGGCCCGACGCGGTGCTGCTGATCGACGACCGGGCCGTCATCCACCACAGGGTGCCCGCACCGCGCGAGCACTTCGCCTACTTCCGCACCCGCACCTACGCCGAGGGCCTCTCCAAGGCACTCGTCGCCCGCAGCGTCGGCTCCGACAAGGGCCTGGAGTCGGAGCGCCGCTACACCACCCGGGTGCTGCCGGCCGGGGTGGTCCGCGGACTGCGCGACGCCCTGCTGGCCCGTCCCGGCGGGGCGGGCCGCGCGGGCGCGATCGTCGCCGGAGTCTTCTCGGCGGCGGGCGGGTATGTGCTCGGCAGCGTCCGGGCACGCCGGGGCGGCGCCGTGTTCTCGATCGTGGAGATCCCGGACGGTACAGGGGAGGCCGCATGAACGACCAGGCCGTACCCATCCTCATGTACCACTCGGTCGCCACGGCGCCCAACGAGGCGACCCGTGAACTGTCGGTGGCGCCCGAGGCGTTCGCGGAACAGATGGCCCTGCTCGCGGACCTGAAGTTCACCCCGGTGACCACGGCCGAGCTCGCGAGAAGGTGGCGGGACGGCGGCCCGCTGCCCGAGCGGCCCGTCCTCATCACCTTCGACGACGGCTACGAGGGCGTGCACCGGCACGCCCTCCCCGTGCTCGCCGGACACGGCTTCGCGTCCACCCTGTTCGTCTCGACCGGGTGGATCAGGGGCGCCCATGACACCGGCGGCGGCCTGGACACCATGCTCGACTGGGGCCAGGTCCGCGACCTCGCGGGCGCGGGGGTCGAGATCGGCGGCCACAGCCACACCCACCCGCAGCTCGACCAGCTCGCCGACGAGGCGCTCCGGTTCGAGCTGGTGCACTGCGGGGAGATCGTCGCCGACGAGCTGGGCAACCGCCCGGACTCGTTCGCCTACCCGTACGGCTACTCCAGCCGGCGGGTGCGGCACGCGGTGCGCGAGACGGGCTACCGCCAGTCGCTCGCCGTCGGCAACGCTCTCGCACGCCGCCACCAGGGCCCGTACGCGCTGCAACGGGTCACCGTGCGCCGCAACACGGGCGCCGAGGAGTTCGAGCGGCTCGTCCAGGGCCGTGCGATCGCCCGCAACTTCGCCAGGGACCGCGCCCTGACCAAGGGGTACGCCGTGGTCCGAAGAGCACGACAGGCTTGCCGGAAGGCCATCCGTTCCCGTGTCTGACACGACGACCACAGCCCAGAACCCCGAGGCCCCGACCGCACCGCCCGAACGGTCCGGCCGCCGCCTGCGCCTGCCCGGAAGCGGCGGGGGCGGCGGCAGCCAGCTGTTCCGCAACGCCTACGCGCTGATGCTCAACACCGGTATCTCGGCGGTGCTCGGCCTCGGCTACTGGCTGGTCGCGGCCCGCTACTACTCCGATGCCGCGGTGGGTCAGGGCTCGGCCGCGATCGCCGCGATGAAGCTCCTCGCCGGGCTCACCGCGGTGACGCTGACCGGTGCCCTGGCCCGCTTCATCCCGATCTCGGGGCGCGCCACCGGGCGTCTCATCCTCCGTACCTACGCGGGCAGTTCGGTCGTCGTGGCGCTCGCCGCGGGGATCTTCCTGCTGACGCTGAACGTGTGGGGGCAGTCGTACCGGTTCCTGCACGGCCCGGGTCCCGCGCTCGTGTTCGTCGTGGCGGTCGTCGCCTGGAACCTGCTCACCCTCCAGGACGGTGTGCTGACCGGTCTGCGCAGCGCGCTGTGGGTGCCGGTGGGCAACACCGTCTTCTCCGCGGTGAAACTGGTGCTGCTCGTCGGGCTCGCGGCCGCCATCCCCATGATGGGCGTCTTCGTCTCCTGGGTCGCCGCCATCGCCACCTCCGTGGTACCGCTCGGCTGGCTGGTGTTCCGGCGACTGGTGCCCCGGCATGTCAAGGCGACCGAGGATCACGCCAGTCCGCCGTCGCTGAGGGAGATCGGCCGGTTCCTCGCGGGCGACTACACCGGCTCGCTGTTCTCGCTCGCAGTGGTCTACCTGGTGCCGGTGATCGTGGCCTCGCAGGTCAGCGCCGCGGACAACGCGTACTTCTACATCACCACCACCATCGGCGGCACGACCAATCTGCTCGCCATCAACATGGGTGCCTCGCTCACCGTCGAGGGCTCGCACGACCCGGCACGGCTCGCCGCCAACACCCGGGCGGCGCTCAAGCGCATGGCCCGGATCATGCTGCCGGTCACCGGACTGCTGTTCCTCGGCGCGCCCTTCATCCTGCATGTCTTCGGCGAGGGCTACGCCCATGCGGCGACCCCGCTGCTGCGCTGGTTCGCGGTCGGGGCGCTGCTGCGGGTCGTCATGGAGACGTATTTCGCGGTGCTGCGCGCGCAGAGCCGCACCCTGGGACTCGCCTGGCTCCAGGGCCTGCTGTGCGTCCTGGTGCTCGGACTGACCGTGCTGCTGCTGCCCCGTATGGGGCTCACCGGCGCCGGCGTCGCGGAGATCTCCAGCCTCACGGTGATCGTGGCGATCGCCGCGCCGAGGCTCTACCGGATCCTGCGCTCCGCGCCGTCCGGTGCCGAGCCCGAGGACACGGCACCGGACGGCGACCTCGCCGACCTGGGGGCGCGCGAGGCCCCCGCGCCGAGGACCGGGCCGTCCTGGGCGAAGAAGCTCGACGCCGACACGCTCGCGCTCGGCATACACGTCGACTTCGACCATGTGGAACGCAGGCCGGACGTGCGCCCCGGCCCGGGGACCCCGCCCACCGGGACTCCCGTGGTGCCCGCGGACCACGACCGGTCGACCTGGGATCTGCGGCTGCCGCCGGACTCTCCGGCGGGCCTGCCGGTGAAGGAGTTCCCTTCCGTCGGGCGGAGCCGGGACCGGGCGGGTGAAGCGGACCCGGAGGCCTCGCCGGAGCCCGCCGGGACACCGGAGGTGGACGCGCCGTCCGGCAGTGCCGAGCCCTCTCGGGCCCCGTCCGGGCCGAAGGGCGCCGAAGAGAGCGCCTCCGCCGCGAACGCGCGGGGGGCCACGGACGATCCGGGCACCGAGGACCGGCCGCGGCCCGGCCCGCCCGCTGCCCTTCTCGGCTCTCTGCTCGTCTTCGCGCTGCTGCTGTACTGGCTGCCCGCGCTGACCATGAACGACGGCTCCCTCGAACGGATGGGCGGCCTGGGGCTGATATCGGTCCTGCCGCTGCCGACCCTGGCCGGAGCCGCGCTGCTGGTCGTGATCTTCGCCGGGCTGCTGTGGCGCGGCCGTGAGCACAAGGGCCTGCTGCTGGCCACCCTGCTCGCCACCGTCGTGTCCCTGCACGCGCTGCCCGCCGTGATCGAGAGCGAGCCGCGCTTCGCGACGGCCTGGCAGCACCTCGGGTTCCTCGACTACATCGACCGCACCGGTTCGGCCGTACCGGATCTGGACGCGCGCTGGAGCTGGCCGGGCTTCTTCGCGGCGGCCGCGTTCGTCTCCAGGGCGTGCGGGGTCACCGACCTCACCGAGGTCATCCGCTGGTGGCCGCTGGCCGTCCAACTGCTCTATCTGGCACCGATGTTCCTGCTGGTGCGCGCGCTTCGGGCGAGCTGGCGCGCCAAGTGGACCGGCATCTGGATCTTCGTGCTCAGCGGCTGGGTCGGCCAGGACTACTTCTCCCCGCAGGGCTTCACCTTCCTGCTCTACCTGGCCTTCGTGGCGATCCTGCTGGTGTGGTTCCGCGCACCGCGCGTGATCTGGACCAAGGCCCGCCCCGGCGAGGTGGAGGTCGAGCCGACCACGCGCGGGCAGCGCGGTGTGCTGCTCATGGTGCTGATCGGCCTGTACGCGGCGAGCGTCCCGGCCCACCAGCTCACCCCGTTCGTGATGCTGGGCGTGCTCGCGGCGCTCGTCCTGGCCGGCCGCTCGGAGCTGCGCGGGCTGCCGATCCTGTTCGCGGTGCTGGTGGCGTTCTGGGTCGGCTTCATGGCCGAGCCGTACTGGTCCGGCCATTTCAACGAGCTGTTCGGCGGGGTCGGCGGCGTCGGCAGCAATGTGTCGACCTCCGTCTCCGGGCGCATCCAGGGCGGCGACGCCACCCACAAGCTCGTGCTGTACACCCGCGTCCTGCTCGCCGGTGCGGTCATGGCGTTCGCCTGCTGGGGCTGGTGGCGGCGGCGCGGGAACAGGTACCGCGACCGGTCGCTGCTCGTGCTGACCTTCGTGCCGTTCCTGGGCTTCGGCATGCAGTCCTACGGCGGCGAGATGGCGCTGCGCGTCTTCATGTTCGCCGTACCGGGCGCGGCCCTGCTGGCCGGGCTGGCCCTCTTCCCGCGCACCGGCGTCACGGCCGGGGAACGGGCCAGGGACCGGTCGAGCCTCGCCCCGCTCGCCGCCCTTCTGGCGGGTCTGCTGCTGATGGGCGGCTTCCTGGTGGCCCGCTGGGGCAACGAGACTTTCGAGCGCATCCGCCCGGGCGAGGTCACGGCGATGGACTACGTCTACGCCCATGACAACCCGACCGTGCGGCTGTTGTGGCTGAGCAACGACACCGTCAACAACGTGACACCCGCGATGCCGTGGGGCGCCAAGGACATGGAGAAGGTGCAGTACGTGCCGACCCTGGCGCCCGTCGATCCGGTCCTGGTGTCGGGCCTGGTCAAGTCGCTCAAGGACGCGGGCCCGAACTCGTATCTCATGATCAACGAGAGTCAGGTGACCTACCTCCGGATGGACGTGGGCTACTCGGCGACCTGGGAGTCCCGGCTCATCAGGAACCTGGACGGCCGTCCGGAGCTGAAGAAGGTCCTCGCCAACGGCGACGTGACCATGTACGCGCTGCGCCGGCAGCCCGCGGGCCCGGTCGCCAAGCCGCACCCGGGCCCGATCGGCCCGCGGGTGACCTGGACACCGTGGTCGGTGGTCGGGGGGCTCGCAGCCGTGGCGCTGGTCCTGATGCTGATGGCGCGTGAGGTCGTCCGGGTGGCGATGCCCCCGGGCGTGCGGCAACTGCGGCTGCTGCAGAGCAGTTTCTGGTTCTCCCTGCCCCTGCTCGCCGTGTTCCTGGCCTCGCTGGTGCAGCGCTTCCTGACCATGGGCAAGGGCTGAGCGGCGGGCGGGAAGTCCGAGGAATCAGCGGGCGTACGAGGTGGAGCGGCTCATCGCGAGAGCCACTTCACCTCGTACGCCTTCATGTCGAACCGCTTGCCGTCGACCTGGGCGCTGATCGCGCGGTCGAGGGTGTTCACGACGAGGACGACCTTGTCGGTGGCGAGCACGCGGACATTGGGGACGTCGTCCGGGGCGACCTGCACCGTCCGGTACCGCGTGCCCGGCGGGAACTCCTTGCCGAACCGGGAGACCAGGTCGTACATGGGCAGTGCCCGGCCGCCGCCGGCGGTGTCGGTCGGCGTCCACAGACAGCCCGGGCAGCCGGTGCCCTTCCGCTCCTCCGGGTTCCAGTAGAAGCCCGAGGAGGCACCGCCCTTGACCAGGGCGATCATCCCGGTGGCCTGGACGGCGACGCGATGGTCCTCGGTCCAGCCGTCCCGGTTGTCATTGCCGTCGGCGGGCTCGACGTAGTACTCGGCCCACCACAGGGGCAGACCGTGGGTCTGCTTCCGTACCCAGGCGCCGACGGCGGTGAGCTTGTCGGTCGCGGCGAACTCGTTCGGCAGCAGATCGTCGTCCTTGGTGTAGCTGGAGCCGTCCACGACGACGAAGTCGGCGCCCGCCCTGTGCTGGTTCCAGTAGCTGAAGGCGTCCAGGACGCGCTGGTCCATGGCGCCCCAGGGGCCCCGCAGGGCCGTGGACGCGTACTGCGGCTGCCGGGGGTCGACACTGTCCATGACGAGATACGGGCCGCCCACCATGATCTTGTCGTCGACCTGCTTGAGCGCCTTGTAGACCAGGTTGTACAGCGTGGTGTAGCCCTCGTAGTCCCAGCGGCCCTTGGAGTCGTTCCAGAAGCCCTTGAACTCGTTCCACACGATGAAGTGGCGCACGTCCGGATAGCGCTTGGCCACGGTCGCGGCGAGGGCCGCGAAGTCCTTGTAGTGGTCGGGGGTCGGCGCGGTCTCCAGGGCGGCCTGACTCCAGTCGGTGGCGCCGACGCCCGCCCTGCCGCCCTTCATCCAGTCCGGGGCGCAGCACAGGGTGATGACCGGGGTGCCGCCGCTCTTGCGGACGAAGTCGATGCGGCGGTCCATCTCCTCGAAGTCGTAACGGCCCTTCACCGGCTCGGGATTGCCCGCGCCCCAGCCCATGATGGCCTGGTCCTGCGGCAGGTCCGTCCCGGAGAGCAGCCCCTCGACCCGCGCGGTCGCGGCACCGCTGCCCTCGTCGGCGCTGTACTGGGTGTGGGTGAAGCCCCAGCCGACGTCAGGTCCCGTGTCCGCGGGCGGGGTGCCGGGCGTGCCGTACACCTTGTCGCCGTCACGTGTGGTGCCTCTGGTGCTCACTCCGTTGCCGGACAGCGTGCCGATCAGGGTCGCCACCAGGACCAGAGCGACCGCCCCCACGCCGAGCAGAGCGGTGAGGCGCCACCGCCGTGCCCCCGAATACCACTCATGACGTCCCATCATGGGCCACAGTAACGGCCGCAATCGGACCGGGGACAGGTTTTGTGTTCGACGGTCAGGTAACAGGACGTACCGGATGCACCGGGAGCACGGAGCAGATCCGACACACCCGGCGCACCTCGGAAACCGGGTGCGCGGGAGGGTGCCGTGACGGATCATGGCGACATGTCCGCGAACCCACACGATGCTCTGCCGATCCGGCTCAACGTCGATGACAGCGACTCGCCGTCCGACGTCGTCGATGCGCTGTTCCTCGGCCGCTTCGCGACGGGCGAGCAGCCGTACTCCCATGCGGCGAACATCGACCGCGTACGCTCGGGGGCCACGCTGCTGCCGCCGGACGCCCGGGTGCTGCGCATCGCCCGCGACGACGACCGCAGCGCGACCCTCGCCGAGGGCGACGGCTGGACCCTGCTCGTCTCCCGCTGGAACCGCGGCGCGGACGTCACGGTGACGGCCACCAGCGCCGAGCTGGCCGAACAGGTGCTCGACCAGGCCACGGACGGCGCGGCGGACGAGCCGGAACCGCAGCCGGAGAACGTGACGATGGGCTTTTGGTACGTGTCCCCGAGACGCGGCCCGCACCGGACGACACGGCAGATCTCGGCGGGCACCTGGGAGGAGGTCCGCGCGAACTACACGGCACCGGTGGCGGACGCCATGGACCGCCTGATGAAGACGACACCCGAGGACATCGCGGGCCGGCTGCTGCTGCTCCACGGGCCGCCGGGCACGGGCAAGACCTCCGCGCTGCGGACGCTCGCCCGCTCCTGGCGGGACTGGTGCCAGGTGGACTGCGTCCTGGACCCCGAACGCCTCTTCTCCGACGTCGGCTATCTGATGGACATCGCGATCGGCGAGGAGGACGCGGCAGGCAAGGGCCGCTGGCGGCTGCTCCTCCTGGAGGACTGCGACGAACTGATCCGCGGCGAGGCGAAGCACACGGCAGGCCAGGCGCTGTCCCGTCTGCTGAACCTGACGGACGGACTGCTCGGGCAGGGCAGAAACGTCCTGGTGGGCGTCACGACCAACGAGGACCTGGAGCGCCTCCATCCGGCCGTCGTACGCCCCGGCCGCTGTCTGGCCCGTATCGAGGTCGGCGCGCTGACCCGTGCGGAGGCGGTGAGCTGGCTCGGCCGGGAGGACGGCGTGGGCCGCGACGGAGCGACCCTCGCGGAGCTGTACGCGCTGCGCCGAGGGACGTCACCGGCGTCGGTGCCCGATCCGCGGGCGGGGGCGGACTCGGGGCTGTACCTGTAGTCCCGCCCCGCCTGTGGACGGCGGGAGCCGGTGCTTTGATGGACGTATGACCCTGTTCGTCGGTACGTCGGGGTGGCAGTACCGGGACTGGCGCGACGTCCTGTACCCGGCCGGCCTGCCCATGCGGCTGTGGCTGGAGGAGTACGCGACACGGTTCGCCACGGTCGAGATCAACAACGCGTTCTACCGGCTGCCGTCCCGTGAGACCTTCGAGAGCTGGCGGGAGCGGGTGCCGCCGGAGTTCGTGGTCGCGGTGAAGGCGAGCCGCTATCTCACCCATATCAAACGGCTGCGCGACCCCGAGGAGCCGGTGCACCGGCTGATGGACCACGCGGCCGGTCTCGGCGACCGTCTCGGCCCGGTCCTGCTCCAGCTTCCGCCGACCCTGCGCGCCGATCCGGTCCTCCTCGACGACTGCCTCGGCTGCTTCCCGGCGGGCACCCGGGTCGCGGTCGAGCCCCGGCACGACTCCTGGTGGACGCCTCGGGTGCGCGAGGTGCTCACGGCCCGGGGCGCGGCGCTGTGCTGGGCCGATGTGCTCTCCCGCCCGGTCACCCCGCTGTGGCGGACCACCGGCTGGGGCTACGTCCGCTTCCACGCGGGCCGCGCCCGGCCGTGGCCGCACTACGGCCGCCGGTCGCTGACGTCCTGGGTCCGCCGTATCGCCGAGGCCTGGCCCGACGACCGGGACATCTACGTCTACTTCAACAACGACCCGGGCGCGGCGGCGGTCCTGGACGCGACGGCCTTCGCCCGCGTGGCGACGGCGGCGGGCCTACGGGTGACACGTACACCGCGAAGTCTCCCGGCACCGACGGCGGCAGCGGGCCAGGCCCCGTAGCCCGGCACCTGAACCGCCAACCGGCGGGCGCCCCTTCGTGTTCGGAGTTCTCAGTCCTCGTAGGCCGCCCGCAGGGCGTCCCGCACCGCGGCCAGCGCGTCCTCCTCGCCCAGCCCCAGCCGCCGTACCCGCTCCGCGTACGCGGACGCGGCGGCCGCCGCCTCCCGCTCCGCGGCCGAACCGGCGGCGGCCACGAACGTTCCGTTGCGCCCCCGTGTCTCGATCACCCCGTCGGCCTCCAGCGTCCGGTACGCCTTGGCGACCGTGTTCGCCGCGAGGCCGAGGGCCTCGGCGAGCCCCCGTACGGTCGGCAGCCGGTAGCCCACCGGCAGCACCCCCGACCGGGCCTGCTCGGAGATCTGCGCCCGCACCTGCTCGTACGGCGGTGCGCTCCCGCCAATCCTGATCTTCAAGGTCACCCGCCGATTCTCCCGCACCCGCGGGAAAACGAGAGGCACCCCCATGTCCGACCCGCGTACCGTGCGGGTTCGTGACAGTGAGCGTGAACTCGGCCGGAGCCTCGGCCCAGATGGAGGTCGTCCTGGTCAAGGCGGGTCGTACGAAGATCCGTTACCCGGCCGGGCTGCTCCACGACGACGGCACCCGGATCGCAGTACGGGCCCCGTGGGCCGGCGACGGCGTCCGTGACTTCGGCTTCGTGCGCTTCGAGCCCGGTGACGTCTTCACCGAGTACTACTGGCGCGACCGGTGGTACGCGGTGAAGGAGGTACGCGACGGGCGGGGCGCCCTGAAGGGCTGGTACTGCGACATCACCCGCCCGGCGGTGCGCTCCGGCGGCGAACTGGTCGTCGAGGACCTCGACCTGGACCTGTGGCGCTCCGCCGACGGTACGAGCGTGCTCCGCCTCGACGAGGACGAGTTCGCGGCGAGCGGCCTCACACGGACGGACCCCGCGGCGGCCGCGGCCGCCGTTCAGGCCCTGGACACCCTCGAACTTCTCGCACGCGGCGGCGGCTTCGAGGCGCTGCTGGCCTGAGCGCGACGTCCGGTGGGCGGGGGCGGTCAGGGCACCGCCACGACCGCGTACCGCTCGTCGTCCACCTCCTTGCCCCACAGCCGGGAGTCCTCCGACAGCCGCTCGACGCGTAGGTCACCGGCGAGTGGGGAGAGGAGCGCGGTCAGCCGCTCGGCGGGTATCCCGACCGGGCTGACGGTCCCCCACACCCCCTCGACCAGCACCAGCCGTCCCCCGGGCCGCAGCAGTTGCCGCCAGTGCCGCAGGGCACGGCCGGGGTCGGGCAGCGCCCAGAGCACATGGCGTACGAGGACGGCGTCGAAGAGCCGCTCCCCGACCGGCGGGGACGCCGCGTCGCCGACAAGGAACACCGCGTCATGACCCGCCAGTTTCGCCCGCGCGAGGGCGAGCATGGCCGGCGAGAGGTCCACGCCCGTCACCCGGTGCCCCCGCTCGGCCGCCAGGAGTGACAGGCTCCCCGTGCCGCACCCGAGGTCCAGGAGGTCACCGGGCCGGGCCGGCAGCCACTCCCCCAGCCGGGCCGCCCAGGCCTCGCGCACGACGGGATCGCGCAGCCCGTGGTCCGGCTCGTCGTCGAATCCGGCGGCCGCCCGGTCCCAGTCGACGTCGGCTCCTGGGGCCGTCGATGTTTCGGGTGCCCGGTTCCGGGCCATGTTCCTGGTCACATCCCTGGTCATGAGGCCAGGGTGACAGCCCCCACTGACAGTCGAATGGTGACAGCCACCACAGACAGACCGCGATCGATGAGGAACCCTCGCCGGAAACGTCCACCTCCGCCCCCGCGCGGAACCCGGTGGACACAAGGAGGCAGCCATGCGCCGAGTGACCGTGCACAAGCCCCTGAAGAGGACCGACTCCCGCCGGGTGCGGGAGGAGAACGACGAGCGCCCCGCCGAGCGCCCGGAGATCCGCAAGGACATCGCCCGCCTGTGGTGGCCGGACGCCTGAACCGCGCGCCCGTCGCCCCTGGCACGGCACGGAACACTCAGTCCAGCCGCTTGCGATAGTGCACCCGGTCGTACGGCCCCTCGACACGGCGCTCCAGGATCTCGTACCCGTGCCTCGGGTAGAGCTCCTGGTTCTCCCACATCAGCGCGTTCGTGTAGAGCCTGACCTCGGGCAGTCCGAGTGCCCGCGCGTGCGCGTCGACGAAGGCGAGCAGCCGCCGTCCGACCCCTGTTCCCTGGGCGTCGGGGTGCACGGCGATGCTGTCGAGGAAGAGATGGTCCCCGCGGGCCTCCACCACGACGAGGCCGGTTAGGGGCTCTCCCGTCACGAACACCCGCCCCGCGGCCACGTTCGCCGCGTGGTCCGCCTCCATGGGCATCGGCACCACTCCGATGCGCGCGATGTAGTGGCGATATGCGGCGTCGGTCACGGCCCGCACCGCCGCCACATCCGCTACCCCGGCCGGCCTGATCCCCTCGCGCGTCCGGCGATCCTCGCTGCCATCCGTCATGAACGCCAGGCTACCGAGGCGCGGGACGAACGCTCTCGACCGCTGTTCCTGATCGGCCCGTTAGCCCCGCCTTAACGCGACCATAAGGATCTCCTCCACCCGCCCCAGGCAGGCGATTTCGCGGGTTCCTGGGGCTAGTTTGCTGATCGCCCCCCACGGGTCAGCCCGTCCCGGACCCAATGTTCCGGGGCCTGTCCGGCGGCTCAGGTCGGACAGGCCCCGGGGACGGCCGCAGCGGCTGGGGACGGCTACGGACGTCTCGTGATGGTGGTCGGGGTCAGCTGAGCGCCGAGGCGCAGGTGGTGGGGGTGGCGTGCGCCGGGTCGAGGGCGTTCGCCACCTCGTGGAAGGCGATCCGGTCGGTCAGCCCGATCAGCACATGCTCGGAGAGGTCGAGCACGCACAGGTTCTGCAGCAGAACGTTGTGGACGTCGGACCCGCTCAGGTACTGGGAGCTGTAGGGGGTGACCACCTCGTCGTACTTGGAGGCGATCACCGTGTAGTGGACGCCGGGCACGGTGTCTCCGCCCGCGTTGAGCTTGGTCAGGAACGCGGAGCCGGCGATCTGGTCGGCGAGTCCGGGCGTGGACCGGGAGAGCAGGTCCTCGGCGCCGGGGAAGTAGGGCAGCAGGTTGGCGAGCCCGTCCAGGGTGGTGCCGTGGTTGTCGGGCGCGATGCCGACGAGGGCGTTCACCTTGGCGGCCCCGCCGAGGAACTTGAGGTAGTAGCGGGGCATCATGCCGCCCTGCGAGTGCCCGACGATGTCGGCCTTGGCGGCGCCGGTCGCGGCGAGCACCTTGTCGACGAAGGTCTGGAGCTGGCCGGCGGACGTGGCGATGGACCCGAGTCCGTAGAAGAGGGGGACGCCCGGCAGCTGGCCGTAGTCGAGGGAGAAGACGCAGTAGCCGCGGCTCTCCAGATAGGGCGCGAGGGCCAGCCAGTTGTCGACGGAGTTCGCGAAGGTCCCGTGGGCGAGGACGACGGGGCGGGGGTGGGCGGCGGAGGGCTTGCAGGAGTAGTCGTTCCAGCCGCTGCTCGGCGCGGCGGCTGCGTCGGCGGTTGCGGTGGCGGCGGGAACGACGGCGAACGCGGTGGCCAGCAGCAGCGCGGCCAGCGGTCTGAGCGCTCGTTTCCAGGGCAGCATCGGGTGGTCTCCTTGCGGCTCAAGGGAGGTGCGACGGCCTCAGCCCTGTGATCCGGATCACGGGATGCTGTTCACTCGTCAAGTTACGGACGAGTAGTGGACGTGTGAAGTTACGCGTCGGTAAAAAATTTCAGCGTCAAAGGACGACTCCCGCGTTTCCTGGTAATGCCTCGAACGGATGTGAGGACTCATCACCAGACGGGTTTGATGGGCCCGGAAGGCGCGATACGGAGCAATTGACTCTGGAGCAGGCGGATTTCGGCCTCGCCGAGCAGCTCCGCCCACGGCCGCACGGCCTCCGCCGCGGCCTCCTCGGCGGCCCGGGTACAGGCCCGGCCCCGCCCGGTCAGCACGATCAGCCGGGCGCGCGCGTCCTCGGGATGCGGCTGCCGTTCGGCGTAGCCCTTGCGCACGATCTCGTCGACGAGCTGACTCGCCGCCTGCTTGGTCACCCCGAGGTGGGCGGCGAGTTCGGTCACGGTCGCACCACCCCAGGAGAGCCGGGCGAACGCGAACCCGTGCGCGGGACGCAGCCCCTCGAAGCCGCGCGCGACCACGCCGTCATGGATGCGCCGCGTCAGCTCTCCCGCGACGGAGAGCAGGGCGGCGGAGAGGGCCAGGGCCTCGGGGTTCTGCACGGAGGCATTGAAACACCTTGACGGGATGGTCAACCAGCTTGACCATATTCCATATAGTCAAGCAGCTTGACCACCTTGAGCCGAGGAGACACCCATGCCCGTCGTCCGCTCGTCCGAAGCCGTCACCCATGAGATGCACGGCGCTCGTTTCGTCTCGTACGCCGCTCCGAGGACCGGCAGCAAGGAGCTGTGCGCCTGGCGCACGGAGATCCCCGCGGGCACCGAGGGGCCCGTCCACACCGTCACCCGGGAGGAGATCCTCCATCTGCTCGGCGGCGAGCTGCTGGTCACGCTCGACGGCCGCACCGAGCGGATCACCGCGGGGGACACGGTGATCGTCAACTCCGGTACGGCCCTCGGCGTGCAGAACCCCACGGACGAGGTCGCCGTCTTCTGGGTCACCACCTCCGTCGGGCTGGAGGCCGAACTGGCCGACGGCACCCGTATCGCTCCCCCGTGGGCCGGCTGACGCTACGCGGCCAGCGTCCCCGGCATCACCGCGCGCGGTCCGAACCTGGCTCGCGCGCGGTCCGCGACCTCCTCCAGGCGCCGGACCTTCTCGTCCACGGGGTCGAAGGTCAGCTGGTGGGGGGCCTGTTCGGCGGGGGTCAGCCCCTCGGCACGCAGGGCGATCGCACGAACCCGGGCACGCTGCAACCCGAGCGCCTCGTACATGCGGTACGCCTCCGCGGTGAGCGCCGCCGAGTGCGCGGTCGGCTCGGCGAGGGTGCGGCTGCGGATCGTCGAGGAGCGGTCGGCGTAGCGCACGGTGAGGGTGAGGGTGCGGGACACCCGCTCCAGGTTGCGCAGCCGGGAGCCCAGTTCCTCGGCGGCCGACAGCAGGGCGCGGCGGTGCCGAGCCGGGTCCAGTTCGTCGCGGGTGAAGGGGCGTTCGGCGGCCAGGGAGGCGGAGACGGCGTTCGGTACGACCCGGCCACGGTCGACGCCGTTCGCCCTCTCGTGCAGTTCACGGCCCGCCCGGGCCCCGACCAGCCGCTGCACCGTCGACAGGGGCGCGGCGGCGACCTTGCCGACGGTGTCGAGCCCGTACTCGCACAGGGTGCGGGCGGTGACGCCGCCGACCCCGGGCAGTGCCCTGACCGGCAGTCCGTCGAGGAACTCCCGCACGGCGCCGGGCTCTTCGGGCACCACATGGACCGCGCCGGGCGCCGCCTCCCGCAGAGCCATGCGGGCCAGCATGGGTCCGGGCCCGGCCCCGATCGCGCAGTCCACTCCGTGGTGGGCGAGGGCCCGTACGCGGATCAGCGCGGCCAGTTCGGCGGCGTCCCGCCCGAAGTACCGCTCGGCGCCGCGTAGATCGGCGAGCGCCCCGTCGGGCGGCAGCGCCTCGACGACGGGGGTGAACTCCTCCAGAAGTCCGAGCAGCCCCGGCAGGGCCGCCTCGTACATCGGAGGCAGCTGGAAACGTACGCAGAGGATGGTCATCCCGCACTCCCCGGACTCTGGTGCCACAACTTCTTTCCGCCCGCCGGGCCTTCGCCCGCGGGACGCAGATCGGCCCAGGGGTTCATCTCGTACCCCGTGGACATCCGGATGCGGCGGCCCTTCGCCGCATCGTCGCCGTCGTCGCCGCCACCGTCGTCCGGCTGCCGCGGTGCGGGCTCCGCCAGCCGCGCCGCCACCACGTCGAGGCCGCCCTCGGCGCGCAGTTCGGCCAGTTCGGCGAGGTTCCAGGCGGCGGAGCCCACCACGCTGAGGCTGCGCGGCCCCCGTCGCTGCACCACCCCGCGCACCAGCAGCAGCCAGGAGTGGAAGACGGTGTGGGCGCAGGCGTCGTGGGAGTCGTCGAAGAAGGCGAGGTCGACCAGGCCCGTACCGTCGTCGAGCGTGCTGAAGATGATCCGCTTGCCGGAGCGGATCGGCGGGGTCTGGGTGGCCGCCTTGGCGCCCGCGACCAGCACCGTCTCACCGTGCCGTGCCGTGCGCAGCCGACGGGCCGACACCACGCCCAGCTCGTCGAGGAAGGCGCGGTGGTCGTCCATCAGATTGCGCGAGGCGTCCATGGAGAGCACGCCCAGCTCGGCGCTGAGCCGTTCCTCCGGGGAGAGGTCGGGCAGCCCGGCTGAGGCCGTCCTGCGCCCGCCCGCCAGGGGCAGCTGGCCGCCGCCCGCGCCCCGGGCGCCCCGGTGCAGCTCGGTCAGGTGCAGTTGCAGATCGCGGCGGTTGGCGCCGAACGCGTCCAGCCCGCCGACCTGGGCGAGCCGCTGGGCGACGGGGCGGCTCGGCCGGGCGCGCTCCCAGAAGTCGAGCAGGGAGGAGTACGGCTGCCCGGTCTCGATCCGCTGCGCCTCGGCCTCGCTGATGCCGTGCACGTCGCGGAGGGCGAGCCGGAGCCCCCACCGCCCGGCGGAACCCCTTCCCTCGGACGCCAGTTCGATACGGTGAGCGGCTCCCGAGCTGTTCACGTCCAGCGGCAGGATCGGCACCCCGCGCCGCCGCGCGTCCGCCAGCAGCAGCCGCTTCGGGTACATCCCGGGGTCGTGGGTGAGCAGACCCGCGTAGAAGGCGGCCGGGTGATGGGCCTTCAGCCACGCGGACTGGTACGTCGGTACGGCGAAGGCGACCGCGTGCGCCTTGCAGAAGCCGTACGAGCCGAACGCCTCGACGATCTCCCAGGTGCGCTGGATCGTTTCCGCGTCGTATCCGTTCGCCGCCGCCTGCTGGGCGAACCAGACCCGGATCCGCCCCTGCGACTCCGCGTCGGACAGCCCGCGCCGCACCCGGTCCGCCTCGTCGCGCCCGCAGCCGGTCATGATGTCGAGGATGTGGATGATCTGCTCGTGGAAGACGACGACGCCGTACGTCTCCTTCAGCGGCTCCTCCAGATCGGGGTGCGGATAGCGGACGGGCGCCCGCCCGTGGCGCGCCTCGATGAACGGCCGCACCATGTCGGCCGCGACCGGACCGGGCCGGAACAGCGAGATGTCGACGACCAGGTCGTGGAACGCGGCCGGCTGCAGCCTCCCGACCAGGTCCCGCTGGCCCGGCGACTCGATCTGGAAGCAGCCCAGGGTCTCGGTGGAACGGATGAGCCGGTACGTCGCCGGATCGCCCGGCGCCACGGCGTCCAGGTCGATCCGCTCCCCGGAGGCCCGTTCCACCTCCGCGACCGCGTGCGCCATGGCGGACTGCATCCGCACCCCGAGCACATCGAGCTTGAGCAGCCCCAGTTCCTCGACGTCGTCCTTGTCGAACTGGGACATGGGGAAGCCCTCGCCGCTGGTCGGCATGACCGGCGTACGGGCGAGGAGGGAGGCGTCGGAGAGCAGGACCCCGCACGGGTGCATGGCGACTCCGCGCGGCAGGGCGTCCAGGGCCTCGACCAGCTCCCACAGCCGGCCGAACTTCTCCCCCTCCCGCTGCACCTCCCCCGCCAGCCGCCTGAGCTCGGGCAGTTCCTCCAGCGCCGCGCGGGCGTCACGGGCACGGATGTGCGGGAAGGACTTGGCGATGCGGTCGATGTCGGCCGGATCCATGGACAGGGCCGCGCCCACGTCACGGATCGCGTGGCGGACACGGTACGTCTCCGGCATCGCGACCGTCGCGACCCGCTCGGTGCCGAACCGGTCGATGATCGCGCGGTAGACCTCCAGCCGGCGGGCGGACTCCACGTCGATGTCGATGTCGGGCAGGGCCGTACGGCGCTTGGACAGGAAGCGCTCCATCAGCAGTCCGTGCTCGACCGGGTCGGCGTGTGCGATGCCGAGCAGATGGTTGACGAGGGAGCCCGCACCGGAGCCGCGCGCGGCGACCCGGATGCCCATCTTCCGGACGTCGTCCACGACCTGGGCGACCGTGAGGAAGTAGGACGCGAAGCCGTGGTGGGCGATGATGTCCAGTTCGTCGTGCATCCGCTGCCAGTAGGCGCGCCGGGTGTCGTAGCCGCGCAGCACCATGCCCGCCGCCGCCCGGGAGGCGAGCGCGCGCTGGGCGGTGCGGTAGCCGGCGCCGACGAGGTGCGGCTCGGGGAAGTGGACCGTGCCGACGCCGAGATCGTCCTCGGGGTCCACCCGGCACTCGGCGGCCGTCGTCCGGGTCTGCTCCAGCAGGCGGTGGGCGGTGTCGCGGCGGTAGCCGGCGGCCTCGACGACCCGCTCGGCGACCGTCAGCATGGTCCGCTCGTCCTTGAGCCAGGCCTCCCCGGAGTCCAGTTCCTTGGTGGGGTCGATGGGAACGAGCCGGCGGGCGGCGTCCAGGACGTCCGCGACCGGGCCGAGGCCGGGGTCGGCGTACCGGACGGCGTTGCTGAGCACGGGGCGCACCCCCTGTTCGGCGGCGAAGCCGACGGTGCGGGCGGCCAGGCGCAGGGAGCCGGGGCCGGTGCCGCCGCGGCCGTGCCAGACGGCCTCCAGGCGCAGGGCGTCGCCGTAGACCTCCCGCCAGGGCGTGAGGAGCCTGGCCGCATGGTCCGGACGCCCCGCGGCGAGGGCCCGGCCCACATCGGACTCGGGGCCGAGCAGGACGGTCAGCCCGTCGGCGTGGTTGTCGGCCCAGGACAGCAGTGGGGTGCCCGCGGACGCGGAGTGGGCGGCGCTGACCAGCCGGCACAGATCGGCCCAGCCGCGGGCGCCGTCCCGGGCGAGGAAGACCGCGCGGGGTGTCGACTCGTCGATGAAGGCACCCCCGCGCACGGGAGTACGGCGCCTCTCCCACGCTCTCGCCCCGGCCGGATCGGAGGGGCCGCCATGACCGAGGGAGACCCCGCCCCGTCCTACGGGCTCGGGTGCCGCCACCGCCAGCTCCGCGCCGAACAACGGCCGTACGCCCGCCGCCGCGCAGGCCCGGGCGAACCGGACCGCGCCCGCGAGGGTGTCCCGGTCGGTGAGCGCGAGGGCGTCCATGCCCAGCTCACCGGCGCGCTCGGCCAGCCGCTCCGGGTGCGATGCGCCGTAGCGCAGGGAGAACCCGGAGACGGTGTGCAGATGCGTGAAGCCCGGCACCCGCACCTCCCGTAGCAGTGAGCCCGTAAGGCGGCTCTCGAACGTAAGTTCCCATCTCCCCCACCTCCACCATAGACCAATTTTCGAACTGGCGTGCGACATCTCTACGCCCCTGTCTCACCTGCACAAACGGCAGATACGGGTCCGGGCAGCCAGTGCCCCGGCAGGCAACGTCCGCCCCGTCGCGACGTCCGCACGCTCCCCCACGCTCGGCTCCCTCACGGGCGAACGTCATCTGCCGGGGCACTAGGCTTCGGGCCTGTCCGGACCGGGAGGGGCGGCGGAAGGGTCAGACGGCCCCGCGAGACAGACAAAGGGAGACACGACAGACATGGCCAAGAGGACGGACTCACAGTCGCCCGCGCCGCACGTCGCCGACAGTCACGATCTGATCCGCGTGCACGGCGCACGCGAGAACAACCTCAAGGACGTCAGCATCGAGATCCCGAAGCGCCGGCTGACGGTGTTCACCGGTGTCTCCGGCTCGGGCAAGAGCTCACTGGTCTTCGACACGATCGCCGCGGAGTCGCAGCGGCTGATCAACGAGACCTACAGCGCCTTCGTCCAGGGCTTCATGCCGACCCTGGCGCGGCCCGAGGTCGACGTCCTCGACGGGCTGACCACGGCGATCATCGTCGACCAGCAGCGGATGGGCGCCGACCCCCGCTCCACGGTGGGCACCGCCACCGACGCCAACGCCATGCTGCGCATCCTCTTCAGCCGGCTCGGCGAGCCTCACATCGGCCCGCCCAGCGCGTACGCCTTCAACGTCCCCTCGGTCCGGGCGAGCGGCGCGATCACCGTCGAGCGCGGTACCCAGAAGGCGGTGAAGGCGACCTTCACCCGCACCGGCGGCATGTGTCCGCGCTGCGAGGGCCGGGGCGCCGTCTCCGACCTGGACCTCACCCAGCTCTACGACGACTCCATGTCGCTCACCGAGGGCGCCATCACCGTCCCCGGCTACAAGGCGGGCGGCTGGAACTACCGGCTCTACAGCGAGTCGGGTTTCTACGACCCGGACAAGCCGATCCGCGACTACACCAAGAGGGAACTGCACGACTTCCTCCACCGCGAGCCGACCAGGATGAAGATCGCGGGGATCAACATGACCTACGAGGGACTGATCCCCCGCATACAGAAGTCGATGCTCTCCAAGGACCGGGAGGCGATGCAGCCGCACATCCGGGAGTTCGTGGACCGGGCGGTCACCTTCACCGTCTGCCCCGAGTGCGACGGGACCCGGCTCAGCGAGGGGGCCCGGGTGTCGAAGATCAAGGGGATCAGCATCGCCGACGCCTGCGCGATGCAGATCAGCGATTTGGCCGACTGGGTCCGCGGTCTCGACGAGCCCTCGGTGGCACCGCTGCTCGTCAAGCTGCAGCACACCCTCGACTCGTTCACTGAGATCGGGCTCGGCTATCTCGCGCTCGACCGGCCGTCGGGCACGCTGTCGGGCGGTGAGGCGCAGCGCACCAAGATGATCCGCCATCTCGGCTCCTCGCTCACCGATGTCACCTACGTCTTCGACGAGCCCACCACGGGCCTGCACCCCCATGACATCCAGCGGATGAACGGCCTGCTGCTGCGGCTGCGGGACAAGGGCAACACGGTGCTCGTCGTGGAGCACAAGCCGGAGGTCATCGCGATCGCCGACCATGTCGTCGACCTCGGCCCCGGCGCGGGGACGGCGGGCGGCACCATCTGCTTCGAGGGCACCGTCGAGGGGCTGCGGGCCGGCGGCACCATCACCGGCCGCCATCTCGACGACCGGGCCTCCGTCAAGGAGTCGGTGCGCAAGCCCACCGGCGTGCTGGAGATCCGCGGCGCCACGACGCACAACCTGCGGGACGTCGACGTCGACATCCCGCTCGGGGTGCTGACCGTGATCACCGGCGTCGCCGGTTCCGGCAAGAGCTCGCTGGTCCATGGGTCGGTCCCCGCCGACACGGGCGTGATCTCGGTCGACCAGAGCGCGATCCGCGGCTCCAGGCGGAGCAACCCGGCGACCTACACCGGGCTCCTCGACCCGATCCGCAAGGCGTTCGCCAAGGTCAACGGCGTGAAGCCGGCGCTGTTCAGCGCCAACTCCGAGGGCGCCTGCCCCACCTGCAACGGCGCCGGCGTCATCTACACCGACCTGGCGATGATGGCCGGCGTCGCCACCACCTGTGAGGACTGCGAGGGGAAGCGGTTCGAGGCATCGGTCCTCGAGTACCACCTCGGCGGCCGCGACATCAGCGAGGTGCTGGCGATGTCGGTGACCGAGGCCGAGGAGTTCTTCGGCGCCGGCGAGGCGCGCACACCGGCCGCGCACCGCATCCTCGAACGGCTCGTCGACGTCGGGCTCGGCTACCTCAGCATCGGCCAGCCGCTCACCACGCTGTCCGGCGGCGAGCGGCAGCGGCTCAAGCTGGCCACGCACATGGCGGAGAAGGGCGGCGTGTACATCCTCGACGAGCCGACCGCCGGTCTCCACCTCGCCGATGTCGAGCAGCTGCTCGGTCTGCTGGACCGGCTCGTCGACTCCGGCAAGTCGGTCATCGTCGTCGAGCATCACCAGGCGGTCATGGCGCACGCCGACTGGATCATCGACCTCGGTCCCGGGGCCGGCCACGACGGCGGCCGGATCGTCTTCGAGGGCACCCCCGCCGACCTCGTGGCCGCCCGCTCCACCCTCACCGGCGAGCACCTCGCCGCCTACGTCGGCGCCTGAGCGAGGCGCTCGCGGTACGGCCCGCTCATGCCGGACAGTCCCGCCCCCGAACGCACGGGGCGGGACTGTGGGAACCGGGGCTGCCAGCCGATCAGCCGATCTTGGAACCCGTCGCCGAGAGCGCCTCGGTGACGGGCTGGAAGAAGGTCTGGCCCCCCGAGGTGCAGTCGCCGCTGCCGCCGGAGGTGAGACCGACCGCGCTGTCGCCGTCGAAGAGCGCGCCGCCGCTGTCACCGGGCTCGGCGCAGACGTCGGTCTGGATGAGACCGCTGACCGTGCCCTCCGAGTAGTTCACGGTGGCGTCCAGACCGGTGACCGTGCCGGAGTGGACGTGGGTCGTCGAGCCGCTGCGGCTCACCTTCTCGCCCACGGTCGCGTCGGCCGCCTTGGTGATCGCCTGCGTGGAGCCGTTGTAGAGGTCGACGGCGCTCGGGTGGTCGACGTCCGCGGTGTACTTGACCAGGCCGAAGTCATGGCCCGGGAAGTTGGACTGCGCGTTCTGGCCGATCGTCTTGCCGCTGGAGTCCGACCAGCTGGAGATCGCCTGGGTGCAGTGTCCCGCGGTCAGGAAGTACGGCTGGCCGTCCTTGACCACGTTGAAACCGAGCGAGCAGCGCCCGCCCGAGCCGGTGATGGCGTCGCCGCCCGCGACGAAGGGCTTGAACGTGCCCTGCGAACGCCTGAGTTCGGCCTTGCCGCCCAGCCCGTCGACCACCTGGGTGAGCCGCGCCCACGCCGCCTTGGACACGGTCCGGTCGGCCGTGACGACGACCTTGTTGTTCCTGGGGTCGGTCGCCCAGGAGGTGCCCGGGAGCGTCGCGTCCTTCTGGAGCGTGGTGCGGGCGCCCGCGAGTTCGGTCAGGGAGTTCTGGACGACTCTCGCCCTGGCGCCGGCCGCCTGGACGGTCTTCGCGGCCGTCTCGTTCAGCACGTTGACGACGAGTTGCTCCGTCTTCGCGTCGTAATACGTTCCGGCCGCGTCGGCGCCCAGGTCCGCACCGAGCGTCGAGGCGAGCTTTCCGGCCGCGACGGCCGAGAGCGTGTGGGGCGCTCCGGCCGTCGGGGTCTCGCTCGCGTTCGCATTCTGGAAGGTGACGCCCGCGGCGATCAGCGCGGCGGCGCCCGCGCCGGCCAGGGCTGCTCGCCGCCGGGTTATGCGTCGATGCTTCAACTCACGTCCTCCTGTGGGGGGTCGGTCGCGGGGACTGTGGGGGTCACACCGCGACCGGAAGGCGTTGGGGCACGGAGGCGGCGTAGCGCAGAAGCCACGTCCGTACCCACCGTGCGGCCCACTATCCCGAGGCTCACAGGGAGCACACAAGGTCGACTTCAGGACGCGCGCACACCAACAGCCGTGCGCCCCCTGCCCGCTGACCGTTCCCTTGTGTCTCCCGTCCTGGTTCCCACTGCAAATGCCGTACGAGGGTAATCCCTGTGCGGCCTTCGAGGTCTAGTCCTGTCCGAATATCGATGGTTCAAACTCGGGTTCCAGAACCGAGGGGAAAGGCGAGAGTTGCTCCCGCACCGATTGCACACACAAGGGAGCCCCCGCTCCCAAGAGGCTCTTGGGTGCGGGGGCTCCCCTGCTGCCGGCTGCGGATCGGGGCGTACGGGAATGCCGGTGGAGCGGGATCAGTAGACGTGGACCCCGTAGGCGCTGAGGGCCTCGGTCACCGGCTGGAAGAAGGTCGTACCGCCGGAGGTGCAGTCGCCGCTGCCGCCGGACGTGAGGCCGTAGGCCACACCGCCGTTGGAGTACAGCGGGCCGCCGGAGTCACCGGGCTCGGCGCAGACCGTGGTCTGGATGAGGCCGTTGACGATCTCGCCGTTGCCGTAGTTGACCGTCGCGTTGAGGGCCGTGACGCGGCCGCTGTGGATGCCCGTCGTGGAGCCGCGGCGGTAGACGGTGGTGCCGACGGAGGGCGTGGCGGCGCTGGTGATGTCCACGCTGCCCACGGTGCCCGACTTGGTCACCGAGCTGTTGGTGTAACGCACGATGCCGTAGTCGTTGCCGGGGAAGCTGGAGCCGGCCGTGGTGCCGAGCGTGGTCGAGTGGGACGAGTTCGTCCACCACGTGCCCGCGCCGTCGGTGCAGTGCCCGGCGGTCAGGAAGTAGTAGTTCCCGCTGGAGTCCTGGACGTTGAAGCCGAGCGAGCAGCGCCAGCTACTCGCATAGATGGCGTCGCCGCCGGAGATCAGCTTGTTGAACCGGCCCGCGGTGTGCTTGATGGTGAGGGCACCCGCGTTGCCGGCCGCCTCGTTCTTGATCTTCGCGATCTCCGCCTGGGAGACCGTGCTGTCGACGGTGACGACGACGCGGTTGGTCGCGGCGTCGACGGCCCAGGCGGTGCCGGGGACATCGGCCTTGAGCACCGAGTCGCTCGCCCTGCCGAGTTGGTTCGCACTGAAGGTGTGTGCGTCGCTCGCGTTCGCGCTGGGGACGGTGAACGCGGCGGCGGCCACGAGTCCGGCGGCCACGGCGATCAGCCGGGTCCGTCTCGCGATACCGCTTGTGGGGTTGGTGCGCTTGATCCTCACTTGTCGTTCCCTCCATGGGAAGTCGGGGGCCCACGTGGGGGATGGGGCCCGTGAGGCGCAGCCGGGAGCCGGCTCGTCCGGATTCCGAATATGCCGTGCTCCTGACAAGCGCTGAGGGGGAGTATTCGGCCGCGTGGCCGATCGGCGCAAGGGCGCCTTTCGGCCGTACAGGCTTCAACTGCCCCCGGGAGTCCCTTCGACTTCCCCGGAAATCCTGGAGGGTGACGGGTGTTCTGCGGAGACTCTCTCTACAGCAGGGTGCGCTCCCCCGCCTCGATCGCGACGCCCAGCGTGTTGCCCGGTGGCGGGAAGGGGCAGAGGAAGTGGTCCGCGAAGGCGCACGGCGGCAGCAGGGAGCGGTTGAAGTCCACCGTCGTACGCCCCTCGGCGTCGGGCGCCGGCGGCCGCAGGAACCGGAAGCGGTAGCTGCTGTCCCCGCTGGTGGCGTCCGCGAAGACGGCCCACAGCGAGCCGTCGTCCTCGACCGAGACCTGCAGGGTGAGGTCCTGTCCGTCGAGGGTGAAGGCGAGGACACCGCCGAGCGCGAGACCGCGGTACTCCCCGTCGGCGTTCTCGACACGTACGGTGCGGTGCTCTCCGTACGGGGTGAAGTGCCCCTCGACCGACCAGCGCGGATCGTGGGGTGTGGCTTCGATACCCTGGAAGGCCCGGCGTGCGGGGGCGTCGGGGTCGTAGTCGCGCAGGCCCCGGGCGCCTTCACGGACGAGGACGACCAGCCGGCGCCGGCCCACCGCGACACGGGACTCGGCGGCGGGGCCGGGATCGGCGCCGAGCCGGATCTCCCCGGTGAAGGGCTCGCCGTCGACGGTCAGTCCGTCGTCCGCTCCGGCCGTCAGCACCACCCCCTCCTCGTCGGCCCTCCAGCTCCCCGGGATGGCCGGAATCGGTTCGTCTGGATAGTCCTCCAGCCAGTAGGTGCCGGTCAGTGCGAGCGGCCCGTAGGGCGCCGCCACCTGCTCGGTGCGGTGCTCGTGCCACTGCTTCCACTCGTCGGATGCGTCCGTCGTCATGCGATCAACCCTTCCACAGCGGTTCCACAGGTCCGGGGTGCCGACCGCGTCCGTCAGGACGAACCCGTCCGTCCGCGCCGACGGCCCCGGGAGCGTCGGGGCGGCGCCCGACTGGTCCCCGGCTCATGACGCTCCCCCTGTCACGGTGTACCGGGTGGTGGGCCGGGAGAGGCCCAGATGCTCCCGGAGCGTGCTGCCCGGGTAGAAGGTCCGGAACCGGCCGCGGTGCTGGAGCAACGCGACCGTGCCGTTGACGAGCCGCTCCAGGTCACGGCATGGCTCGACGGGTGTGAGGTGGAAGCCGTCGACGGCGCCCGTCTCGTGCCAGGCGGCGATCAGTTCGGCCAGATCGACGGGCCCCCCGCGGTACAGCGGCCCGTCCCCGCTCCGCCGGGACCCGCTCCCGGCTCCCCCGAGGTCACGGACGTGCCCGAACCGAGGAGTTCCCCACCTCGGCTCGGCCGCGTACTCGCCGTCGCCCAGGTCGACGGTCAGCGCCGCGAGGACGCACAGGCTCCCGGCGTCCCGGCCCGACTCCCGTGCCGCGTCCCGGAGTTCGGTGCGTGCGGTGGCGGCCTGTGCGAGGCTTCCCGCACGGACCAGCACCACGTCGGCGTGACGGCCGGCGGCCCCGCGGATGTGGGGATCGGTGGCGTCGACGACACGGACGGGGTACCCCTGCGGGGGGTCGTCCGCACGGCGCTTCCGGAGCCGGGCCGGGGGTCCTTGCCGGGCGGCCGGGAGACCGGGGGACCCCTCGGCGGATCCGCCCGCCGCCCGCCACTGCCAGCCGGCCCGGCCGTGGCTGGCCCGGTCGAGGGCCGCGACGCCCGCCGGTACGCGGAACGGATCGGCGTGGCCCGCGGCCACCGTCGGCACCAGACCGATACGGCTGGTGACGGGTGCGGCGCGGGCCAGTACGGCGAGGGCGTCGCGGGCGGTCCCCGCGGCGCCGGGCGCATCGGGGCCGTCCGCGCCGGGCGTGCCGGGACCGGGCCCCGCGGAGCCCTCGCCGAGCGTCACGAAGTCGAGAACGCCACGTTCCGCGAGCCGGGTCAGCTCCACGGGGGCGTCGGCGTCATGAGCCGACCGCCGGTCGACGGCGGCGGCCAGGTGCAACAACCCCCGGCCGTGCGATGAGGTCATCGGAGGAAACCTTTCTCGGGGCGGGCCCGGCGCACACGGGCACCGCCTCGGAGTCGGAGGAACAGGGCCGTGTCAGACCGCGGCGCTACCGGACTGCTCACGCAGGAAGGTCAGTGCTGCCCGCGCGGCGGCGTCGTTCTGCCGGAACGCCGGGCCGCCCGTGCGGGGCCTGGTGAACGCGCCGGCGCCCCGGCCGTCGGTGTGCGGGCCGAGCGCGAAGCGGCGCGGGTGCGGCAGGCCCGAGCGGTCCAGGAGGCGCCCGTCCGCGGGGTCCACGGCGAGCAGCCCCTCGTCGGTGGCGACGGCGCCGTCCGCGTAGAGCTCCCTCAGCAGCCGGTCGCGGGTGCGCCGGAGCGTGGGGTGCGGCAGCCTCGCCTCGACGAGGGCACGGGCCTCGACCACCGAGCCGGGCACGGTCGCGCTCGTCGCCCGGAAGACCCCGTCCTCGGCGTTGACGGCCATGTCGGCGCCCAGGAAGTGGAGGACTCCCGCACGGGACAGCGCGAGCATCTGCCGCAGCCGCGGCCCGGGCGGCCCGGACGCCAGAAAGCTGAAGAAGCCGTGCCACCAGGACCCGATGTCGCCGAGCCGCACCAGCTGCCCGTAGACCGACAGCAGTCCGAGGAAGACCGCCAGGTCGGCGCTGTGCGCGGGATCGTGACGCCGGGCCAGGTCCGCCTCGACACGGGTGCGCAGCCCGTCCTGGAACGCGGCGGGCGTCGGATACCGCACTCCGTCCAGCGGCCGGTCGAGCGCGCCGAGGTCGAGCCGGTCGGCCGGGTCGGGAACGGCGGCGGCCACCAGCGCGGGCAACGACACCGGATCGGCGACGGCGTACTTCTCCTCGAAGTCCGCCCAGGCGACCGCGGTGCGCTCGCGGTGGGCGGCGAACAGCCGGTGGTAGTGGGCGAAGCCCAGCTCCTTCTCGATCAGCGGCCACACGTCCCGCCGGAAGTCGAAGCCGTCCGGGCGCGCGAGCAGCGCGTCGACCTCGGCGGGCCCGAAGAACCGGGGCAGCGGCGGCCGTTCGCCCGTCCAGTCGTAGCCGATCTTGGAGTGGTACGGGACACCGCGCCGGGACCCCACGTACAGGACCGGCTCCCGTCCGGACGGAACGTAGACGTCTCCCTCGTAGCGGCCGCCGCGGCCCTCGGTCAGCAGCACCATGAGGTCGACGAAGGCGAGTCCGAAGCCGCGGACGAGGACGGGTTCACCGGCCTTCAGCGGGGACAGATCGCTGTCGGCCGTGAAGTCGGGCGGCAGATGGACCAGTCCGTGGGTGCGGGCGTACGAGGCCAGTGCGAGCTGCTCGGCGTCGAGTTCGGCGTCGAGGTGGCCGAGCGTGAGGACGACGAGATCGGCACGGAGCGGCTCGGTGCGCCCCTGGAGCCAGACCCGCTGGCGGCCGTCGCGGGGACCGTCGACCCGGACGGCGAGTTGGGGGTGGTGGTGGACGCGGATGCCCGGCGGCAGGGCGGCGACCGCCTGCTCGTACACCCAGCGCAGATAGGCGCCCTGCCGCCGGCGGCCGGCGAAGACCCGTCCGTCGATGCCGGCCCACTCGTGCAGGGTCGGGCCCGTGCGCACCGGGCCCGCCATGGCCACCGTCTCGTCGGTGAACATGGTCACGTCCTCGGCGTGCGAGTTCATCCACAGCAGGGGGGACTGCGCGACGCGCCAGATCCGTCCGGCGCCGGGCGGATGCGGGTCCACCAGGTGCACGTCCAGCTCCCCACCGGCGTACAGCTCGGGCGCGTTGGCGGCGATCCGCTCCAGCAGGCCGGTCCCCCTCGGTCCGGCACCCACGATCACCAGCGAACGGCGTGCGGTGCTCATCGGGCACGCTCCGCACCGCGGGCGTAGTGCTTCTCCACATAGTGCCGGCCGACGCTGAGCACCGAGGTGACGAGCACGTACCAGAGGGTGGCCACCATCAGGAGCGGGATCACCTGGTAGGTGCGGTGGTGAACGAGCTGCGCCGAGTGGAGCAGGTCCTGGACGGCGATGACGCTGACGATGGACGTGCCCTTGAGGGTGCCGATCAGCATGTTGGCGGCGGCCGGCACGATGGCCCGCATCGCCTGCGGCAGCACGATCCGCCGCCAGCGCAGCCATCGGCTCAGCCCGAGCGCCTGTGCGGCCTCGAACTGGCCGCCGTCCACGGAGAGGATGCCACCGCGCTCCCCCACTCTCGACTTCGCTCGAGCGGGGGGACCCCCATCCTCGGCGGCGTACGCGGCCTCGTGCAGGGTGAGCCCGACGACGGCGACCGTGACCGGTGCGAACAGGTTCACCGTCCGCACCCCCAGGATGTGCGGATACAGGGCGCCGATGTTGAACCAGAACAGCAGCTGCACCAGGATCGGCACCGAGCGGAACAGCCAGACGTATCCCCAGCTGACGCCTCTCAGCACGGTGTTGACGGAGAGCCGGGCGGCGGCGAGCAGGGTGCCCAGGGCGAAGCCGAGCGTCATGACGACCGCCGTCAGCCGGAGGGTGAGCCAGAGGCCGCGCAGCACGGCGGTCGAGGTGAAGTAGTCGCCGACGACGTCCCATTGGAACGCCTGGTTGCGGACGACGGAGACGACGGCGAGTCCGAGCAGGACGAGGACGGCGAGCGCCGCGGCCCACTGGCCCGGACGGCGGCGCGGGACGATGTGCGGGAGTGCGGCCTCTTCGGCGGCCGCGGCCGGTTCGGCGAGGGTGTCGGAAGACATGTGAAGGCTCCGTGATACGTCGGATCGAACACGGGTGACGCCTTCACACAGGGGTGGTGCCGTACGGCCGAGCCCCTCAGCAGGGCCGTTCCCCGAGAGTACGGGGGCGTTTCCCCTCACTGTCAAGGCTGTCCGTACTGTGAGCCATGCGTCTCGAGTCGGTTGACGCGGAATCGGATGCCTGTTCCACTTGGCACATGCGCCCACAGCAGCGGCTGGTCACCCGCTCCCACATCGACTTCGGTCGTGTGTGGTCCTCCTCCTGTTGAGCCGACCCCGCTGCACGCCCTGATCCCGGGCATGCCACGCGTTCTTCCCGCGCCGTTCACACGCCTTCACACGCGTCTCCCCTCCCCTCCGCACCTCTCGGCGCACTTCCCTCTCCTTGAACTCCCCTGCGCTTCCCGCGTTTTCGTCGTAAGTCCTCGCGCGACTGCGGTGCGCCCTCGCGGCTTCTCGTACGTCGTAGGGCTTCTCGCACGTCGTAGGGCTTTCTCGTACGTCGTAGCGCCTTTCTCGTACGTCGTAGCGCCTTTCTCGTACGTCCTCACGCGTCCCCGCTCGTCCTCGTGCCCTCTCGCGTTCCTTCGCTTCCGCCGTCAGAAGACCGCACACGATGCGTACGTCCACCCGCACCCGTAACCGACTTCTCGCGCCTCTCGCCCACGTCGTCTCCGCGGCCCTGTCGCTCGCCGCCTGCGGCTCCGGCGGCACGGGCGGCTCCGGCGGGGGCGAGGCCCGGGCGGCGGGGAAGAACGACGGGGTCCCGGCCACGGACGTCGTCTCGGCGATCAAGCCGGACCCGGCCGCGGCCAGACTGCTGCCCCCGGGCGTGCACCGCCTCACCGTCGGTGTCGCCGTGTCCGGCCAGTTGCCCGGGACCAGTCACCTGGACGGCGGCACGAGCCTGGTCGGCCAGGACATCGACTTCTCGAACGCCGTCGCCGAGGCGCTGGGCCTCACGCTGAAGGTCGAGCCCGCGAGCTTCGAGGCGAGCAGAGCGCGGGGGTCATGCCAGGGCGGCCGGGTCGGCGGCGGCGTCGCGGCGCAGCACCGCCTGCTCGACCGCGAGGTCGTAGGCGAGGCGCTGCACCCGTTCGAACGCCTCGGCCAGCTGGACCACTTCCGGTGCGGCCCGGTCGGGCACGGCGAGCGGCGCGGGCGGCGGCGTCCGGCCCGGCCCGCCGTGCCGCACGGCGGCGAGCGTCCGCGGCAGCCGGATGCCGGACACCTCGCGCGCCTGCGCGGCGAGGGCGCCGAGCGGTGTGGAGACGGAACGTACGCAGTCGAGGGCGAGATGGCCGAGTGCGGCGACCGTCCCGAGGGCGAACAGCGCGCACAGCACCAGATCGCGGCGGGCCGTCCCCTCCAGCTCGGCGGCGCGGACCTCGACGTCCCGGCCGAGCGAGAGCTGTACCGCGCGCAGGCCGTCGAGGGTGGAGGTCATCGACTCCCACCGGGTCACGGGCGGGACGGTGCGCGCGTCGAGCCGGCCGCCGCCGCGCACCGCGGCGCCCTCGTAGGCGAGCGCGCGTACGGCGTCCGGTGTGCCGAGCGCTGCGTCGAGCCGCCGCCGCTGGGCCGTGGTGGCCGAGCGCCCGAAGCTGTCCAGAGCCGCGAGCCTGCCCGCACGGAGCTGGAGGAAGCGGAGGTAGTCGTCGGCTCGGAGCCGTCCGGCGGGCACCGATCCGAGCAGCAGGGCGTGCTCCTCGCCGGCGAACTCCTTGGCGCTGCCGAGGATTCGCAGCGCCTGGCAGGCGGCGCGCAGTCGGCCGTCGCGCGCGTCGTCGAGACCGAGCCCGGGCCGGTCGAGGACGGTGATGGCGGCGGAGAAGCCGTCGAAGGTCTCGTTGAGCGTCGCGGTGCCGTCGTCGGCGTGGCGGCGGATCGCGACGAGTGCGTCGAGCCGCCGCAGCGAGGCGCGCACGGCGGCGGCGACCGCGTCGTCGCGGCCTCTGAGCGCCGCCTCCAGCCGCGCGCGGGCGGTGTCCGTGGCCCTGCGCCGGGCGGGGAGCCCGTCGCGGAACTGCCGTACGCCGCCGCGGTGTCCGACGGTCAGCCCGCGCTCCGTCTGCAGGGAGTGGACAAGCCCCTGGAGCGTGCCGGAGAGCCGGGCGTTCGCGGCGGTGACGGCCGCGTCGCGGTACGCCGCGAACTGCTCCGCGGCGGCCGCACCCAGCAGGGCGAGCAGCACGGCCAGGGCGAGCACGAGGATCCTCAGCAGCCTGGCACGGATGGGGACGTGCACGGAGTGACCAACGAACCTGCGGCGCACCGGTCACCACATCATGTGCTTGTTTTACGGAGCGGAAACAGTATTTCCGGAGTTTCCCCCGCCGCCCCGGATTCCCCCTGCCTCGGATTCCCCGTCGCATCGGCTTCCCCGGCCGCCTCGCTTTCTCCGGCGACCTCAGTTGCAGCCGCAGTCGCACCCGTCGCAGCAGCAATCGCAACCGTCGCACCCGCTGCAGCAGTCGCCGCAGCACTCGCACCCGTCGCAGCAGTCGCCGCAGTCCTGGCACGCCGCGTTCTTGCGCTCCCGGGTCCACGGATCCTCGTAACTGCCGCAGCACAGCCGGCAGGTGCAGGCGAGCCCCAGCCACACGGCACAGCCCGCCATCAGCCCGCGGCGGCGCGGCGGTTCCGGGGGCGGCGGTCCGGCCGGGCCGCCGGGTGCGTACGGACCGGAGGGCGCCGGGCCGTACAGCCCGGGCGTGTGTGAGCAGGAGGTGGTGCCGAAGGCGCGGTCGACGGAGGTGCGCAGCTCGTGGGCGAGCAGGACGTGCGCGAGCCGCCCGTCCGTGAACTCCACGTCGCGCAGGGCGAGCCGTATCCCGTGCAGCGCGTCGTCGGCGAGTCGGCGGGCCTCCTCCAGGGAGGTGCCGGTGGCCGTCAGCACGTTCCAGGCGCCCGACGCGGCGTCGGCCTCCCGGTCCTCCACGGCGTCCAGCAGATGGGCGAGCCGCCCGAAGAGCCGGCCCGCCTCGGCCAGCGGCTCGGCGTTGCCGGGGCGCCCGGCCAGCACCGCCGTGTGCGCGAAGGCGGCGGCGGTGGCGGTCTCGGTCGGTTCGGTGACGACCAGCACCGGGGTGCCGGGCCCGGCGAGCGCCTCGATGCCGGTCTGCCGGCTCACGGCCTCCACGAGCAGGGCGGTGTCGAACCCGACGGCGGAGCCGCTGCGGGCGCCCGCCCTGCCCCAGCCCTCCGCGACCCGGCGCGCGGCGAACGCCATCGGCCGACGCGCCAACAGGCCGTCCCCGTCGGCCATGTGGTCGCGCATCTTGGTGGACGCGAGGACCAGCGAGACGGCGGCGGCGAGGCGCGCGCCCTCGCCCCGGGCCACGGAGGCGGTGCGCATGCCGCGCAGCGGACAGGGCCCGGCGGTGCGCCGCCCGATGTCGGCCCGCTCGGCCTGAGCCTCCGTCAGAACCGAGACGAGGAGCCCGTCGTAGTTCGTGACGACCCGGGCGAACTGCCCGTGGTCCGCGCGCAGGGCGAGACACAGCCCGCACAGATGCGCCATCCATTGGGTTCCGAGACTCTCCCCGAGCCGATGTCGGCAGGGCCGGACGATTCCGAACACGACACTCCCCCCGTGCCTGGTACGACGTTGAGCTGCGGCAGCTTATCTGCCACTTCGTTCACCCGTACGCACGACTCGTCACCCGTACGCCGCCGCAAATAATATTTCACTCTCAGTCAGCAGTGGTTTGGCCGACGGCCCTTGGGACACGCGGGCTCTCGACGTACGGGCTGTGCACCAGTACCGTCACGAAACCCCCGTGCGGCGTCTATCCCCTTGGCGCCACATCCGCATCATGGACGACCATGGAGTTGCGGAAGGCTTGAAGGACCGCTTGGGAAGGAGGCGTCCATGGGATCGGTACGCAAGGCGAGTGCCTGGCTGGGCCTCGTCGACGACAACGATGACGAGCGTTACTACGACGACGACTACGCCGAGGGTCAGGACCAGGGCGATGCCTGGGTGACGGACCCTCGTGTCCAGGTCGCGTCCGACACGGCCGAGGAGAAGGGCCGCCGGATCGGCACGGTGACCCCGGACAGCTTCCGGGACGCCCGGGCCATCGGCGAACTGTTCCGGGACGGCGTCCCGGTCATCATGAACCTCACCAACATGGAGCCCGGCGACGCCAAGCGCGTCGTGGACTTCGCGGCCGGTCTGATCTTCGGCCTGCGCGGCTCCATCGACCGGGTCTCCAGCCGGGTCTTCCTGCTGACCCCGGCGGACACGGAGATCGTCAGCGGCGAGGCCGCGAGCCGGCAGCAGGGCGGGTTCTTCAACCAGAGCTGAGGCAGGGCCGGTCACCGGCCCTGCCCGCTTCGGGCCTGCTCACCGGAAGGCGTCGAGCCCGGTGAGCGCCTTGCCCAGCACGAGCTGGTGCATCTCGACGGTCCCCTCGTAGGTGAGCACCGACTCCAGATTCGTGGCGTGCCGCATCACGGGGTACTCCAGGGAGATCCCGTTGGCGCCGAGGATCGTCCGCGCGGTCCGGCAGATCTCGATCGCCTCGCGCACGTTGTTGAGCTTGCCGAAGCTGATCTGCTCGGGACGCAGTCGTCCCGCGTCCATCCGCCGCCCCAGATGGTGGGCGAGCAGGATCCCCTTGTGCAGTTCGACCGCCATGTCGGCGAGTTTGGCCTGGGTGAGCTGGAACCCGCCGATGGGCCGGCCGAACTGTTCCCTGCTCCTCGCGTACTCGACGGCCGTCTCGAAGCACGAGCGGGCCGCGCCCATCGCGCCCCACACGATGCCGTACCGGGCGTGGGAGAGACAGCCGAGCGGTCCCTTGAGGCCGACCACGCCGGGCAGTACGGCCTCGGCGGGCAGACGCACGTCGTCGAGGACGAGTTCGCTGGTGACCGAGGCCCGCAGGGACCACTTGTGCTTGATCTCGGGGGCGGAGAAGCCGGGGGTGCCGGCCGGGACGAGGAACCCGCGGATCCCCTCGTCGGTGTGCGCCCACACGACGGCGACCCCGGCGACCGAGCCGTTGGTGATCCACATCTTGCGGCCGTTGAGGACCCAGTCGGAGCCGTCGCGCTTGGCGTAGGTGCGCATCGAGGCGGGGTCGGAGCCATGGTCGGGCTCGGTGAGCCCGAAGCAGCCGATGATCTCGCCGGCGGCCATGCGGGGCAGCCACTGCTGCTTCTGCTCCTCGCTGCCGAACCGGTGGACGGCGTACATGGCGAGGGAGCCCTGGACGGAGACGAGGGACCGGATCCCGGAGTCGGCGGCCTCCAGTTCCAGGCAGGCCAGGCCGTACTGCACCGCGCCGGCCCCCGCGCAGCCGTAGCCGCTGAGCGACATGCCGAGCGCGCCCAGCGAGCCGAGCTCCCGGGCGAGTTCCCGGATCCCCGGCAGCTCCCCCTGTTCGTACCACTCGGCGATGTGCGGCAGCACGCGCTCCGCCGCCCAGGTGCGCACGGTGTCGCGGATGGCCAGGTCCTCGGCGTCCAGCAGGTCGTCGATCCCCAGCGGATCGGCGGGGTCGAAGGGCGGCAACGTCGGGGACGGGGTCATGGGGCAGCCTCCGTGACACTGAAAACTAGCAGCGCTAGCCAGGACTGGACGGGCCGACGGTACGACGCGCCGGGCCGCGCGTCCAGTACCGGTCGCCCCGCAGCGGTCCGCCGGGGGCCGTACCGGGCCCGGGCGGCCCGCCGTGACGGACCCGGCGGCGGCCCCGCGCACGCCTCGGTCACACCGAGACGCGGACGTCCTCGGCCTTGCGCGGTGACGGCACGGCGGGCTCGCCCTCCGTGACCGTCGGCTCGCAGTGCATGACGCGCGGAAGCCGCAGCGCCAGCACCGCGCCCAGCATCAGCAGCCCGGCACTGACCAGGAGCGTCACATGCAGGCCGTGGACGAAGGAGTCGCGCGCCGCGTGACGCAGCGCGCTGCCCCGCGCGCCGCCGAGGTGGCCCGCCACCTCGTAGGCCTCGCCGAGCGAATGACCGGCGGCGCGGCTCGCCGACGCGGGAACCCCCGGCACCGAGGACAGGCCGGGCGTGTACGCGGCGTTCATCACGCTGCCCAGCAGCGCTATCCCGATGCCGGCGCCCAGTTGGTACGAGGTCTCGCCGATGGCCGCGGCCCCGCCGGACTGCGCCTGCGGAGCCTCGCTCAGCATCGACTCGTACGCGCCGAACAGGGTCGTCTCCAGCCCGAAGCCGAGCAGGACGAAACCGAACAGAAGCAGCCCGGGATTGTCGTCGCCGCCCATCAGGGCCAGCGTGAGCACGGCGACGGTCGTCAGACAGAAGCCGGACGCCACCATCCGGCGGGGGCCGAGGCGCTGCAGCAGCTGCGACCCGGCCAGGCCGGCCGCCATCGCCGCGAACGTCAGCGGCAGCAGCCGCAGCCCCGTCTGCAACGGCGACAGGCGCAGCACCAGCTGCAGATACTGGGCCGCGATCAGTTCGAGGCCGACCAGGGCCAGCATCGCCAGCACGATGCAGCCGACCGAGGTGCCGAACGCCGGGCGGCCGAACATCCGCAGATCGACCAGGGGGTGGGTGCGGCGTCGCTGCCGCCGGACGAAGGCGATCAGCAGCGCGGCACCCGCCAGCAGCGGGAGCAGGGTGAAGGGGCTGAGCGGCGGCTGCCCGGCGCCGAGCCGCTTCACGGCGAACACCAGGGCGAAGAGGCCGCCCGCCGCCATGAGTGCGCCGAGCACGTCCCAGGGGCCCTCGCCTGCGCCCTTCGACTCCGGCAGCAGCAGCCGCCCGACCGGCAGGCTGACCAGCATCAGCGGGATGTTGATCAGGAAGACCGAGCCCCACCAGAAGTGTTCGAGGAGGAATCCGCCGAGCAGCGGCCCGATCGCCGCGCCCACCGCGGCCACCGCGCTCCAGATGCCGATCGCCACCGCCCGCTCGCGCCGGTCGGGGAAGACCTGGCGCAGGATGGACAGGGTCGCGGGCATGATCATCGCGCCGCCCACACCGAGCAGCGCCCGTGCCCCGATCAGCACCTGTGCGTCGTGGGCGAGGACCGCCGCTCCGGAGGCGATGCCGAACAGGCCGTAGCCGAGCAGCAGGACGCGCCTGCGGCCGACGCGGTCGCCCAGCGTGCCGAAGAGGATCAGCAGCGAGGCGCAGACGAGCGGGTAGATGTCGACGATCCAGAGCAGTTCCGTCGCACCGGGCTTGAGATCCCCGGTGACGGCGGGCATCGCGACGTGCAGCACGGTGGCGTCGACGGCGACGAGCAGCAGGCTCACGCAGAGGACGACGAGGACGACCCATCGGCTCGCACCCGCCCCGGCCGCCCGGCGCCGCGACATGGCGGCGGCCGTGGTCGTCCCGGACATAGAGGTACCTCCAAGGTGATCCCTCGCTCCGGCGGATCCACGGGGTGGGGACGGCCCCGCGACCGTACCGGGAGAGCGGTTCCCGGTGGGGACACAAACGAAGCGAGCGAGCCGCCAGCGTACGCGAGTTCCCCGAAGGGTCGCGTGGCGGACCTCTCACGTTCTCCCGGAGAACGTGTGGCGTACGCCACCTCGCCCACGCTTCCCCGCGTGCTGGGAGCGGCTCCGGTTCCCGTCGCCCTCGATAATCGGGCGGATGAACGATCTTGCCCGGCGTACGACGCCGCCCCCCGCCGGCGCCCTGCGCCGGGCCGCCCCCGCCCTCCTGGGGTACGCGGCCGTCCGTGCCGTGGGCCTCGTCGTGCTCGCCCTGTGGAGCGCGGCGCGGGGCACCAGCCCGCACACATTGCTCGCCGCGCGCTGGGACTCGCTCTGGTACACCAGGGTCGCCGCCCTCGGCTACGGCTACGAGGTCCGCCTCCCGAACGGCGACGTGCACTCGAACCTGGCGTTCTTCCCGCTGCTGCCCTGGCTGGAGCGGCTCGGCGCGGCGGTGACCCCGCTGTCGTACGCCGACGCGGGGCTCGCCGTCGCCACGCTGGCCTCGCTCGCCGCGGCCTGGGGGATCTTCGCCGTCGCGGAGCATGTGCACGACCGCCGGACGGGCGTCTGCCTGGTGCTGGTGTGGGCGGTGCTGCCGGTCGGGATCGTGCAGTCGATGGCGTACAGCGAGTCCCTCTTCACCGCGCTGGCCGCCTGGTCGCTCTACGCGGTCCTGACCGGCCGCTGGGTGACGGCGGGGGTGCTCGCCTCGCTCGCCGGTCTGACCCGGCCGGTGGGCGCGGCCGTGGTCGCGGCGGTGTGGGTGGCGGCGGTCACCTCGTTCGTGGACGACCGGCGCACGCCCCGGGCGGACGGCGTCCCGTGGATGCGCCGGGCGCTCGGCATGCTGATCGCCCCGCTCGGGGCCGCCGGTTACGTTCTGTGGGTCGGACACCGCACGGGCCGTGGTCCGCTCGGATATCTCGGCGTCCAGGCGGGGTGGCGCAACGGATTCGACGGCGGTTACGCCTTCGCCCGTTTCATCGCGGGCAAGTTCACCTCCTTCCCCGGCGCCCTGGCCGGCGTGGGACTGATCGTCGGGGTGGCGGCGATCGTCTGGCTGTACGTGGTCTGCGTCCGGCAGCGCCAGCCGCTGCCGTTGCTCGTGTACACGGGTGTGGTCACCGCGCTCGCCCTGTGCGCGTCAAGCTACTTCGGCTCGAAACCACGTCTGCTGCTGCCCGCTTTCCCCCTTTTGCTGCCCCTCGCCCGGGCGCTGGCCCGGGTGCGTCCAGCCAGGTCCGCGGTGATGCTCTGCGGTGTCGCCCTGGCGTCGGCGGCGTACGGAGCGTTCTGGCTGAACGGCTCCGGTCCGCCATGATCCACTCCGTTCCGCACGGTGAGCGGCCGGGTAATTCCGCACCAGCATTCGGTGAACGAATAGATAAGGGGCGCATAACCAAGACCCTTGGCGATCAATGGAATTGAAGGACGAGCGGCACACCGATAACAGAATCCGTAGAAATAAACCCCCTGTTGAGAGGAATCCCACATCACATCGTCATCACAAACCCGGTGATTCGGCCGGGCCCACAGCTCACTCGCTGTAACGTCGATTGAGTGCGTACCGAACGAAAGCTGAGCCGTCTGGACCGGGTCTTCGCCCGGTTGGACCGCGAGCCTGAACGACCGGCCGACATTGACGTGCCCCGGATGAGCCGGCACCGAGTGGTTCTCTTCTCGGCGACCCTGGCCTTCTACACGGCAATCGTGTGGGCCGTCGTCGTCTCCTCCTGGCTGGTCCGGCTCGACTGGCAGGTCATGTTCTTCCGGCCGTACCAGCAGTGGCCGCAGATCCACGCGTTCCTCGACTACTACGTGGTGCTGGGCCAGCGCGGCCCCACCGCGGTGATGGTCGCGTCCTGGCTGGGCTGGCGTTCATGGCGGCAGCACACCCTGCGTCCGCTGCTCTCGCTGGGCGCCGCGCTGCTCCTGCTCAACATCACGGTGGGCGCCGCCAAGTACGGAATGGGCCGCCTCGGTCCGCACTACGCGACCGTCATCGGGTCCAACGAGATGTGGCGGGGCGGCGATATATTCCCTTCGGGCCACACCGCGAACGCGGTGGTGACCTGGGGCATCCTGGCCTATCTGGCCTCGACGCCGCGGGCCAGGCGCTGGCTGTCCGCGGTCTCCGCGGTGACCTCCCTGGGCGTCGGTCTGACCACGGTCTACCTCGGTACGCACTGGCTGAGCGACGTGCTCCTCGGTTGGGCCGCGGGGCTGCTGATCCTGCTGGCCCTGCCCTGGTTCGAGCCGCTGATCGCCCGCACCGAGACGGCCATCCTCGACCTGCGGGACCGTCGGCGCGCCGGCCGCGCCCTCCCGGCGCCCGTCCCGGCCCCCGTGGCCGCGTCCCCGCGGGCGTCCACTCCCCGCAAGGCGCCGGTGGCCGGCGAGGCCACGGTACGGGAGCCGGTGCCCGCCGCCCGTGCGGCCCGGCCGCCGGTCTATCTGGCCCCCGGTCCGCACAGCACCCGCGGGGAGCGCACCCCGGTCACCCCGGCCGGCAGCCGCCGCCCGCCGCAACCGGAGCGGGTGCCGCGCGGCACCGCCCCGGCCCGCCCGCTCGCGGGCGGCTGAGCACACCCGGCGGGGACCGGTACGCACCACCTCCCCGCACACCGAAGGCCCCGGCTCACAAGGTGCTTTCTAGGGGTCGTCGCAACACGTGGTCGTGTTGATCAGGCCGCGAGCAGTTTATGCAGGCGCTCGGCTGGGGTTTCCCAGCCGAGCGTT
>NZ_JBIAXT010000025.1:0-145780 GCF_042896945.1 Streptomyces sp. NPDC001222
CTCAGAGCGGCCTTCCCGGCCTTGGTGTCACTCGTCACGTCAGTCATCAACTGTCGCTTCCAGCTCGGGAGTTACACCGCTCACCGTACAGACCCAACATGCGGATCGGTGAGCGTGGCTCCGTTCCGGCTCACGATCAGCCCGTCCCGTACGGGACCCTGCGGGGCGACAAGCGGCGCCGCCGAGACCAAGCGGTATGTCAGGCGACGCTTTGGATTGTTCGCGCGTAGTGTGGCCCAGGCGCTGACGGCCAGCCCAAGGGCGGCTATCGCGACACCCAAGGCCGTCCAGAACGTTCCACTCTCATACCACTGTCCCGCCATCGTCATGGCCGCCATTGAAGCGGATCAAGAGCCCACGAGCCCATGGAACCCGGACAATTGGTGTTGCCAGCACAATTTGCGAAGGCTCGTGTGCCGCTTCGGATCGACGCCCGTCGAGCACGGTGGTAGCCGAGGGAGCTCGCTGGGTCACGGTAGGCATAACCGTCTCAGCGTCTCAGCACCGCGACACGCTTGTCTCGCGGTAGGCTCTGTTCATCGTGAAGTTGGTCGACTAGTTGGCAATCTGTTGACCTTAACGCGAAGAGCGACCAGAGGCCCCGTCCTCCCGCCGGCTGGTACCCGGTGGGCCGAGAGAACGAGGCCCTGGTCGGTGGACACGTGGGCCTTGGCTGATCCTCAGTTGGGGCCTACGTGCTTCAGGCTCACGGACGGTGCTCGAAAAGCCACGCGAGCACGAGGAAGACCTCGCAGCTCGCGCTCACACGCTCCGGGGAGACGTGCGGCCGTACGCGTTCCTGCCACCGATCTTTCAGCCACTGAAGCGGCTTCAAGATCGGCTCCCCTTCCTGGTGCGGGGTAGCGCCCCGCGCCGCTGGGGTCGCAGTCCGCGCCCCAGCTGGTTGGTGCGGTCCGTGATCCCTGAAGGAGTAAGCAGGACAATACAGCGCTGCTGGGGGGTGCACGGGACCCCTCCACACAAAGTGTTCACGTAACGCCAATTCTCGCAGCTCAGCTGCTTTTTGATAGCGCTGATGCACCGAGGGAAGCGTGGCAGGGTGGACCGCCAGTGATGATGTCCAACCCGGCTGCGCCTGGTTCGTGGATGAGCCAACTACCGCATCGTCGACCTGTTTGCGGGCCCCGGCGGCGTCGGGCGGGGATGCGGCCAGCCGCAACGTGCTCGCGCCGCCGCTAACCATCACCGTTACCACCGCGACAGCGGTCGCCTGGTGCACCGAAAAGGCATCGCATGGACCATCCCAACCGGCGCCAGCGACGTGCCGTCTCGCGTGACGAGGCCCGCCGCACCGCACACCCCAACCCCACGCCGGGCAAGAACCGCGCACAGCGCCGAGCGCTCCGGTACCGCCCGAGCGCCGAGATCACCTACCACCGCAGCCAGGCGCGCGCCGCCCGCCGGAGGGCCCTGGACAAGGCCCTGCGGCAGGAGTGGGCCAAGGCCGGCCACGCCGGGCAGTACCCCTCCGGCCAGAGGCGCATCAACCACAAGCGCAGCGTCCGCGAGCGGGAGTTTTGGAACTGGGCTACACCTTGGGGACTTTGCGGACCTGAAGTCGTGAAGCGCCTAAGAATGCGGCGCCCCCGAACTATTAGTCCGAGGGCTTCGCATCGTCAGGAAAACTCGCGCCAGCGCTTTTCCTGCTGTTCCATCAACATGCGCGAGTAGCTTGGGTTCTTGCCCAGAGCGCGGTTGAGCTGGGCTGCCGTCGTGGGTGTTCCCTCTAGAATTGCCACGCACAGGCCAGGTAGCGTGGGATCTTCGGCGCGGCTTGTGGTGGTCGGCGGATAGAGGATGCACAGACGGTCGGGGCAGAAGACGCTCCCCGATGCCCTTCGGCTGCTCGTTATGTAGTACAGGAGGCTCCCGCATACCGAGCAACGCCGCTCATACCGCTCCATACGCCTGCGACAAGTGATCTTGAAGGGCGCCAATCAGCGCCCTGATGACACGGGGGTCATCAGGAAACGGACAGCCGAGGTGGTACTTCATCTGCTTGCTCCAGTTGGACAGCTCCAGCATGGGAGCGACTCCCGGCAGTGCCCGTGAGCGAAGCTTGAGTTGGAGATCGGTGTTGATCCCGATAGACCCCAGCTCTACGTCTGTTGACCTGACCTCCGACATGCATATGAGTGTCGATGCAATGACACATGTAGGTCAACTCTGCTCGCGGAGTTCGGTGACCATGGCCATCAGGGGGACGAGGCCTCGCTCCATCTCCGCCAGGGCCTGCGGGGCACACGCACGTACGTAAGCGGAACAGAGCGGCTGATGGCAATCAGCCTGGTGATCGACTCCGGGGACACGATAGGGCACGGCTCTGACAGTCTTCCCGGCTTCGGAATCCCAACTCGGCAGGGACGCTTCGGTAATGGCGGTGAAGCCATGAGCAAGGGCTGTTCAGCGTCGGTGTGGACGGGGAGGGTCGATGTCGCACTGCCCCCCCACGAGGGCGTGGAGATTTTGGACGAGGACTGGTGGTACTGCCGTGACTGTGGCGACGCCGGGCCCTACCTATTCCCTATCCGCCGCGCCGAGCGTCTGCCGGTGCGCGGCCGAGAGCCACGGCGAGGACTACGGCGAGGTCCTGACCAGGCGCGACAAGAGGCGGTACTACTGCCCCGACTGCGGCAACGTCCTCACCGTCTACACCAAGCGCGCACCCGAGCTGGTCCCCGTCCACTACCGCTGGGGCGGCACCGCGGCCGTGAAGTGCGGGGCCTCTCAACGCTCCGAGGAGCTGGAGCCGGCACCGTGAAGCTCGTCTGCGCCAAGCACCCGAACACCGAGGTGACCCTCAAGCCGACCGCCGATGGCCGCTGGGACATCTCCGGCCTGGCCTGCCCGTGCATCGCAGAGCGGGTCGCCAAGCACATCCGCCAGGCCACCAAGGACCCGCCATGAGCAAACGCCACACCCGCACGGTTGGGCGCTTCGACGACGAGCACTTCTGCCGCTGCGGCGACTCCTGCTGCGTGGATGAGTTCACCGGCCTGTGCCTGTGCCGGCGCTGCGCCTGCCACCGAAACCGCAAGGTCGGCTCCGCCGTGCCCAACAGCACGACCTACAAGGGGACCTACAGCCGCTCCTACGAGGTAGGCGTCGACCCGCTGGGCATGAGCCTGCCGCCCAGGACGGTCGAGGACATGCCAGCTCGCGGCGAGTTCGTCGACTGAGGCGCGAGGGAGGCCCCGGCGCGAGACGCTACGCCGGGGCCTTCACTGTCACGCCGAGTCGAGCGCCGACAGGATGCCCAGCCCGAGCGTCATCGAGGCGGCGAAAGCCGCTCCTGCGTAGAGGATGGCGGCGGCCAGGGGCTTCGCCTGCATGCGCGTGAGGATGCCTGCCGTGACCGCGACGAGCACGGACACCAGGCCGCATATGACGACCAGCAGAACCTTGACGATGCTCATCGACTATGCGACTCCGGCCAGGTGGAGAGTCGGACGGTCCTCGTTCATAATGTGGGTACTCCAATCTTCTGCGATTGGACGTGAGGCCACCCGCTGTGTTTGAAGGCGCACGGGTGGCCTTGTCCGTTGATGCCGTCTTGCGTCGAGCTGATTGTGACCTAGCTGTCAGTCCATCAGCAAACCGGAACAGGGCCTTCCACCAAGGATTGTTGGAGTACGGGCCCAAAAAATTTTGGATCCATAGGCTCACTGCGCGCAGAGCCCGCTAAAACCTTCAGTTCGAAGGTTCGCGGCGCCTCGGGGTCGACTCCGTTCACAGAATCACTGTGTGCTGAGCCCGCTCAAGCCTTCAGTTCGAAGGTTCGCCGCGCCTCCCGCCGACTCCGTCCGTGCCCATCTGTCCCCCGGAGGTGTGTGCTTCGCGGCATCGACGTCAGCTCCTACCAGTCGGCCACGCCGGACCTGTCGGCGCTCTCCTTCCTCTTCATCAAGATCCCCAAGGGCCAGAGCTATGTGAACCCCAAGTGGTCCTCCCAGTACGCCGCCGGGAAGCTGGGCGGCCTGGTGCTGGGCAAGTACCACTACCCGACGATCACAGCCGACCCGGTGGCGGATGCCGACTACTTCCTGGCCCACGCCAACGTCCAGCCCCACGACGTCCTGATCCTCGACTGGGTGTGGTACGGGCAGTCCGGGTGGACCAACGCCATGGCCAAAACCTACAAGGCCCGCTGGCTCGCTCACGTGAAGGCCGCCCACCCAGACAACGGGGTCATTCTCTGGGGCGAGCCGGCCCAGCCCATGGTCTACTGCCGGTTCGCCATCACCGACCGGGCGGGTGCACCCGAGGCCATCGACGCCGCCGCAATCCTTGCCCAGCTGCGCAACGGCGAGCGCCGGCCGCGGACCGCCTTCACCGGCGAGACCACGCTGTGCGTCTCCTGGAACGACTGGCAGGTGGCCAAGGCCGAGGGCGGCGGCACCGCAGGGCTCGCCGAGCGCCCGAGATCGACGGCGATAGGCGCGCCCAGGTGCGCAATGCCGTCACCTTCGTCCTGGATGGCCTCGACCGCCTCGCCCCGCTCTTCCGGGACGTCACCGTGCTGGTGGTCGGCGGCAACCACGGCGAGAATCGCATCGGGGGCAGCCACACCACCCGCTCGGACAACGACGACTGCGCCGTCTTTGAGCACGCCGCGCGCGCCGCCGAGCGCGACCGGCGCCTGGCGCACGTCCGCTTCTCCATCGCCGACGCCGAGCCGGCCAAGACGCTCGACGTCCACGGCTGGATCCTCGGCACCACCCACGGGCACGTCTTCGCCCGTGGCTCCGGCTCGACCGGGCAGAAGGCATACCGCTGGTACTCCGGCCAGGCGACCGACCACCTCCCGGCAGGCGACTGCGACCTGGTGCTCACCCACCACTACCACCACTTCGCCGCCCGCGACTGGGACGGCTGCTTCTGGGTGCAGACCCCCGCAATGGACGGCGGGTCGCCGCACTTCACCGACGAGACCGGCCAAGGCGCAGACCCCGGGATGCTCTCGTGGGTCATGAGCCCGGAGATGCGGGCCGTGGACGTTCAGATCGTGTGATCAGTGATCACGGGATCGATCTGATCTGCACGGCTTTACAGACGGTCACATGATCTGCACACTTCGGGCATGACAAGTGGTAGACGGGCGTTCCTCGGGGCCCCGTTCCTCATCATCGGCCTGCTCACCGGGTGCAGCGAGAAGACGGGTAAGGAGCACTCGCTGCCCAACGCTCAGCCTTCACCACACGCATCAGCGACGGCGAGCAGCCCAGCAAGACTCATGCTGACAGAGAGCTCAACCTGCGCCGATTACCTGCGCGTCAGCCAGGACGATCGAGCACGCTTCATCGAGCACGAGATGCAGGTTCATCAGCCGCAGACGAACGCTCCCGTTACATTGTCCTCGGAGTTCGCTCCGGGTGGTACGCCAACAGTCGTGAGCGGCAACGCGATGATGAACGAAATGGGCGCCGCGTATCTCGGACCGATTCTTGACAGCGAGTGCCCTCACAAGCTCTCAACGAAGATAGTTGTTGTCCTGGCTCCGGCCTGGACGGCAAGCCCGAGTTCTTGAGGTCGGTGGAGACCATGAACCATGGAAGACGGTCCCACCTTTTGCTCGCGGCCATCGCAGTCCTGGCGCTGGGCGGGTGCAGCAGCTCTCCACGCATATTGGGAGAGCGGTCCTCCAGCTCGAAGGCCCCCGTAAACGTTCCGGGGACGGTCGGATACCTGTACAGCAGCTCCAGCGGGATCAACTTCTTTCAGTGGCAGACCAACGCGTCGGGCACGATCCAGGGAACCCAGATGTCCGCGAGCCTCTCCGGGGATGTGCCCAGTGAGCAGATCTCGACCAACCGGTCCGACATCAGCGGGCAGATCAATGGCTCGTTCGTCACGCTCAACATTGGCTTCCACACCGACCAGGGGGTCCTCAGCGCGGGGACGCTAACTCTCAACGTGGTCCAGCAGGACGGCAGCATCCAGCCCATCGTCTACCGCCGGGCATCCGACGCGGACTACAACGCGGCCCTGGCCAAGCTCAACTCCGCTGTGCAGCAGACGAATAACCAGCAGAGCCAGGCCGACAACCGGGCTGCCGCCGAGCAGCAGGTCGCCAAGGACTATCAGGCCATCGGCAGCGATGAGACGAACGTGAAGAGCGACCTATCGAGTCTCAAGGACACGGTCTCCAGCACAGCGACAGACGTAGGTACCGTCCACAGTGACGAGCGGAACGTGCTGAGCGAATCCGGGAACGGCACAGACAACGGCACTGTTTGCGGTGACGCTGCCTCCGTGAGTGGTGACGCGGCCTCGGTGAGTGGTGACGCATCCTCGCTCAGCGGTGACCTCTCCTCCTTCACCAGCGACCTCACCTCGCTGGACAGGGACGCGCGCTCACTGAGCACCGATCTCGCCGCTCTATTGAACATCGAGCCGGGCTATACGGGAGGAGCGAACGAGCCGTCGCCAAGTACGGCGCGCGAGGCGGTGTCGGGAGCGGGCTTGGCTGCGTCTGCCGACATCCAGAGCGCAAACGGTGACATTGATAAGGAGAACTCCTACGTGTCCACCGCCTACGGGTACGCCGCGGACGCGCAGAAAGCCGGCAGCTGTGGTGAGCCGCCCAGCCCCCCGTCACCCATCTCTCACGTCCCTGCATCCGGGACCAGCAATCCTGACCCGCAATCTGGCTTCCTCCAGCCGGTGAGCAAGAAACCGCCCGGGCGTCGGGGGAAACGCTCGGGCAGGCCGCTACGGGACCTGAGTGCACCGACCGACCCCCTCCGGGGGCCGGTTCACACAAGCTTCTCCTGACGGCTCCGCGAAGCCAGTAGGTACGGTGCCGCGCGGCGTCGTCCAGACAACGGCTATCACACTCAGGAACCAAACCCGGGCAGCGCGGTAATCCCACAGCTCACAGGGTCTCTGGAGACTCATTTCGGGCGAGCGTGGCTCGATGGCGTCCGCCCCGTCGCATCCGGTGTCGTATCCGCCGTCGCTTCCGTGTACGCCCTTGGATACGACACCCGGACCAGGCCCCTCCCCACAGGTCGGGCGGCCTGCTAGCCAGCAGCGGGCGAGGGCGACTGTATATCGGTGCAGCAACGCATCCCGATCTACCACCAGCCGGGCCAGCCCCGCACACCCCGGCGTGTATCCCGGCGCCCGCCACTCTCCATCCTGCTGCATGTTCCCGCTCAGTGATTCCTTTTTCTCCCAACAGCCCAGGCATGCGAGCCGGCGCGGCGTTCACCGTGCAAGGCGGCGGCACCCAGGCGCAGCCGATGGTGCCGCCGCGCCGAGGGTCGCGCCATCGCGCGCGTACTGGATTCCCTGAAATTTCCGCGCGGTAGACAGCTTGCAATCGGTCGTGTGGGCCGACCGCCACGACGCCTAGCGTCGCGCCTCCGAGAATTCACCTGAAAACGAATCGTGAATTCACGAGAATTCCAGCATTTCCAAGCCGGAATACGACTTCAAGTGGTGTGTGAGTCGAGCTATATTTGAATTGTTCCCGGGAGGGGTCGGGAATGGGAAACCCCTGACGGACTCCGTTTGAAAACGGATGACGGGTGGAGTGCGCCCAAAAGAGGCCTGGGGTTTTCTCAATTCGGAATATGGCTATGCCTGCAGAGAAGGGCTTCACGAGATGACCGCTACCGCCGCACCGACGCCCCCGCCGTCCGGGACCACCACGCAGGCACCCGTATCCGGTACGCCGAACACCTCGGCGGCGCCTGTGAGTTCACCGCCCGGCCCCGGTGGGAAGGCGCGCCCGGGCGAGTTGCGGGCGATGATCGCGCAGGTGTTGGCGGCGAATGCGGCGGCGATGTTCACCGTCACGGAGCTGGCGAGGATGCTGGGGCATTCCGGCGGGGCCGTAGGGAATGCCTGCGAGACCCTGGCACGGCGGGGCGAGGCGGAACGTGTCGGTTCCAAACCACGTATGTACCGGGCGACACCGGCCACAACGACCGCAGCCCAGCGTGCCTCTGCAGGCCCGCCCGCCCCGAGTCCCAGGCCGACGGTGCCGCACCAGTCCGCCGGGCCAGCGGCTTCGGCTGCCCCGCCGGGCGGGCGGCCGGAGCCGATCTCCCGCCCGAACGGGCAGCGCTACCACCCCAGGGCGTTGGCGCAGTTGCCGGATGTGGAGGCGCTGCGGCGGCTACGCCAGGCGCAGGTTCCGGTGTTGCTGTACGGGCCGCCGGGGACAGGGAAGACCTCACTGATCGAGGCTGCCTTCCCGGACCTGATCACGGTGGCCGGGGACGGCGACACCACGGTCGGCGACCTGATCGGCGAGTACACCCAGGACGCGAACGGCGGATATGAGTTCGTCTACGGGCCGCTGGTGACCGCCATGCAGGAAGGCCGCGCCCTGCTCCTGGACGACGCCACCCTGATCTCGCCGAAGGTGCTGGCGGCCCTGTATCCGGCGATGGACGGGCGCAGGCAGATCCAGGTCAAGGCACACAAGGGCGAGACGATCATTGCCGCCGACGGCTTCTACGTGATCGCCGGACACAACCCGGGCGTGCACGGCGCGGTCCTCACCGAGGCCCTCGCCTCACGGTTCAGCGTGCAGATCCAGGTCGGCTCCGATTACGACCTGGCCGCCTCGCTGCAGATCAACCGCACGGCGGTGCGCATCGCCCGCAATCTCGCCACCCTTCAGCAGGCAGGCGACGTCGGATGGGCTCCGCAACTAAGGGAGTTGATCGCCTTTCAGAAGATCGCCGACGTGCTCGGCACCGAGGCCGCTTTCGCCAACCTGGTCGGCATCGCCCCCCTGGAAGACCGCGACACGGTCGCCGAGATCGTCACCAAGGCCATCGGCCGCCCGGTCACCGCACTCGCCCTAGGCCGCCAACTCTGACCCCGCTCCGGCCCGGCCAACCACCGGGCCGGGCCCCGGCCCGCCACCCGCACCCACCGACCCTTCTGGAAGGGACCGCATCTGCCATGCCCGCTCCCACCCACGTGTTGCCCACCCCGCCCGCCCAGACCGAGACCGAACAGGCTCTGGCCCGCTGGGAGGACGACGGCGGCCCCCTCTACGAGCCCCGGCCCGGCCTGCAGGCCGGGCACTGGCTGCGGATCGCCGCCGCCCTGACCGAACGCCTCCCTGAACTCGCGGGACGCGAGGATGTGATCGTCACCTGCGATGAGCAGACCCGCTCCGGGGCCCCGGCCGCCTTCTTCCCCACCCAGGCCGCCCTGGAAATCGACCGGGCACTCTTCGCCCCGCTCCATCCGGCCATCATCGACCCCACCCGAACCGGAGACGAGCACAACTACCCCGTCGCCTGGGGCGCGTTCACCCACGAAGCTGCGCACGCCGCCCACAGCCGGTGGACCACCCCGCCCCCGCTACGCGGAACCGCTCTGGATGCGGCGGCCCAGATGCTGGAGGAATCTCGGGCCGAACACGCCCACCTCGCCCGCCGCCCCGACGACCGCACGTTCCTGCGGTCCGCCGTCCACACCCTGGTCCTCGCGGACTTCACCACCCACACGCCGGGCGATGCGTGGCGGGCCGGGCTGGCCGCCGCCTTGATCCTCGCCCGCCGCGACGCCGGAATCCTCGACCCAGACGAAGCCCAGCCTGTAGAACACGCCGTCACCAGCATCCTCGGCCCCGACCTGCTGAACACTCTCGCGGCGATCTGGACGGCCGCGCACACCACCGCCGACGAGGACACCCAGGCGATGCTGGCCCACGCCGAGGCATGGTGCCAGGCCCTCGGCGCAGCCCCCCACCAGCCGGAACCGACCCCGGACGCGCGCTGCGGGCACAACGGGGAACTGGCCGAGGCGGTCGGCAAGGTCGCTGCCCAGGTGACCGTGAACGAGGCCACCCAGCGCGCGGCCCAGGCCCGCATCACAGCGACCCGCGCCGCCCGGGCCCGGGCGAAGGCCGCCCAGGCCGCCCAGGGACGCAAGGCGGCCGAGATCGCCGAGAAGGTCTTCGTCCCCGGGGCACGCCCCTTCACCCCTGACAGCCAGCGCGAGCGGGCCCGGGGCCGCCGCGCCCCCTCCCCGGTGACCGGGACCAGGCCTCCCACCCCCTCGGAGAAGGCGGCGGCCGGACAGCTCGCACGGGCCCTGCGTGCCGCCGCCTACCGCGAACGCACGGTCACCGTCACCGCCTCGGCGGTCCCGCCCGGACGCCTGAGCATGCGCGGTGCACTGGCGCGGGACGCGCAGAAGGCGGCGGGGGCGATGCCCACGGCGCAGCCCTGGATCCGCACCCAGCGCCGCCAAGGCCCCACCCCGCCGCTGCGGGTCGGCATCGCGGTGGACGTCTCCGGCTCCATGCGCGCCGCCGCCCACCCGATCGCCTCGGCCGCCTGGATCCTCGCCAAGGCCGCCGCCCTGACCGACCCGGACTCGCGTACCGCAACCATCGCCTACCGCCGCTCCATCACCGCGATCACCGCCCCCGGGCGGGCCCCGACGCGGGTGACCGAGTTCGACGCGGACGGCGGCGGCCACAGCCTCGCCGAGGCCACCGACGCCCTCACCGCCGGACTCGACCTCACCGCACCCGGTGCGGGCCGCCTGCTGGTGATCGCCTCCGACGGCTACTACCTCCCCCAGGAAGCCGCCTCCGCTACTGAGCGCATCACAGCCCTACGGGCGGCGGGGTGCGCGGTGCTGTGGCTCGCCTTCGACCCCGACCCACACCCCCTGCCCGGCACCACCCTCCTCCAGCTCACCGACCCGGCCCAGGCCGCCGCCGCGATCGGCAAGGCCGCCACCGCCGCCCTCGCGGCCACCAACCCCTGACACCCCGCTGCCGCCCCGGCACCGCCCGGGGCGGCACCCCCAACCGACCGCTGACCCACCTGCCGTAAGGAGTCCGCTCGCCATGACGTCTCTCGCCGAACGTGCCCACGCCGCCGCCGCATTCATCCGCCACAACAACGTCGTCAGCCTGCACGGCCCCTACCGGGGCGAGGAACACGCCCGCACCGCCGTACGGCTCGCCGCCGCCCTCGGCCTCAGCCTGGACCAGATCACCACCGCCTCCGACTGGCTGCGCCGCCGCACCACCCCCGGCGAGCCCATCCTGGCCACCGCCACTTGTCCCGACACCGGCGAGACCTACACCTTCCTCGCCCGATCCCCGATCTACGACGACGACCCGTTCGAACTCCTCGGCCCCTGCCCCGAATGCGGCGCAACCGTGCCCCTCGCCGAGATCAGGCACCTGGCCGACCTCGGCACCCACCTCGCCCATCCGCCGCTCAAGCCCGAGGAGCTCATGCACACCGACAGGCTGCCGGAGACCTTCACCCGCGACGAAGGCCACACCTGCATCTGCTCCTACGGCGAAAACCTCTGACCCCCACCCCCCACCACCCGGGAAGGAACCCTGCCGCCATGACCCACCGCATCAGCCGCCGCCTCGGCACCCCCGCCCGAGCCAACACTCCCGCCGCTGCGCCCGGTGTCGACCGCCCGGCCCGGCGCCTGCCGGGGGACGAGGCCCTCCGCGTGACCTTCGGCGAGGACGGCCCCCAGCTCCTTGACCGACAGAGCCGGGAACGGGGAACCGCGCTGGGAGAGCTGGCCGACCTGGTCCTCAAGACCGCCCGCGAAGCCGACCGGCTGCACGGCAAACTCCACCGCCACGCCGCCCACGTGCGCGCCCGCCTCGACGACGCGCTCGACCCCCACCTGGATCCGGTCTTCGTCCCGGTCACTGGCTTGCTCACCAGCACCGGCCACACCACCGACCTGCACGCGGCCCGCTTCGCCCAGCAGATGAGCCAGCTCGCCCTCGTCTTGGAGAGCTACCAGGCCGCCGTACGACGTATCAGGCGCGTAACCAGCCGTAGTTGACCCATACGGGCGTCCACGACCGGGCCCCAGAACTCTGCCCCTCTACCCCACACGCGGCGGGCCGGACACATGGAACCGGCTCGCCCCTCTCCGGAAGGACGTTTCACCCATGGCCGTGCCCGCAGCCGCACCGCACCATCAGCTCGTGCACAAGGTGCTCCAGCACGCGCATGCTCTCCTCGTAGTCGCCGGCCAGGACGAAGAAGCCCTGCCGCCTGCTGCACTTTTGGCCCGTGCGGCAGAGCGGGTGCCGGTCGAGGAGCGTGCCGAACCGGATCAACCTGCGCTCGCCTGGGTCGTAGCCGAGGCCGCCGTACAGATCCTGGCCTGCGCCCGCGCCCCCATCCGGGCACAGGACCCGCACCTGGCGAACTGCCTCCAGGCCCTCGATCAGCTGCCCCGTACGGCTCGAGCCGGCCTGCTCGCGCGGGCCGTGAGGCGCACCGTCCCCGACCACGATGGCACTACGTTGCCCACGCTCAGCGTCCCCGCCCTCGATGGGAGCCCGGCCTCCCGGCACCGTGCGGCAGGGCGTTGTCCGTGCCCGTGCAACACCCGCGGCTTCTGCGGCGGTTGCGGGCACGCAGGTTGCGGAGGACGGCGATGAACCGGCCCACCGGGCAGGGCGACGCCGAAGTAGCGATGCAGCATGCCGTCGACGATGACGGGGTCGAGGCCGAGAACAGCGAACCATACGACGAGGTCGCCAACCCCCGTACGAGCACCGTCCGGCTCTGCGCCAGGCTCCGCGCCACGTGCATCTTCCACAGACCCGCTTTCGCGCGAGCACGAAACCCTGCGGCTCCTGGCATGACCGCGTCAGCCAATATGGGTCCGGCCTGGGCTCACGACCGACACTCCGTCACACTCAGGGAAGTTTGCGACCCGTGGGGCACCTGGTGCCGGGCCGGCGCCCGGGAGTGATGGCTCAGGCGGGTCGCCGATACTCGAGCAGCTGATCGAACGAGAGGGGGCCGGGGATGAAGGAGCTGCAGGACGGAATAACCCATCTACTGCCTGAGGTGGTCAAGGCGGAGATCGAACCAGAAAGCTGCCCGACTTGGTTGCGGCGGCCGGGACGGATCGAATGCGCCGGTATGTGGCAGACGGTTTCGGCGATCTACGGCGCGCTCACTGGGCTGGTGCTGCCTGAGCAGGCTCCTTCTCGTGAGCGGCGGAGTCTAGATGTCCTGCTGACTTACGAGGACGGGCGGCGGCAGATCTTGGAGGTAGACGAGAGGCAGCACTTCACCGCGGCCCGTGCGCTCACCCTGGAGTCCTACCCGGCCGACGTGGAGCTCGGCTTTGATGCTGGTCAATGGTTGGCCCGTTCTCGGGCCTTGGCCGGGCGCGAACCTGGTGGCGGCTTCGGTAAGCCGAAGCCGCCGTTGTTCCCCGGACAGGGCGGCCGCCATCGCCAGCGCGCCTTTAGAGACGCGCTGGCGGACCTGCTGCCACCCGTGCACGGCTGGCTCCCGACCATCCGGATCAGCGATACGGAAGTCATCACCATCACCTGCGCACCGGATCCCGTCTCGTCCCTCTGGGTACTACTCGGTGAACGCGGCGTACCAGCCTCTCATTTCCGTCTTTGAGGGTTATGCCGAGGGCCGTGCCTGCTCGAAGTCGACCGGACGTCCGTTGCCTGATAGGGCACCCGGTTAGGCACGCGCCGACCAGCACGGCATCCAACGTCGGGTGCTTAGCCTGAGGCGTTGTCGCTGACCCGGCGCGGGCAGTACCGTCATGGAACGCGGATAGCCACGCGTTCATCCGACCTTGGTGCCGCGAGTAGCCGTGGAGGTGGCGGTGCCTGCTTCTGTGACAGAGACGAGAGGTCCCCCCAGAGCCTCACGTTCCTCCTCGTCCCGCGGCACTCGGCTAGCCGCAGGAGAACGGTGCGTGGCAGCCTCCTGGGCGAGCAACCCCAAAGAGAGCCAGTGGAAGGCCGAGTGGCCCGCCGGTGCATCCCCCGTCGCCGGCGAGCCACCAATCAACCACTGACCCTCATCCTGGAAGGCTCGACATGGAAGCTGCCGGGTGGGTGACGGCCACCTTGGCCGGCATCGCGGGAGGCATCTCCGTCCTCGGATACCTCTTCGATCAGGTGCCACCGCTGTCGCAGAAGGCGATCAGGGCCGTCCGCTCTCTCCGCGCCCTTCGCGAGGAAGTAAAGCGAAGCAAGTGACGAACCGGCGTCGTACCGGCCTCGTGCCGGTGCGGCGCCGGTCGTACGAAGGGGAATGCTTGCTGGACAACGTGGTCCTCCACGCCGTCTGCGGCTTACCTCAACTGATGCAGGGCACAAGCGCACCACGGTAGGCGTGGTCGACCGCTACGCGAGGTCAGCGATGGATCTCCGCGCACGGTGTGTCGTCCGCCTGGTTGAACTGAATGCACAACCACGTTCCGTTCTGGAAGCGTCGTCCCTTCAGGTTCCAGTTCACGCTGGAGAACTCCGTCATTCCCGCGGTGATGGGAGTCGCGTCCTTCCAGCCGGTGATGTCGGTCCTCTCGCCTCTGTAAACCGTGTAGAGCAGGGCCCGGACACCGGTGCCGTGACCGTCCATCCAGCCGCCCGCCTGCTTCACCGACAAGCCCTTCCCTGTGACGCTCAGCCCTACTTTGCCCTTCTGGATGGTCGCGTCTGCGTGCGCGGGGGCAGCCGTGCAGGCCAAAGAGAGAAACACTACGGCGAGGGTCGTCATGGGTTTCATGGTTCGTCCAAGTGAAGGCGTCATGTGGGCAGTTAGGGAGTCCGGCATCGGCCCCAGGGAGGACCTATTGGACATCCGGGGTAACGAGTAGGATGCGCGTGAAGCCTCCCATTGTCACTCGAATCAGTGGAAGGTCATCTTAGGATGGGCAAAACAGTGCGAGAGGTGCCAGGCTCGCGGCCTTCGTCAGCCTCGGAGCTGAACCAGCAGGAAGTGAGCGCCTGTTGCCTCGCCGCCGCGTTTCACTGTTTGCCTTGGTACTGCTAGCCGCACCGCCGCTGGCGCGGTCGGCTCCCGCAGGGGGCGCCGTGCCGTTACGGGCCGCCAGGGCGCCGGTGGCTGCCAAGGAGGAGTTCTGCCGGATCATCGGCTCATCGGCGACGGTGCGTGCCGTCTCGATGCCAAACCAAGGGCGGGAGCAACGCCGCTCGACACCACCTATAAGGGAGACACTTGCATCGCGCACGGCTGGGCCGAGGGCGATGGAACGTAGGCCAAAGTCACGATCAAGCGCACCGGCGTCACTGGCTATGTGCAATCGTCGCGGGTTGCCTGGGGCAAGGAGAGCTTAGTGCGTACCAGCAGGTGACCGGCCCACCAAAGCTGCCCCCTCGTGCACCATGATCCGCCCGTGCCAGCCGTCACCGATCGAGCTGTGGGAGCTCGATCGGATCTGCGCAGTCTGCATCCAGCGGCAGGTCGGGGCGGTTCATTCGAGTGAGAGCGGCGGATCAGCCTGGCGGGCGAGGAGCTGATCGTGGATCTGGCGCGCGCGTCGGGGACCGATCCGCAGATCGGTACGAAGCTTCCAGACGCTCACCGGTTTCCCGGTCGAGGCACGTGCCGCTTCGTCCAGGGCGAGTGCGCGTGGCCACACGTCGGCGTCTGTCGCTCCGCTGCTGCCCGGTGGAGATCCAGGGGTGGGGGAAGGGCCGTGGAGCCTCCGGCCGCCCGTACGGGGTCCGGCGTGGTGGGTGCTGCCGGTCCTGGGGACGCCGGCCGCTGCGGGCTGATGGCCGGATCGGCTCTCGACCGCCCCGACACTGCGCGGGTCCAGGATGGTGGCGTTCGAGCCGGGCCGCTCTTCGGCCGATCCTATGGCCATGGTGGAGCGCCGACTTGATGGCTTCGGGTTGGGGGAGCGGGTTCGGTCCATCAGGTCGGTGATGCAGCGTCGGTAGGCGGCGATCGTTTCTGTCAGGCCGATCAGGAGCAGGGCAGGGGTCAGGTGCAGCAGCACCGCGGCCGGATCGGCGCTGCGAGGCCAACCGATCTGTCCGTCGGGCCACAAGCTCTCCCAGGAGTTCATGAGAGCGGCGGTGCAGCCGGCGCCCCAGCGCAGTGCGGCAGACCAGACCGGCGGGCTGATGCCCCAGGAGGCCAGGCGCGCGTCCACATACAAGACGCCGGCGAGTGCGATGCCGATCATGGGGTCGAGGAGGATCGCGATCGGCAGAGGGACGCTGCGGCTGGTGGCGAAGCGGGTGACGTTGACCGTGGTGAACACCAGAGCGAGAGCCCCGACCGTGCACAGGACCCAGGTCATGGACTTGAGCAGGCTGATGGCCTCCCGTGTGTCGATGTGCTTCACCGCGCACCACCACCTTCTGGAGCCGAGGGCCGTGTCGCGCCCTGAAACGACGAGGCGGTGGTGTTCGCAGGGCCTTCGCGCACGACGGCTCCGGGACGCGGGGCCTCGATGGCCTGGCCATCTCCGGTGTAGAGGGAGACGTGGGTGATGGCGTGGGGGCTGGTGCCGAAGAACAGTAGGTCGCCCGGCGCGAGTTGCATTCCTTTGGCGAGGTGCGGGCCGTGGTCGTATTGGGCTTGGGCGACGCGGGGGATGGTGACCCCGGCGGTGCGGTAGGCGGCATGGGTCAGGCCTGAGCAGTCGAAGCCACCGTCGGCGGGTCCGTTGCCGCCCCACACGTATGGGGTGCCGAGTTGGGCTCGAGCGAAGGCGACCGCTCCGGCTGCCGCGGCTGTTGGGGCACGGGCGGCGCCCGCGTATGTGTCGGCGATGCGGAGGACTTGGTTCACGTAGGCGTCGGAGTGGTTGTAGTGCCAGATGGCGCCCCGCAGGTTCTTCCCATGGCGGGCGCCGTTGGCGCAGAGCAGCCGGGCGGCGGCGTAGACGGCGTCGATCGGGTCCCAGGGGGTGGGCGGTGTCTTCCCGCCGGGCGGTACGGGATACGCGTACGACTGGAAGGTGGACGGCAGGAATTGCATCGGTCCCACTGCGCCGGCCGAGGAGGTCATGGTGGAGTGGCGGGCATGGTCGGTCTCGACCTTCCCGATCGCAGCGAGGATCGTCCAGGACAAGCCCGGGCACTCCGGTGCGGCCCTCTGGTAGAGCACGAGCATGGAGGCGGGGATGTCCGCCAATGCGTGTGTGCTCGGAGCGGCCGCCATGCTGCCACCTGACGACAGGCCGCCCAGCAGCGCCGCCAGGATGAGGGCGCCCAGCGGCGGCAGGGCGAGGACCGTGCACCCGATGCCACCGGCAGCCTTGGTGAACAGGGAGCTCACACGTCCGCCTCGGGCACCGGTGGGAGCGGGGGCACCGGGAGAGTGACGGCGGTGTCGGCGTCCGTCGGCTCGAGATCAGAGGGCGGACTGAGCTCGGTCCAGCGGTCGGCGAGCCGGATGAGGGTGGTGCGGCGGGTGTCCCCGCCATCGAGCGGGCTCCACCAAGGTCCCCAGGGGCTGGAGGTGGTGAAGTCCGCGGACGAGGTCGCGATGTACAGGCCTAGGTCGCGTGCGGGTGCGGCGAGGCGGCGGCGGATGGCTTGGTCGCGGGAGGCGGTGCGGGTGTGGATGAGCAGGGCCGGCTGGGCGTTCGCTGAGGTGGCGAAGGCGGCGTAGCCGGCGAGTTTGGCCTCGACACGCGCGAGGGGCTGGCTGCCGGTGTCGTATTCGAGGAAGAACGGCAGTAGCTGGTCGCCGTCGTGCCAGTGGGCGTAGGCGTCGGGGCGGATGATGTCGCCCCAGCGGCGGGCGCAGGAGCGCTCGGACAGCCACAGCGACAGGCCGGTTCCTGGGGTGGTGCGGCTGTGGGCGGCGAGGTGGGTGAGGAGTTCGTTGACGCCGAGGTCGTGGCCCAGGGAGGGGGAGTAGGCGATGCGGCCGGTGTGGGTGGGGCGCCAGCCGAGGTCGGCAAGGTCGCATCCGGCATGGGCCGCGAGGACGGCGGCTCCGGCGGGGCCGAGGGTGTAGTGCTCGGGGGCGGATCCGGTCTGGGTCAGGGGGCGGAAGGAGTCGAGGACGGCGTGCTGGTGCAGGGTGCGCAGGCGGCGCTGGGCGGAACGCGGCGAGGTGAAGGCGAGGCTGGCGATCTGGCGGGTGGTCAGGACGCGGTGTTCGTGGAGCATCCGTGCCAGCCACAGATCACGGGCGGTGAGGATGCGGGAGAGTGCGGCGACGTCGGTGTGCCGGGCGGGGCGCGGGCGGGTGGTGGCGGCGCGGGCGGTGTAGCGCGAGCCGGGGCCGACGGCGGGGCGAGGGAGTGCGGGCATGACAGGTCACCACCGGAAGGAGGATGAACACGGGGGGTGGTTCAGGGGTGGGTGGCCGGGCGGGGGCCGGTGCGGCCGCCGGCCGCCGCGCGCAGGTCTTTGGCCCGGCCGGGGACTGCAGGTGGGAGGGGCCGGGTGGTGAGGGTGAAGGCGGCGGATTCCGCGCCGCCGGTCAGCAGGTGCGCTGCGGCCTGGTAGGGGCCGAGGTGGGCGAGGTCGTGCGCGGCCAGGGTGGGGAGCGTGTGCCGTTCCAGGGCGCCCGCGTCTTCGGGGGAGGCGTTGAAGAAGATCTTGTTGCGGGCGTTGGCGGAGATGCCTTCGCGCAGGTCGCGGGGGAGCTGCGCGAGGTGCTGGTGGGCCAGCAGCATGGACAGGCGGTAGCCGCGGGCCTCGGCGAGCATGTCCTCCAGCGGATACGGCAGGGTCAGGAAATTGTGGGCCTCGTCGATGCTCAGGGTGGCGTCGATCCGGGCGTGCTCGGGTGTGCGGGCGCGGGCGGCTGCGGCCTGCCAGGTTCCGGCGACGATGAACGAGCCGAGCAGGCGGGCGGTCTCCTCGCCGAGGGCTCCTTTGGGGAGGCGGGCGAGCAGGATGCCGCCATCCAGCACGCTGGCGAGGTCGAAGGTGGAGGGGCCCGCGGCGATCGCGCGGCGGGCGAAGTCGCGCAGCAGGAAAGCCCGCAGCTTGTTCATCACGGGGCCGACGACGGCGGCGCGGGAGGGCTCGGACATCGACTCGTACCAGGCCCAGAAGCCCCGGAGCACCGGGTCCTTGAGGGCGGGGATGAGGCGCAGCCGGTAGGCGCTCTCGCCGAGCAGGCGGGGAACGTCGGCGAGGGTGACCAGCTGGTGGGTGCGGTCGCGATGTTTGAGGAGGGTCAGGCAGGCGGCGCGCATGACGTCGTCGGTGCGCGGGCCCCAGAAGGCGGTGAAGATGCGGCGGAAGATGCCGGTGATGTTGTCGACGACGACGTCGATGTCCGCACCGTCGAGCACGTTCAGGCAGGGCGGGGTATGCGGGTCGTCGGGGTCGATGAGGACGAGGCGGTCGGCGCAGGTGTCCGGGAGGCGGTCGAGTAGGTCGGTGACCAGGTCGCCTTTGGGGTCGATGACGATGACGCCGCGGTGGTTGCGGACGTCGTCCAGGACAAGGTTCGCGATCAGGGTGGACTTGCCGGAGCCGGTCGCGCCCATGACATGGAGGTGGTGGCGGGCGTCGGCGACTGCGAGCCCGACACCGCGGCGGGCGCCGGTGTCCGAGCGGCCCAGCGGCTTGACCCCGTTCCCGGGCGCGGGCTCGGGGACGGACGGTGGCGGAAGGATGGAGCGGGCTCCGGCTCGCTGGAGGCCCGGTGCGTCCGCATCGATGGGGAGGTTGGCGAGAGCGGCGAGTTCCGGCACCGACAGCAGCACCGGCCGACTCGGCGGGAACTGCCGGGCGTTCAGGTGCGGTTCAGGGCGGCGTGCCCGTATACGGGTGAGGTAGTTGCGGTCGGCGTACAGGCCGAACGCCGAGGCAAGTGCGTGAGCCCGGCCGCGCGCCACATCCTCGGCACGCTCCGCCTTCGCAGAGCAGGTGGCGGCGTAGGTAAGCATGCACTGCCACTGAGGTCCGGAAAGCTTGGTCGCCGACTGCCGTACCGCTGCGCCGTGTTCGGGATCCTGCTTTCCTGTGGCGGTCGGCTGTGCGCGATGCAGAAGGAAGGCGGCCAGGGCGGGGAGCCGAGCGGGTGTCCGGCCTGCTTTGAGGCGGCGTGCCTGGCGGCGGGCTCGGCGCAGCGCCCGGCCGGTGGCCGGGCGGGCGAGGATCTGGACACAGGCGGATTCGTCCTCGCTCATGCCGGTGGCGGCCTGCAGCAGTGCCCGGAGCGGGTCGCTGGTGTGGTCAGTGCGCAGCGGCAGGACGTCGGGGCGGGCCGTGCGCAGCCGCCCCGCGGTCACCACCTGCCCCATCGACAGCAGAGGGCTGGGTTCGGTGACGCGGGTCTGGGTGCCGGGCCAGGCGGCCTCCACCGCACGCCGCACCAGACCGGCTGGCACCGTGCCCGGCACCCAGATGCGGATGGCCAGTCCAGTGGGCGACCAGGTGTATTCGAAGGCCAGATGGGGCTGACCGGCGGTGATCCGCCGCCACCACGGGCGCAGCAGCCCGGACAGCTGAGCCCACAGTACTTCCCCGCCCTTGGCAGCGACCTGGGGTGGAGCCAGGAGCTCCACCACGCGGGCACCGTCGGCGAAGCGCTGCTGCCGTGAGCGCAGCAGGCGACGCCAGGCAGCATGCCCACACGCCGTGCAGACGAGGACCGCAGGGACCAAGACGGGGGCGGACGCGGCACACCATTCCACGGCCGCCGAAAGCGAGGTGATACCGAGTGATTCCGGGTGTCGGAGGAAGTTCACCAGCCATCCATGCGGCTGGACCGCGGCGAGATGGCGCTCCGCCGTCACAGCTCCCACCCCTCGTCTCGCACAGGTTCATGGATGCCAGGGCCATCGGAGTCGAGGTCGGCGTCCGGGTGCAGGGCGGCCGCGATCTCGCCGGGATCCGTGGTGACTACTTCGTGTTCGCCGGGGGCTGCGATGCTGATCAGCGCGACCTTGTGGCGGCGGTCGCCGGTCAGCAGCAGCGCCTCGCCGCGTGTAGCGGACACAAGGAACTCCCGCTCGCCGTGGCAGAGGTGGAAGTTTGCGCTGATGGTGTCGATCGCCTGCGGGGCCTGGCGCAGCAGGATCTGCGTGGCCGCGTTGGACACGATGGCCCGGCCCAGCGGGGAGGACAGGACATCGTCGGCGTCCTGGGTGATCACAGCCAGGCCGGTCCAGTACTTGCGGGCCGCCTTGGCCATACGGAACAGGAACCGGGCGCCGGCACCGTCGCGCATCAGCAGCCACGCCTCGTCGACCACCACCAGATGGCGGCCGGAGCCTTGGCGGGCGGTGACCTGCCTCCAGATCGCATCCAAGGCCAGCAGCATCGCCGGCGCTTTGACCTCCTCCGGCAACTGGCGTAGCGCGAAAACCACCAGGTGCCCGTCGGTGGCAACGGTGCTGTGGCTGTTGAACAGCCGGGCATGGGAGCCGGCCGTGTAGGGGACCAGCCGGTCGGCGAGCTGCGTTGCCGTCTCGCGTCCGTCCCCGGCCAGGACGGACGCCAGGTCGGCCAGTGTGGGCGGCGTGCGCTGCCAGGTACGCGCGTCACCGGTGATCCCGGCCTGCGCGTACGCGGCGAGGATGGCCCGGTCAAATACCGCCTTCTCGCCTGCGGTCAGTTCAGAGCCCAGCAGGACGGCCAGGAACGTGTGCAGGAACAGCACCCGTCGCGTCAGGACGTCCTCACCCCCGGGTGTCGCGGCTGGGAGGTCGAAGGGGTTGAGGCGCACGCCGTCGGCGCCGAGGGCGATGACGTGGCCGCCGACGGTTTCCGCGAGACGGACGTATTCGTCCTCGGGGTCGATCACGGAGGCGGTCACGCCGGTGAACAGCAGCCGGAGCAATTCGAGTTTGGCGAGGTAGGACTTGCCGGCACCGGAGCGGGCCAGGGTGATGGAGTTGTAGTTGTCCTGCGCGAAGCGGTCCCACAGCACCGGGGCGCCGGAGACCGCGTTCACCCCGTACAGCACCCCCGTCGCCGCGCCGCCCTCCCCGGCGGCGATGGGCAGGTCGGGGCTGGTGAAAGGGAAGCAGGCGGCGAGCGCGGCGGTGTCGAACGTGCGGCGGATCTTGAGCGTGTCGATGCCGACGGGGAGGGTGGCCAGCCAGCCCGGCAGAGCCCGGTAGGTGGTCGGGGTGACCGTCATCAGCAGCGACTCAGCGACCGCCCGGACGGCGGCGGCCTGCTCTGCCAGGCTCTCCTCATCCGGCGCATGCACGGTCAGGTAGAGAGCGACATGGAAGAGCTTTCCCTCCCCGCGGGCGATGCGGTACGCAAGCTCGGCGGCATCCGCCGCCGCGGCCTCGACCTCCGGGTCGTCCAGATGCCCCTTCTCAAAGCCGGTCCGACGCCCCGACTCAAGACGGGCGCGCTGCTTCTTCAGCCCCGCAGCGGCCACCGGGTTCGGTACGGGCTCGATGTGCAGGGCAACATCGAGGTGGCCGGGGAAGTTCAGCAGCGGGGCCAGCCAGCCGGGGGTGACCTCGGCCGGGTAGCCGGTGACGACCAGCGTGGTGGCCAGGTGGGCGCCGATGGCGAGGGTGCGGGCGTGCACCTCGATGGCCTCGGGGCCGGTCACGTGGAGCAGTTCGGCGGCGTCGATGCCCGCGGTCGGGGACGCGGGGCGGCGAGGACCGAAGCGGAGTCGGATCATGCGGGGTTGCCTTCTGGCTCTGTGGAGGACGGGGTGGGGGTGCCGGGGTTGCAGGCTGTACTGACCAGTTCGGCGCTCCGCTCGGCATCCAGGGGCGTGACGGTGACCTCGGCGGCGGCCAGGGCTCGGACGGCCTCGTCGAGGCGCTGCAGGGCCCGTCCCTCGCCCGTTCTCCGCCGTAGCATGTGCGGTGCGGCTTCCTCGCGGGCGACCAGCACGATCTGCCGGCCCAGCAGGTTGCCGCCGGTGGCGAGGTCGGTGAGGAAGTCGGCGTGCGCACGGGCGGCCCTCTCCAGCACCGGGTGCGGGAGCGCGGCTGCCTCCAGCTGGAGGGTGTCGGCGAGCGGAGCGAGATCGAGTCGGTGGCAGCGCACCAGCAGCTGGGTGGGGCCGGTCAGGGAGTTGAGCCAGCGTGCGAACGCCGTGGTCAGGGCCTGCTGTTCGGCTGCCGAGCGCAGTTCGAAGTTGACTGTGGAGCACGTCGCCAAGGCAGCTTGGCCGTCGCTTCCTAGGTCGAGTACGCCGCCTGCGGTGATGCCGTCGTACGGCATGTCCATCGCAGCAGGAGCGGGTCCAGCCGCTTTTGCCCAGTGGCCGGGGACGGCGGCGGGCAGCGGCGGGATGCCTTCGGGGGCATGCACGCGTCGCTTCGGAGCGCGTGCGTGCAGGAGGGCGGCGGCCAGGAACCGGTCCAGGCCGATGCCCTCCCTCTGTCCCAGCGCGAGCGCTGCCACTGCTCCGGCGATGGGGATCACCAGGGCCACGTAGGCGAGCGGCGCCATGAAGGAGCGGGTGGCCCACCAGCCGCCGTACAGCACCACTGCGGCGAGGGCGAGGATGGCGGTCTGTCGGGCGGTGAACGGGCCCAGGAGCCGGTCAGGGCGGGAGATGTCGGCAGGGATACGCGTGGCATAGGAGGAGTCCGACGACTCGTCGGTGGGGCTCATGCGGTGTTACCTCCGGGGCGGTTCCAGGGGGAGCCGTAGCTGCATGGGGCGCGGCGGCCGGGCACGGACGCGTGGCGCGGGCACGGGCAGGGCCAGCTGGCGCGCACGCAGGCCAGGGGCAGTGGGCGCCGGCGGGGTGGTCAGGGCGCGGGCGACCGGCGGCGGGCCGGGGGCGGCGCGTTCAGCACGGATCGGCAGCCACATCTGGGTGGGCTGAGGTGGGCGTGCCGGGGTGCGCTGGGCGGTGATGGGGAGAGTCAGTTGCCGGATGCGGCGGGCCCGGGCGGGATGGACCACAGCGTGAGGGCCTCTCGGCGTACGGACGGGGGAAGCAGCGATCGGGCTGCGACGCCGCACAGCGGGTCTGGCGGGTGGAGTGCCCGGGGTCTGAGGAGCACCGGCCGTACCCGGGGCGGTGTTCGCGCTGCTGAGGGTGCCTGCGCGGCGTCGACGGCGTGTGGCCGGACCGATAGGAGCGGGCTGCGCCGCGGATCCCGCCTGACTGGGAGAGTTCACGCCAGCACGACTGCGCGCCAGCCAGCCACTGCCCTGGCCGCGAAGCCCCCCACCACGGCCAGAGCCGGGCCCCGGCTGCCGGCCCCCGCCCCCTCGGCCGCCCCCAGGCCGGCCACCTCCGCCTCCCGGCCCACCACGCCTTGGTCCGAGTCCCCCTGCGCCACCTCCCCGGCCCGGGCGGCGCAGCAGGCCCACGCCGGGCAGGTAGTGGTCCATGAGTCGGTACAGGGCCAGGTGCTTGAGCATCCGCACCCCCGCTGGCGCGTGAGGATGGTGGACGGGGGTGCCGCGCAAGACGACCTGCAAAGTCCAGCCAGGAATCTTGAACAGCACCCAGAACAGGGCCACTCCGGCCAGCACCGTGCCCAGCTGATCAGACTTGGGAATGCCGAGCGTCGTGGCGCCGGGTGCAAAGAACAGCTTCAGGGCAAGGACGAACGTCATCGACTGGGCGACCTGGATGACCAGACACCCGGCAAGGGCCCGCCACCACAGGCGGGCGACCGGATCGGTCAGCGGATGCGCGTGACACGCCAGCATCAGGGGTGCGGCCACGGCCAGCAGCGCCATCACCGCGACGCGCACCAGGAAGCCGATCAGCACCGCGACCACCAGCGCGATCATCACCATCGCCAGCAGCAGCACGTACAGCTTCAGCCCGGCGGCGCCGAACAGGGCAAAGGGCAGAACGCGTTCGACCATGCCCTGCCCGGCGTCGGACAAATCGGTGGCCATGATCGCGTGCGTCAGGGCGTTGGACAGGCTGATCGCCTTGCCCATCACTGTCAGAGAGGTGGCTGCCGCGATCATGCCCAGCAGCAGGCGCGGAGTGATCTGCTTGAGGGCGTAGCGGGTCTGGACGGTCTCGTATCCCATGACCGTGATGCCGCCCGCGGTCACGAACAGCACGTAGACCCCGCCCGTGATCCCCAGCATGGCGGTCCACAGCCGCTTGATGTCCGCGTGCTGGGTGACGTCGGGGGTGGCCAGCAGGGTATCGGCGAGGAACTCGCGGACCGGCTTCATGATCTGCTCGATCAGCATGCCGAGGAACGAGGTGATCGCATTCACGATCATGCCGGGGATGTCGAGGAAGCCCCAGCCACTGGCCTTGTCGCATCCAACACCTGTGGCCTCACACGCCGAAGGACTGGGCCCCGGCGCCGGCTCAGGGGAGACCGGCCGTTCCGGTTCTGGTGTGGGGCCCGGAGCGGGCGTGGGGCCTGGCAGAGGTTGAGGCCTTGGCCCAGGCTCCGGTTCCCGGGAGGGGGCTGTGGGGCCGGGCGCGGGCTGCGGTTCCGGCTGAGGAGGATCCGGGGCCGTCGGGGCCAAGGCAGCCAGGGCGTGTGCGGAGGCCGGCTGGGCAAGCGGACCCAGCACGAGCGCGGCCAGGAACAGCAGCGGCAGGGCGCGATCCAGGCGCCGGGCGCGCGTCACTGCCCGCCCCCACCGTTGCCCGCACCGACGATGCCCTGCAGCACCGTCACGATCACCGGGGCCAGGATCGCCAGCCCGTAGCCGATGGCCGCGGCTTTCAATGCCCGCTTGGCGGCCTCTACTTCGCCGGGGTCGCTGCTGGCCATGAGGTAGCGCAGTCCGCCGAAAGTAAGGAAGAGGGTGGCGAGCGCGGCGAGGAGGCCGACGATCCAATTTCGCAGGTTCGTGATGACGGTGGGGATGTCCGCAACCGCCCACACGCACGGCGGGTCGGTCAGCAGGACCGAAGTGGTGAAGGCCGCGATGAATCCCAGCCGGGAGAACCAGCGGCCAAGCGGCCGCATCTTCGGCCGGTACGGGCGACGGAGTCTCGCGGGCATGGCAGCACACCTCCATCGGGCACACGAAGAGCAGGACAGGAAAGGGGCAGAAGCGGGATCACCTCAGAGGGCGCACGAGAAGCCTGCGTGGGGTGAGCAGAACCCTGGACCCGGGGCCGACCTCCTTGCGGGGGTGTGGTGGGTAGGGTTTCTCGGGTGTCAGCACGAGACGGTCGTGCTCACCCCACACTGTGCGGCTCCCCGGCCCGGGGGCATCGGCCGCTGCCCCGGACCAGAACTGCCAGCCCGGTACGAATCCGGGCTGGGCCGCTGTCACCGTGAATAGAGATGCCTGGGGCAGGAATTGTCATTCCGCCACCGAAGATCCCCCAGTCGGGCGCCTTACAGGTCCTCCAGCCGATGCCGCAGATGGGCGGCCAAGTGCTGTTCGGCGGCGCTGCGGTGCCGGTAGAGCTGACGCACACTCACCCCGCGCTCGGCCGCGAGGCGGCTCATGGGCTCGCCCTCCAGGCGTGTACGGGCGATCAGCCGTGCTTCGGCCACGTCGACCACACGGGCTTGCACGGCGCGAGCGAGCACCGTCAGCTCGTCCTCCGGCTCACCGTGCTCCACCCGCGGGGTGGAGCACAGGTGGTCCAGATGCGCTTCCGCCTGGCCGGTTTCCCGGCTGGCGCGGCGGTGTGCGGCGTACACCAGCCGGTGTACGGCCCGGTCGGCCGCGCTGAACAGCTCCCTGTCCAGCCGCTCGGCCCCCAACTCCACCGTGCGCAGGGCCGTGGCGACGGCGGCCAGGGCCTCCTGTTCGACCTCGGCGCGCTCCAGGTGGGCGGGTCGGGCCAGCCGGGCGAGCATCCGGCGCAGCACCGGCACGGTCATGGCCACGGCGACCACGTCCCACGGCTCGCCCAGGTCGCGGGCGCGTCGGATCACCTCACGCCAGGTCTGCTCGCGCAGTTCGGCGCGGGTGGAGGGGTGGGCGAGGTGCGTGCGGATCCGGTCGACCGGCCAGGCCGCACGGTCGGGTTCGTCGCACACCAGGTGCGCGGGGAAGGTGAGCGGCTCCACGCCCTGGGTCAGGGCGAGGAACGCCTGTTCCAGCTCCGCGAGCGGAGAACGAAGGCTGCTTTGCGGACGGGCGGCGGGGCGGTGGGCAATGTGCATGGCGCATCTCCCGTGACGGCGTTGACAACTTCCGCCGCCACCCCTCCCAGGCCTCCGGGTCACCGTCGGCCCAGCCGCACGCCAGTGCCGTGTCACCGCCGGTCGAATGGTCCGGCATGTGCGATGGCGCGGCCCTGGTCCTGTCTTGATGGCCTGGAGTGACGCCTCAGAGCGAGCACATTAAATCGAACACAGAAAATTTTTCGGCTTCGGTCCGAGCGCCCGTTGTGCGGCCGGTCCTACTGGTTCGGCAGTGGATCGCAGGTGGCACGCTGCTGGCTCGCATAGAGGACGACCTGCGCAAACGCGATACGCGGTAAGGAAGACCGCTGGCGCAGCAGCGTGCGCGAAGGGACCGCCCGGGAGATCGAACACGCACGAGGTGATGGCAAAGATCAGCCAGCCTGTCCCTATTACTCACGTCAGCACGAGCACGGCCCGACCCTCGCTCCCGGGCGCCGCTCAGCCCATGCCAAACTCCACTGCTCCCCGCCCCCGTACGACCCACTCACTGCCGACGACCATCTGGCTCCCCGACCCGGACGAGCCCAACGCCGCTCCCATCCCCGGCGCAGTACTGCCCGCCTGGGCCATCGACAAGATCCGCACCGAATTCGTCGGACGCCCCACCCACCGGCCCGCCCCGCTGCTCAAGATCGCGATCCGGGACACGGCCCCGGGCATGGACGCCCGGATCCCCACCACCCCCTTCACCGACCCGGCGGACGACGAGGACGGCACCAAGAGGCCGTCCATCCTTCTGGCCGAACTCCACCCCGCCACCCTCCCCACCCCCGCCGACGACCTGCCGTCCGACGAGAGCGGGATGCCCCGCGCGGCGGAGGACGGCTGGCCCGGCTTCTTCCACCGAGCCCACCGGCTCCTCCCCGCCGAAGGCCTTCTGCTGCTGGCCACCCGCCAGCGCCGGAAGGCAAAAGGCCTCACCGACCCGCTCGGGACCCTGATCGCTTCCGCCCGTACCGCAGGCTTCCGCTACCTCCAACACATCGTGGTCGTCTACGGCCACCCCGTCGGCGACCGCCTCGTACCCGCCCTTCCCCCAGACGCCTGCCGCGGCGTCGCGCACTGCGACCTGATCGCCCTGTCCGCGATCCGCCACGCATAAGCCAAGGCAGAGGAGAACGCCCGTGCCTTCCCCCCTCTCGGTGTGGAACACCGCCCCCACGTCCGCCCCCGCCCAGCGCAAGGGCCGCTACGTGCCTGGCTCCGCCGCCCATCCTGCCAAGATGCTCCCGCGCATCGCCGCCCACGCGATCGCCACCTACACCCGCCCCGGCGACCTCGTCCTCGACCCGATGTGCGGCATCGGCACCACCCTGGTCGAAGCCATCCACCTCGGCCGCAACGCCCTCGGCGTCGAATACGAACCCAAGTGGGCCGACCTCGCCCGCCTCAACACCGCCTCCGCCACCCACGAAGGCGGCACCGGTACCGGTGCCGTGCACTGCGGCGACGCCCGCAAACTCACCCAGCTCATCCCCACCGCGCTCCATGGCGAGGTGGATCTCGTGGTCACCTCACCGCCGTACGGGAACTCTGTACATGGACAGGTTCGCTCCACCCGTGAGACCGGCGAACGCGGCGTGGTCAAGAAGGACTACCGCTACAGCCATGACCCCTCCAACCTCGCCCACGTCTCCACCGACCGGCTCCTGGAAGCCTTCACCGAGATCCTCGCCCAGTGCCGACGCGTCCTGCGCCCCGGCGGCACCGTGGTCGTCACCACCCGCCCCTGGCGCGAACGCGGCGAACTCATCGACCTGCCCTCCGCCGTCCTCGCCGCCGGCCAAGCCGCCGGACTCACCCCCGCCGAGCGCTGCGTCGCCCTCCTCGCCGGCATCCGCGACAGCCGCCTCATCACCCGCCCGTCGTTCTTCCAGATGAAGAACGTCCGCGACGCACGCCACCAAGGCATCCCACTCGCGGTGATCCAGCACGAAGACGTGCTGATCTTCACCAGGCCCGCAACCCCCATGTGCCCCGCTGACCACGCGCGGCTGCCGAGCACACCACGGCGCGGGGCTCGGGGCGCCCCCACACGGGCCATCGGAAAGGCGGGAGTGTCATGAATTGGGTGGGAACTTCACCAGAAGGGACACCTGATGACGATCCAGAGGACTCACTCTCTCGAGACGGTGGGCGGCGTGTCGCTTGCGTCCGGTGAGGCGGCTGCAGACGGTGCAGGCGTGAAGAGGATGCCGGAGAGTGTGGACGGGCTGAGCCTGGACCTGCTGGACGCGCTGACGCTGCTGGCGCAGGACCAGGTCCGCGCTGGCGGGCTGAAGCTGGTGGGTGAGGGCGGGCTGCTGCCCGCGATCACGCAGCACCTGATGCAGGCCGCGCTGGAGACCGAGTTGGAGGAGCATCTGGCGGCCGAGGCGGAGCGGGTCGGCGGGCGGGGCTCGCGGTCGGGCGGCAACGGCCGTAACGGCTACCGGCAGAAGAAGGTGATGAGCGAGGTCGGGCCGATCGTGCTGCAGGTTCCGCGTGATCGGCGGGGCACCTTCCGGCCGAAGGTCCTGCCCAGGCATGCGCGGCGGACCGGCGCGCTGGACGAGATGGTCCTGTCGCTGACCGCGCGGGGCATGACCTCCGGCGAGATCGTCGCGCACCTGGACGAGGTCTATGGGATGAGCGCGTCCAAGGAGCTGATCTCCACGATCACCGACAAGGCCCTGGACTCGATGAACGAGTGGCGCACCCGTCCCCTCGACGCGGTCTACCCGGTGATCTTCATCGACGCGATCCACGTGAAGATCCGTGACGGGCAGGTCGCCAACAGACCGATCTACGTGGCCATCGCGGTCACCGCCGACGGCTACCGCGAGATCCTCGGCCTGTGGGCCGGCGACGGCGGCGAGGGCGCCAAATTCTGGCAGCAAGTCCTCACCGACCTGCGTAATCGCGGCGTGAAGGACGTCCTCATGCTGGTCTGTGACGGGCTGAGTGCGCTGCCTGACGCGGTGGGCAACGTGTGGCCGCAGACCGTCGTGCAGCGATGCGTCGTTCACCTGATCCGTCAGAGCCTGCGCTACTGCTCGCGGCGGAACTGGCCCGAGGTTGCCGCCGACCTCAAGCCCGTCTACACCGCTGTCAACGAGGCCCAGGCCCGCGAGCGGCTCGAGGAGTTCGACGCCAAGTGGGGCCACAAGTACGGCAGCATCGCCGCCGTCTGGGAGCGGGCCTGGAGCGAGTTCGTGCCCTTCCTCGCCTTCCCCGACGCGATCCGCGAGGTCGTCTACACGACCAACAGCATCGAGTCCCTCAACGCCCGCTACCGTCGCGCGGCCACCGCCTGCGGACATTTCCCCAACGAACAGGCAGCGCTCAAGAGGATCTACCTCGCCACCCTCGCCCTCGACCCCTCCGGCCGCGGCCGCAAGCGCTGGAACAACAAGTGGAAAGCCGCTCTCAACGAGTTCGACCAGCTCTTCGACGGCCGCCTTACCGCCGGACGGGTATAGGCCGACCGGACCAACCAAATACCACTAGGCTAAACGGCCTAAAAACACCTAAATCATGATAGACCCGGAAAGGCTGGCCGTTCTCGCACCTGCACGCGAGAAGGCGATCGGGGCATTCACTGATCACGTCCGTCGACTTCGACCTCAACCCCGGTCGCCCGCCCGCTGGCAAGTGGCGCGGTGGTGGCTCGCGGGTGGCTCGTACACCAGGTGGCCTGCACAAACGCCAATCGAATCGTCCCGGGACCGAGCGGTGCCGGGTTCTTTCGACCACAGCTCGTGGTGCGTGCACGGGGGGCGCCCGACCCTGGGCATGGTTTCGCGAAGATGGCCGATGGCGACGATGTTGGCAGCCGGGCCGGTTCCTCCCCTTGGCAGGAACGGGCCCGGCTCGCCTCGCTGGTGAACTATGCGGTTTGTTCCGGGATCGCCGCGCGGTAGGTGCGCGGGCGGTCGGTGACCTGCTCGGCGAGGCCCTGCTCGGCGAGGGTGGCGAGGGCGTTGGCGATGGCGCCGGAGGAGCGGTCGATCATGCGGCTGATGCGGGTGGCGGTGAAGGCTTCTCCGGGGCGGGCGTTGAGGTGCTCGATGACGAGTTGGCGGAGGCCTCCAGGGGCGAGGCGCTTGTTTCCGGCGGGCAGGGAGGTACTGGGGGCAGGGCTGGTCGGTTCGGTGGGTCCGGTGTGCTGGGCGGGAACGGGCTTGGACGCGGTAGGGGCAGCCTGTTCGGGCTGCGGGGCTTCAGAGTTGTTGTTGGGCTTGTCGTTGGCGGGCGCGTCCGGCTCTGTCTCGGGGTCGGTGGCAGGCTCGACCGGTTCCTCTGCCGCGGGGGCCTGGTAGGACGTCGCGATGGGGTCGGTGAGGGTGGCGCGCCAGAGGTCGGGGCGGCGGTTGGGGCCGTTCTGGATGCCGCGGTCGCGGTGGGCAAGGCCACGCTTCTCGAGGGCGACGAGGGCCTTGAAGGTGCTGGAGCGGGCAGCCGCGGCGGCTTGGGCGATGTCGTCGACGGTGGCCGGTTCGGTGAAAGCGATGAGTTGGGTGTAGACGTTGATGATGGCGGGGGGCAGGCCGGTCAGTTGATCGGCGATCATGGTTTCGGACATGAAGGGGCCTCGCTTCCCGAAGGTGTGTAAGGAGTGAGGTCCCCGGCCGGGGCGCGGTCCTGTGCAGGTCGCTGTTGTCGCCGGGCGCGTGCGCATCGCGTTGTTCCGGGCGGACAGGGCCGAACGACGTGCGGGAACGAGGGGGTCCGTGATCCCGCTCGGCGGATTCGGCCACGACCATGGACGCTCGGACGCGGCGTCCAGTCAAGCGCCGGTCAGCCGATCCGCGTCGGGCCGCGTCAGATCGGATCGTGGAGTCGCGCACGGTCAGTGTCGCACCGTCGGCGAGCGGCAGGGGTCGCCGTCCAGGGCGACCGGGCGCCAGCACGTCGCCCCCGAACCCGAGTTGGGCCGGTCGGTCGCCTGATCGGATCGAGAGGAGCAGCGGACCGAACGGCATGTAGAGGGTGGCGAGGTCAGCGGCCTCGCGAAGGCTCTGGTTCTCGGAGGCGCTCCGCTCGGTGGACCAGGCGAGTCCGTCTCCGTACTCGCCCTCGATGCCGTTGCTCTCGCGGTGGAGGGCAGCGAGGTCCATAGGCAGTGGATGGCCGAGGATCGCGGTGCAGCGGATCAGTGTCGACTCCGATGCAGGGGGCTGGAAGACAGTCGTGCCAGGCAGGGCCGCAACGACTTGGGTCCACACAGTGGATGCGACCTCCATGAGCCTGGTCTGGAAGGACTCGGCGTACAGACCCGTCGGCGCAGGCCGCGGGGTCCGCGCCTCGACCAGCGTGACTGATCAACGAGCGAACAGTACGGCCCCGGCCAAGCCAGCCACCTACCGCCCCCGGCAATGCGGGACAGCCCTTAGGCGCACTACTGCGGCTTGCGGAAGCCCCGAGCATCCTTCTTCAGCCAGCGCAGCCCGCCCTCCGGTGCCGGCCACATGTCGATGCGGTGCTGCTCTGTCAGCTCGTGTCCGTCCTCCGCGTACGCTACCGACAGAGAGTCGTCGGCGCCTTTCACCGACAGCCTTACTCGCCAGTTGCTCTCATCGCCGTAACCCGGCCACGGCAGATCGAACTCCTGCAGCTGCCCGTCCAGGTTGCTCAGCTGAACGTACGACTCCGCGTGAAGGTCGCCCTCCACGATCTCGTCCCAGCCCGCCTCGTCCAGCTCCGGTTCGCTCTCGTGGACCCGCACCAGGGCCGGAATGTCACCGTGCTGGACACCCGTCCTGATGACGAGCCCGGGATGCTCCTCGCTGGCTTCCAGCACCGCCGCCCGCCCGTTCTCCCGCTGCTGCCCCGCCCCCCTGGGAACCTCTCCCGGCTCGGGCTCGCTCCCCGTGATCCAGTAGTGCAGGTAGGCGGCGTGGAGTGTCATCTCTTGCTGCATCGCAGGCATCCCCGAATCGTCGGCAGGAGGTGTGACCAACGTACCGGCCCCCAAGCGGGTGCGTGGGGGCCGGCTTCAGCGTCGTCGGGTCAGCGGACGATCGCGACCTGGAACGGGTCCTTGTTCAAGATCCGGTTGACCGTGTAGAACCTGTTCAGGTCCCGCCCGGCGTCCGTGTTCTGCGTCTCGTTCACCATGCGGCGGCTGAACCTGCCCAGCAGCGCACCGCCCTGGTAGGTGCTCGCGAACGCGTACTCGTCACACGTCTTCCCGGCCGGACGCGGAAGGCTGTCCGGGCACGACGTGCGCCTGTTCCGCCGGATCTGCGTGTCGTCATACAGCCGCTGAAGCACCGTCCGGCCGCCGTACGCGCCGGGAAGCCCGGACGCCTGCGCGTCCTTGATGTGCTTCGCGACCTCCTTCACGTACCCGGACAGCGAGTACTGGATCACGTTCTTCGACTGCGGGAAGACGCACCCGTACGACCTCGGGTAGCCCTTCAGTGCGTTGTCGCAGCGCACCACCGGAGCCGGGAACGACACCGGGTTGCTCGGCGTCGCACCCGGCACCGTGAAGATCCACTTCGGTGTCGCTCCGCTCGCAAGGATCTTCCCCCTGCCGACCTTGCTTGTGAAGGTGAAGTTCGCCGACGCCTTCCCGCTCGCACCGAGCGGCTGCGACGGGATGTTCCCGCGCGTCGTCGCGTTGCTCGCGGAAGCACTGCCCGAGATCACCGCACCAGCGGCAGCGCCGGACACGCTGTTCCGCGTGAAGTGCAGGCTGTACGGGAACGCCTTCGACCCGGTGCGGGAGGTCACGTCACCGTGGACGGTGTACGTCATCTTCCCCAGCTCCCGGCCGGTTCGTGCATCGAGCACCCGGAAGGTGCCGGTGGCGTTCGCGCACGCGTGGAAGCGGCTGATCAGCCATGCGTTCCGCACGAGGGAACATGAGGTGTTTGCCTGCGGGCTGGCGCTGAAGCTGTTCACGACGGCGATGCGGTCACCGTTGGCGCGTGCCTTCGTGAGGGCCTGCTGTACGGCGTCGGCCTTGGCGCCCACGGGCTGCGTGACCGACGTTGCCACCGTGGTGGTGACGGGACTGCTGCTCTGCGGAACGGCGTTGGCCGATCCGGTCAGAGAGCCGGCCGCGGTGGCGGCGATGGCTGCTCCGGCGGCAGCGAGGCGAATGAGCCTGGAGCGCGTGCTGTGCGTTTTCTGCAAGGCTTGTTTCCCCCTCCGAAGCAATTCCCAGTCCGTCCTGATGAGGTCCGGTGCGGCTTCAGAACATGATCGAGGCTATGCGTCGGCGGATCGAACAAGGAACCGAATTACTGGCTTTGGCCTACTTTCATCGGTGTGGCCGGTTCCCCACCTTCGATCGGGCGCCCGCAGCGCCCGGGCGGTCAATGTGCTCACCTGGTATATCCAGCGCGGTCCTCGGGAGACTGCGAGCATTTTCGGGGAGATCTGTATCCAGGGCCGCGTGAACCTGTAGGACACGGCTGGGTCCCGCCCTGCCCCATTGCCGATTTCCCTGCGTCACCATCGACGCCGCGCCGCCCATCGCGTGGGTGGATCCCGTGCCTACTCATCCCCAGAGTTGCTTCCAGCCGGTGACGGCCTTGTCAGTCCTGCTGCCCGGCACCCGGCTTGTGACAACCCCATCGCGCCCTGGTGGCGCTAGTCGCCCAACGCGGCGCTTACTTCCGGTATTCACTGCCCGCGCACCCCGCTGCGCCGGTTCCAGGACCAGTGTGTCCACCATGACCCGCCACCAGCCCGTTTTTTGGGGAGCACGGTGCAGGCTGAGCTGCCCAGGGGTTCGTAGAGTCCGGCGATCTTGGTTCAGGCAGACTGCGGGATGGCTTTCTGTTGTCACCGCCAGTCGCGTTCGTACTCGGCGGGCGGCACGTAGTCGAGGGCGGAGCGGAGCTGCGGCGGCGCGGGTTCTGTGCGCCGGTGCTTGTAGGGGCTGCTGGCGTGTCGTATTGCCCCGATCCGGTCATACCGAGGGAAACGCCCTCCTGGGTGAGTGTCCTGCGGCATCCTCAGATCCGCGTACCAGCGCAAACACGCTGGTGAGTACTCGGTGGTGCAAGGGGCGGGGAGGGAGTGCAGTGATGGGGTGGACGACGGGGGAGTTCGGCACGTCTCACGAGGGCTGTGTGGGAGCTGTTCTCGATGACGGCAGTGAGCCGAAGCCTGCCTATCTGGACATTGGCAGTGGCAGCGCGGGGTTCTCGACGAGTGAGTGGTGGGCGTACATCGGACAGATGGGCCGACCGCGGGCTGCCGGGTACCGGAGTGCGTGCGCGTGCGGATGGCGCGGCGAGACCTACCCGATCGACTGGGAACAGGTCGACGACGACCACCTGGATGACTTGGACGTCTCCCGCCCGTACAACGACTGGCAGAACCACATCGACAGCGTGGAAGGCCAGGCGGCGCCAGTGCCGGCCGATGTCACCGCAGTCATGGACCAGCTCCAAGCGCACCTGGCTGCGCTGGCCCAGCAGGCCCTGATGGCCGCGCTGAGAGCGGCGGCCCAACTGGAGCGCCTGGCCTCGGCCGTCGGCCGGGAAGCCGCTCATGCCGTCGAGGACGAGGCGGTGCCCGCGGAGAAGATCGGCACGGCCCTCGGGTTGAGCCCGAGCAAGGCGCGCTCCCGTGTGATCAGCTACCTGCTCCGTAAGTGACAGCGACCGTCAGTACGTTCCGGGACTTTGGGAAGATCGCCCGTGCAATGCCGTATGCCTTCGAGGCTGGCCAGGCGCCAAGCCCGCGCGGGAGCCCAGGGTGCGGCGCCGTCCCCAACCGGGCCGTCCCCTTTTATGGGCGACCCCGCTGCAGTGCGGCGAGTCTCCTGTCGCATGTGCTTCCTGGATGCTGCGCTACGTGTCTACAGTCGAATACCCACCGGGCAGGTTCTTGACGAGGTGAATCCCGAATGTGGCGCGGACTCCGGTGATGATTCACGGGCGAGGACGTGGAGAGATCTTCGATGGTGGCCCTGCCCCGGTTGGTGAGGATTAGAAGGTGTTTGGTGGACATGCCAGCCGCCCCATCGCCGTAGCCTTTGGTGTCACCTTCAACGAGGACAAGTCCCAGGTCAGGACCCACAACGCGCCCGCCGTACTCGCTGCCCTCCGCGACCTGATCCGCAGCGCACTCAAGCTCGCCGGCTACATCAACACCGCCGCCGGACGCCGAGCCCACACCGAGCGCCCCCGCGTCCTCGCCCTCTACGGCATCACATGATCAAATCGGACGATCCAGGCACTCGCCGGGGCCCTGTGGTGAGGGGTTGCTGCCGACGCATGAGTTCACGTTCGACGCCGAGCCGAGGAGTCGTCCTCCCACGAATCTTGACGCGCTGATCGGCCGCAACGGTGTCGGAATCGCATCGCCGCAGACGCGACGGCGGCTCGCATCACGGTGGAGAGCGAAGCCGACGAGGACAACAGCTTCAACGGCTGTGTCATCGTGTCGGGCCCTGAGGACGTCTCAGCGTAGCTTGCTCCCGACATGACCGCGGCGCCATATCGGGAGCGAGTGATCGGAGCTCACGCAGTGATATCCACCGACGCCGTTGTCATCTGAAAGGCCAGGTGATTGACGCTGGCGCAGGCCCTCTCCATAGCCTCCTCCGGGGTGCTTCCCAGAGCACGAGCGAAAGCGAGGCGAGAAGCCGAACTATTGAGGCCGGTCACCACAGCACCGGGTCCCTGCATGACTACTACCTCCTGGACGCCTTCGATGCCCAGTGCCTTCTCATAACCCTCCACGGATGCAACTACGCCAGGAGAATGTGGAACCAGGTATCGAATGGCCGCATATCTTTCATCTGGTCTTGACCTGAGGGCGTCGGCCAGTTCCCCGTGCACGGATTCACCGAGACTTTGGCGGCCGGCCACTGTAGGCATATCGATACCCGTAACGTCGCGCACCATCTCAATAATGCGATCCCCCCCACAGCGTAGGTGTGTTTCCACGATTCTCACTGCCGAGTCCGTGAGGATCACTTCAGTATGGGTGGAACCGTTCGCAATCCCCAGCGCAGTCAACATCCGTCGGACTGTGCCCTCAATCCGGGCCGTGTCATCTGGAGTGAGGGGTGCGGGTACTACGTGACCGACCTCGACGAACGTGGCCGCATCAATGTGCTTTTCAGTAATGCTGACGACGAAATGCTGACCTGAATCACTCAAGCATTCAACGCTATACTCGCGGCCTGTGTGGAACTGCTCGATCAGAATATCAGGAACGTCCAGACCCGTGGCTCCGCTGATGCCCCGCTCGAATGCGTGGAGCAGGTTGCCCGGACCGTCGATACGCGTGATGCCTTTACTTGATATTCCGCGCGTCGGCTTACAGATCAATGGGTACCCGATACGCTCCGCCGCATCCTGCATGCTATCGAAGGAGGTGATGATTTCACTGCGAGTGTCGTCTACGCCAGCCTCTCGAAGGCGGGTTCGCATGGAATTCTTGTCGTTCACTACACGAGCGGTGTCCAAGGAGTAGGCACGCAGCCCCAGCGAATCGGCTATCAAAGCCGTTTCTGTGGCGCTGAACTCGGTGTAATTGACTATGGCGTCAATTACGTCCCGTGTGTTGATGAAATGAGCCGTCGAGATCCACTCCGCGCTGTCGACCGTCGCGGGAAGAACCACGACGCGTTCATAAGCGTCCAGATCAATGACCCTGTGGAACATGTCCTGACGAGTAATCAGGCTCATCCGAGTCTCTGGTCGGGCCAGGCGAAGCCCCACGGTGTCGTTACGGGAGCCGTTGATCACGAGCAGATGCTTACCTGTGCATTGCAGCTTCACGCTCCTGCCTCATTCCTGTCGGTGAGGATTTTAATCAAAGAGGCAGCGTGGTCGGCTGTGTGACCAGCTGCGGAGCTGTCGGGGGCGGTTGCTATGACGAAGCCCAGACGATCGCCGCTGTTTCGCAGTGTTCTTACACTGTCGCCCACCTCAGCGGTAAGGACGGCCTCCACTACTCCGGGTGTGGCTCGTGCTTCATCAAGGCCGCTCACGTTGGTGACGGTCCCCGGGGCCGCAGTCAGAAATGTGATGGCTGCGCCCTGCTTGGGTCGGATGGGAGCCGTTGCATCGGCACCTGCGAGGATCTTTCGTGCTGTGTCGATGAAGCTGAACCCGTACGCCAGGTTGATGAGGTCACAAAGATAATCGCCAGGAGCGCGCCCAGCACATTCGATCAGGACAGGACGACCGCCCTGTATGATCCACTCGGCGTGAAGTATCCCGGTGTCGAATCCGACGGCATCGACGAGAGCTTCCATCGACTCACGTAGCAACTGCTCGACGGTTGCTGCCAGTGGCGCCGGCAACACATGCCCTGTTTCCACGGGATGCGACCCGCCCGCTGTGATTTTTTGGGTGACATTAGAGAAGTTAATTCGCCCACTGACTACCAGTGCCTCCACGCTGACTTCAGGCCCATGGAGACGCTCCTCGATGAGGTAGCGGTGATGCCATGCGCGGTCGGACACCTGCCGGGGTTCTTCGGCTGTGACCAGTTGTGTCCAGGCGTACTCTGCCTCTTCTGCTGAGTCAATGACCGTGACTCCGAGACTAGCCTGGCGGTTGGCGGGCTTGAGAACAGCCCTGCCGTCCGAGCGGCTGAGGAACGCCTCCACGTCTTCGAACTTGTGAACCTCTAGGAACATGGGAGCCGCCATGCCTGCCTTCGAGGTAACCTCGCGCAGCAAAAGCTTGTCCGAGAGAATCCTTGCAGATTCGATCCCTGCTCCCGGCAGACCCAAGCGGGCTGCGACGATCGCTGCTGGCGTCACACCATATTCCTGGCCCGGAAGGACAGCACTGAATGGAGCCCGTGCGTGGGCCGCCAGTACTTCAGGCAGAAAGTGCTCGGACTGCTGGTAAGGGGCGAGAATGACCTCGGATATGCACTCGGTGACCTCTCGGACCGCCGCAAGCCCCTTCCTCTGGTAGACGTTAGGTTCTTCCAGAACGGTCAGCGAAGCGCGGGGCATAATTGCGTTCAGCTCGGCGATAAGAGGCCTATTGAAGCCCACCATCAGAAGCCGATGCCCATGGTCAGAGTAGGAGGTGCGCGAGGTTACGTTCATTACTTCCTCATCTGAGTCACTAGTGTGCTGTTTCTAGACGCCGGCCGCGATCGGGCTTTCCTGCCTCTGTGTGGCCCACCGCACGGCCGGCCCCATTATTAGCCCGGTCGCGAGGAACATAACTCCAAGAACCATCCAGCCCGGAGCTCCATAATCGACCACGAGTGGAATCAGAACGGCGGGGGCAACCATTTGCGAGAACGACATGCCCGTGTTAAAGAAACCCTGATACTGGCCGTGCTTGTCTGGAGGCGCCAACTCGTAGCTTAGGAATGATGACGCGGCCGACTGCACCATCTCGGCGTAGGCATGAACCGCGGCCGCCGCAACGAGAGCGAGCACCGCAGTGGTTGCCGTGCCCCACGAAGAAGCCGCGAAACACGAACATGCGATAAGGAGCAATATTCCGGACCATCGCCAGTGACTAACCGCTTTTAGAACCGAGTCGATACGGTGGGCAACTTTCACCTGGAAGAAGACCACGGTGACAGTGTTGAAAAGCACCAGGATCGCGACCATGGAAATCGGAGCTCTCGTGTGATGGACTATCCACAGAGGCAATGCGATCTCAATTATCTGGAAGTGCAGCATCATTGCCATGTTAATCACGGTGACCAAAGAGTAAGGGTGGTCTCGGAGCACAACCAACTTAGGAGGCGCCGTCGCCGAGCCCGCTCTAGAGTTGCGTGACGAGGTCTTGGGCAGTCGCATGATGATGATGGGACACAGCGCGAGACAGAGCGCATTGAATGCCATGACAAACAGATATGCTGAGGGGGAATCGATAGCCAGCGCGATACCCGCCACACCGGTTCCGAGTCCCATCCCGACATTGCCGATGGATCTCAGATAAGCCCTGGTCTTTACCGCCTCGTTCCCCCTGATGACATCGGCCAACGCGGCCTGGCGAGCCGCACTGCCACCACCCTGGAACAGGGAGATGAGGCATGCAGATGTCAGGAATAGGATAAACGAGTGGACAAACAGGTACCCCGTACTAGCCACAGCCGCCAGGCTGAGCAGGGCGGCCGCCGTCTCGCGAGGCCCTTTCCGATCTGCGAGATACCCGAAAGGAACACCAGAGAACAGGCCGCAAACGGCTGCGGCGGTGAGCCCAGTTCCGAGTTCAGTGAGGGAAAGTCCAACAACCCGAGTGAAGTAGATGGCTGAGCACGCGACAAAGGAACCTCGACCGGTGGCGTTGGCCAGCGAGACGAGGGCTAGGATACGGGCATTTCGCGAATCCGGAAAAGAAATTTTCATCATGTGCGACGGAAGTTTCCAAGTGGGTGTGGCAGGATCAGGTGGTCTGCTAACGTGCTGGGGTTCCCTCATACTGGGGCGGCCAGCCCCAGTACCAGAGAGAGGCTGGCCGCACGAATGCCTTTAACTAAAGGACGATGGCCATCGCGAAGCCGTCATAACCAGTAGCGCCCACGGTCTGTATGGCCGTCGCGTCTACTCGAGGGTCGTTCGCAAGCATTTCGATAAACTTGCGCACGCCGATGACCTTGGGGTTGTCGCTGTCCGTGTTAACGACTTCCCCCTCCCGGACAACATTGTCTCCGTAAATAAGCGTGCCGGGACGGGAAAGCTTGATTGCCCAGTCAAGGTACTCAGGATTGTTCGGCTTATCTGCGTCGATGAATATGATATCGAAGGGGCCCTCGCCTGCCGCAGCGATCTGAGGCAGTTGCTCGAGAGCCGGCCCCACCCTGAACTCCACAGTCTCCGACAGGCCCGCAGCCGCTACATTGGCACGTGCGACCTCCGCGAACTTAGGACTCAGTTCCAGGGACAACAAATGCCCACCCTCACGCAGGGCCCTGGCCAGCCAGATAGTGCTGTAGCCGGCCAGGGCGCCGATTTCAAGGATCTTCTGGGGTTGCATAAGCCGAGCAAGCAGATGAAGGAACTGCCCCTGGTTGGGAGTGACTCCTAGATTGTGGCTTTCTTCGTATGCCTTGTTCAGATGCGGGTCACGGGTGGGCACCATGGTGTCCCAAATGAATTGGTCCACTTCGACCCACCGGTCCTGTCCCGGAAAGAACGTATTCTGTGCCAGGACTTCCTTGGAAACCTCGGCGATGGTCGGCCACTCTTCACTGCTCATGCTTCCTCCGTACGTGATTTATTGTGCTGATGGGTCTGGCGGTTGAGAGGTCGAGTTCCTGTCCGCCATCGGACAGCTCGGCTTGAGACGTCGGCGCAGCGAACTGAGATCGAATCTCCACGCCATCGGCCATCTGTCTGCGAGAACCGACCAGTCGGCGGCACCGCCTTACATTCCACTTCGAAGATTCTCATGGCGACTTCCTGAAACCCCACGAGTCTGACTAGCCAGGTGCCGGGTGAACACGGCTTTGAGCGCCGGCGGGTCACCACTCCACAGATCCGGGACGCGCCATTTGCGACAGACAGCGCCCTCGCAATCGCCTCGTGTTGGCCAGCAATCAAACTTGAGTCATGGCAACCGCGGGCCACTTCTGGCTCATTTCAGCGCCCTTTAAAGGCTACTCAGCTGGACCACTTCGTGTTTTCATAGAACCACTGGGTGGCCTGCAGAAGATTCTGCTCAACGTCCGCTTCGTTTTCGCCGCTGACAATGATCGTAGCGATCTCTCCGTTGGTCCCGCGCATCGCTGAGTAGCGGCGCCCTGCCGGACTAGCTCGATAGTCAAGCACCCAATCGAAGGGGCATTCCTGCGGAATCACTTCGAGGAACCCCGGTTGAGGAGATATTACGACGTGCCCAACAAAACCACGCTGCAGCTCCTCGGCAACTGGCCACTGCGGGGTCCCACGGCCGCAAAAAGCCCGCACCGCGGCCATTTTGAAGTCGACGCCAAAGCCGAAACGGCTCTCTTCGTAGACCGACAGACCGCCGATGCGCGCACCCACCTCACCCATAACGAGCTGTCCGTCAGGGCGCTGAAAAATCTCGACGTAGAACATTCCGTCGGGGCCGAAGGGAAGCGCCGTCTCCAGCATCTTCCGAACGAAGGCAACGATCTCCTGCGAGAGGGCGCTCCTGGCATCCAGCAAAGTGCTTGCCATGTGCCGACCATGGAGGAAGTCGAGGTGGGTACCAATATAGCGGCCCACGTTCATGAAGTGACACTTACCGTCGGCATAGAAACCGTTAATGTGGTACTGCTCGCCGTGAATGAACTCCTCGAGCAAGAGTTCCGGCATCATGTCGACCGGAGAACCTGAGAAGCAGCCACCCTCCAGGACCCGGTCAAGCTCCTGCTCTGACCCAATCACGAAGGTATGCATCGACCCTGCACCACAGGAAGGCTTCAATACGACCGGGTAGCCGACCTCGTCAATAAAGTCCATGACCTCCAACGCGTTGGAAACCTTGCGATCGCGGGGCACCAAAATACCGCTCTCGGCAGCACGCTCTTTCATGAGGATCTTGTCCCGCATGTAGATGGCGTCCTTAGGCAGCAAGCCCGGAATTCCATGCCTTTCACGGAGTATGGCGGCCCGCATCACGTCAACTTCAGTCATGGCCACGATACGTGTAAACGACCCACCGCTGACCAATGCGTCGGCAGACTTCAATACCAGGTCGTTAACCGCATAGTTTGAGAACCCGTAAATATCCGCGAAAGCGTCGCCGTAGTTTTCTGCGAGCCAAACTGCGGTGTGATCTTGGTCGATTCCTGTGACAAGGGTCGCGGAACCCCCAGTGGCCTCCAACCACTCTTCAGGCGTGTTCCTCAGAAGCACCTTGAGATTGCAGAAGATGAGGTTCGACATACCATGTTTCCTGTTTGCGGGAGGGAGCTAGTAGTATTGAAATACTTCGCCACTAGGAGCATTTATTGTCGGCCTTCGCCAATGAATTAGTGGGCGAAGGCCGGCCTTTCGGGAGCAGTGACGGGCCCAAGTAACCGTTCACGCTGAGAGACCGATGCGCGGTATGACGGAGATCGTTCCGCAACCGACGGCTATGTGGGTTGCTTCGTCATAAAGGCGTGCTCCACTACAAGAAAGATCGGCGTCAGGGCGAGGGATTGCTGTTGGTCCCGATGAGGCGACAGCCCCACTGGACACGTCCAGCCCGCACGGGTCGACAAGCGCGTGAAGCCTCTGGTGGGTACTGGGTGATCTTGGTTGTGAACCCGTCTACCAGGTCACGCATCTGTCGAACCAACTGACCTTCTCACGCCGTAAGTTGGCAGAGGCTCGCTGCCTACCGTTCTTCGGTGACGCATAGATGGTTCCTCGTACGACGGCAGCTGATATTCCGTCTGGCGGTCGCCGGCGGCATCTGAATTCACGAGGTGCCGCCTTATTTATAACTGCGCTAAACGACGACATAAATTTGCTTTTGGAATTCTTTCCAAGATCGTTCCACACCCAAGGACTCAACGCAATAGGGTGTGACATACGTCACATCGTCGCCCAAGATATTGCAATGGAATCCTCCCTTGTTCGGCGCACTGCGGGTTGCCGGGCCTTTTGATTCCGCCCCATGGAAACCTAGTTACCGGGTCAACTGGAGGCAAAAATCAGCTTCACAATACGGACGTATGGTCGACAGGTAGGGTGAATGGAACCTTTCGATGAGGTTGACAGGCGGTTACGGGATGATCATGCTCGGAGCGTCATCCGGATGACAGATGCCCTGTGAATTAGTGCTCGCGCAATGGGGCGTTCCGGGTAAGGCCGAGACCCCTTGCTTTCTGTGGCGACCTCCTGCCACCTTTGTGTGAGAAATGTGAAAGGCATCACCGTGGAGCATCGCATTGCGCGAAGGGTTGCCAGTATTGAGCGATCCGCGACGATGGCGCTGGCCGATCGAGCTCGTTCACTAAAGGAAGGCGGACGAAAGGTCGTCAACCTCGCCGGCGGAGACCCGTACTTCGCGACACCAAAACACGTCGTGGACGCGGCCCAGGGCGCGCTCGAGGAAGGCTTCACGCACTACACGTCGAGCCGTGGACTGCCCGAGCTGCGTGCCGCTGTGGCGAATCGCCTCCAGCTCCGATCCGGGGTCACACGTGATCCCGAGCGCGAGATCGTGATCACGCCGTCGGCCAAGCATGCGGTCTTCGTGTCCCTCATGGCGGTGCTCGATCCCGGCGACGAGGTCCTGATTCCCACCCCTAGTTGGGTTAGCTACGGGCAGATGGTGCGCCTCGCCGGAGCTGAACCCGTTTCCGTACCGCTGTGCGCCGATGACGGGTTCACGCTCTCTCGGGAACTCCTGGAAGCAAAACTGACGCGGAAAACGAAAGCGATCGTGCTCAACTCGCCGACCAATCCGACTGGTAGGGTTCTACGCGCATCCGAACTGCGTGATGTCGCCGATTTCTCGGCGGCTCACGATCTGGTCGTCGTCTCCGACGAGATATACGAAGACATTGTCTTCGACGAAAACAGACACTGCTCACCTTCTGAATTTCCGGAATGTGCGGAACGAACACTGGCCGTCAGTGGCTTCTCTAAGAGCTATGCCATGACCGGCTGGCGGCTCGGATATGTTTCCGGGCCGCAGAAACTGATGAATGCTGTACTCAAAGTACAGGAGCACTCGGTCGGAGAAGCGGGATCCTTCATTCAGCGCGGAGGTGTGGCCGCACTGACGGGCGACCAGTCACCGGTGCGGCGCATGGTAGAGCAGTACAATCGCCACCGGGAATGGGCGCACGCCGCTTTGTGTCAGGTACCCGGGATCGAATGCGCTCTGCCCGATGGGGCTTTCTATATTTTTCCCGACGTTTCCGGGCTTGGATTTCTGGATTCTGACGCCTGCGCCCAATGGCTCATCGAGAAAGCCAGTGTCATCGTCACCCCCGGTTCGGCCTTCGGGCCTGGCGGCGAGGGGCACATCCGTCTGTCACTGGCGGCGTCCACAGCCACGGTGGAAGCCGGAATCAGCCAGCTGTGCGACGTCCTTTCCACGCTCGACTGAAACACCTGACTCCGTATCCACTTGCTTGCACGGGAGGAATCATGCAGCACCAGTCGACGTCCAAGAGGGTTCGCGTGTTCGACACGACCCTGCGCGACGGGGAGCAGGCCCCGGCAAACGGCATGACACCGGACCAGAAGTTGGAGATGGCCCTGCGCATCGAGGCGCTGGGGGCTGACTGCGTGGAGGCGGGCTTCCCCGCTTCCTCCCCCAGCGACTTCGAGGCAACGCGCAAGATCTCGCGTGCCCTCACCAATTGTCGGTTCGCCACGTTCTCCAGGACTCGTCGCGAGGACATTGACCTTGCGGTTGAGGCCGGGGGCACCGATAACCACGAGGTGCAGATGGTGGCGACCGGCAGTGACATTCACCTGAGGTACAAGCGCGGCATCAGCCGCGCCGAGGCTGTCGCGGAAGTATCCACGGCGGTCGCGCACGCGGCCGCACTCGGCATCACCCACATCTCCGTCGGGATCGAGGACGCCAGCCGCAGCGACGACCAACTCCTCAAGGAACTCACGGAGACGGCTGTCTCGTCCGGTGCGACCTGCATCATCCTGGCGGACACCACCGGCTGCATGGTCCCGAACGAGTACGGCGAACTCATCGGCAAGATCCGCAGCTGGGTACCCGACACCACGCGTGTCTCCACCCACTGCCACGACGACTTTGGTCTCTCCCTCGCTAACGCCCTGGCCGGACTCGAGGCCGGCGCGGACGAAGTGCAGGTCACGCTCGGAGGAATCGGCGAGCGCGCGGGCAACACTCCTCTGGAGGAACTCGCGGCTGTACTTTCCTACAAGAGTGATTTCTACGGTGCGCACACCGACATCCGCCTGGACGGCATGTACGAGGCCTACACCGCGCTGAGGGAGATGATCGCCCTGGCGGAACCCCGGAACAAGCCCATCTTCGGAACCTACGCTTTCGGCACGGTCGCGGGCATCCATCAGCAGGGAATCCTCAGCAACCCTGCGACCTACGAGTACGTGGAGCCGGCCGTGTTCGGTCGGGAGCGATCGCTCCTGATCGGCCGCCACTCCGGCCGCAGCATTCTGCGCCACCTGCTGGAGGGCTTGGACGCGCGTCTCACCGAGACCGAAATCGATGACCTTTACCGCAGGCACATCGCGGAGCGTCGTGGCAGTGACTGCGAGGACTTGGGGGTTCTGCGCCAGCGGCTCGCCCTTGAGCTCGGCCGTCGCGAGGTGCCCCTGGCGCCCGGACTCAGGCCTGAATTCGCTGGGTGACGGGCGCCGACACATGAAGTACACCTATCTGGGCCCACCCGGAACCTTCACGGAGGCAGCGCTGCTGAGCCTGCCGAACGCCCCGGGGATACAGACGATGCCCCGCGCTACCGTGCCAGCCGCGCTGTCAGCCGTACGCTCCGGCGAGAGCGACTACGCGGTAGTCCCTCTGGAGAACTCCGTCAAAGGCGTCGTGCCGGCCACCCTGGAGGAGCTCGTCACCGGTGACGGCCCCCTGCGTATAGACGCCGAGGTGCACCTGCCCGTGACCTTTCACCTCATGGCGCACCCGCAGCACACCCGCGAAGGCATCACCACCGTGTTAAGCCACCCGCACGCGCACGCCCAGTGCCGCAAGTGGCTAGACCTGCACATGCCTGATGTCGACACCATCTTCTCGACCTCCACCGCTGCCGCGGCGCGGACGGTCGCCGAAGGCCGTGACCAAGACGTGGCGGCCATCGCGTCGAGTGCTGCGGCGCAGTCCTACGGTCTGAAAGTGCTCGCCTCTGACATCGGCGAACATGCCCACGCCGTCACCCGTTTCATCGTCGTCACGGGCGGAGGGACACCCCGCGTCCGCACGGGAGACGACCGCACCACGCTGGTGGTGTCGGCCGAGGGTCTGGCCGCTGGAGTCCTCGTCGAGATCCTCCAGCAGTTCTCCTCGCGAGGAGTCAGCCTCACCGGCATCCAGTCCTGGCCCACCGGTTCGGAGTTGGGCAGCTACTACTTCTTCCTCGACTTGGAGGGACACATCCAGGATCCAGCGGTGACGGACGCCATCGCGGCGGTCAGGCGCCGGGCAACGGCCGTGCACTTACTCGGTAGTTATCCACGGCACCATGCCGGCCGACCCGGGAGCCTGCGGCCGCAGATGGCCGCCCTCTGAGCCGTCGGCCCCGCCCCCGGTGCCACTGATCAGGGCATCGAGAACTCCTCTGCACGAACACCGACACAGAACTGGCGACACCGCACCGATGCACACATCACTGGCTCCGCACCACACGCTGTCGAGCGACGATCCGTGGACCGTCGCCGTCATCGGCAGCGGCCCGCGCGGCATCAGTGTCCTGGAACGCATGGCGCTCCGCCTGGCCCAGTCCCCGCCGTCGGTTCCGGTGGCCATTCATCTCATCGACGCGATCGAAGTGGGCTGTGGGCGTATCTGGCGCACTGACCAGCCCGTGCACCTGCTGATGAACACGGTGGCGGACGAGATCTCCATGTTCTCCGGCCCGCCGGAGCCGGGGGAAGGGAGCAGGCCCGGGGCGGGACCCTCGCTCGCGCAGTGGTGGCAGCAGCACGCGACGGGCTTTCAGGGTCCCAATTCCTATGCTCCGCGGGCCTTGTACGGACGCTACCTCCACTTCGTGCTCGAGAGCATTGAGGCCTCACTGCCAGAGCAGGTCACGCTGGTACGGCGACAGCAGAGGGTCATTCGCTTGCGCGGCGACGGCGCCGGGGGATACCAGCTCGAGCTGGGGGACGGATCCGGTATGGCCGCGCACCGCGTGGTCCTCACCACGGGGCACGCCCAGCCGCGTCTGACTGGGCAGTCCCTGGACTTCCGGAGGTTCGCCTCTCGGCGCCCGCATCTGAGGTACGTGTCGGCCGGTCCGGCGGCCGAGATGCGCCTGGACAAGCTGCCGGGTGGCTCTCCGGTGGGCGTGATCGGGCTGGGGCTGACCTTCTATGACGTAATGGCCGCCCTGACGGTGGGCCGGGGTGGGCAATTCAAAGAGACAGCCGACGGAGAGCTGCGCTATGAGGCTTCCGGGGACGAACCACGCCTGTTCGCCGGGTCACGCAGCGGCATGCTAATGCCGGGCCGAGGGGTGAATCACAAGCCACTGGACGAGGTGTACGCCCCCGCCGTCTTCACCGAGCAGCGCGTCGAGCTGCTGAAGGCGGGACCGAGGCTGGACTTCGTCCGCGACGTCTTTCCCTGGCTGCGCGCGGAGATGGACCTCGTCTCCACCCTCGCGCACAACCGACTGAGTGCGTGTTCGGCGCAGCGAGAGCACTTCGTCCATGCGGTGGCCCTCGCGGCGCGTCGGGCGTGCCCCGACATCGCTGTACTGGCAAACCGGCACGGGCTGATTCCCATGGCTGCCCCCGACCTCGACGCGCTGGCCCTGCCCTTCGGACGGCGTGCCTTCGCCGGCCCGGATCACTTTCACCGCGCGCTCCGAGAGGTGGTGGAAGCAGACCTTCGTGAAGCCGACCTGGGCAATGTCGCCTCCCCTCGCAAGGCGGCTCTGGATGTGCTGCGGGACGTACGCTGGCTCATCTGTAAGCTCGTCGATTTCGCCGCGCTCACCCCCTCCTCCCACGAGCAGGACTTTCTGGGCTGGTATGCACAGCGGAGCGCCTTTCTCGTATCCGGCCCGCCACGCATCCGGCTGCGCCAGGCACTCGCACTGATCGACAGCGGTGTGCTGACTGTGCTCGGGCCGGACACCCGCTTCGCTGTGGACGAGACGCGTGACTGCTTCGTCGGACACTCGGGTTCCGTTGAAGGCTCGAGCGTGCTCCTGGAGTCGGTGATCGATGCCCGTGTGCCGCCCACCGATGTGCGCCTGGACGATTCACCGATGATGGCGGACCTCTACGCCCGCGGCGTCGTTCAGCCCTACCGCAACGTCTGGGATCCGTCCCACGGCCCGGAAGAAGGATTCGAGACCGGGGGTGTGGCGGTCACGCACACGCCTTACCACCCCTTGCCGGCCACGGGGGAGGCGGACCGGGGGATCTGCGTCTTGGGTATTCCCACGGAGCACACCCGCTGGTTCATGACTGTGGGCGGGCGTCGCCCCGGTTTCTGGTCGCAGTTCGACCAGGACGCGGACGACGTCGCGATGAGCGTCCTCGTCGGCGCCCGCGTCCCCGATCCAGTGTCGGCGCACGCCGGGCAGTGACCAGAGGACCTCGCTGCGCGGGGACGACGAGAGAAGGATGGATGAGCATCAACACCTCGCAGGAACAGACGTTTCCGCCTGTGCGGACCTGCCCTTTCAGCCCTCCCGAGGAGTACGCGCGGATGCGTCGGGAGGAGCCTGTACGGCAGGTCACGCTCTGGAGCGGGCAGCGGATCTGGGCAGTGAGCCGGTACCAGGACGTGCGTACGGTCCTCACCGATGAACGTTTCAGCGCGGACATCACGCGCGAGGGCTTTCCCCTCATGCGTCCCTCGGTCGGGCTCGCCTTCCGCTCCGTCGGGCGCCGGAACTTCATGCGCATGGACGGCTCTGAGCACAGCAGGCTACGCAAGATGGTCGCCCAGGACTTCACCGCAAAGGCGGTCGAGCGCTGGCGGCCCGAGATCGAGACGCTGGCCGACGGCATCATCGACCGGCTCCTGACCTCAGGGAAGCCCTTCGACCTGGTCGGTGAGATCGCAGAGGAGATACCCACCCGGGTCATCTGCTGGATGCTCGGCATCCCAGAGCAGGACCGCGCCTACTTCCGTGACCTCACCCAGCGGTACATGTCGACGCAGTCGACACCCGAGGAGACCAGGCACGTCGTCGAGAGCCTGATTGCCTACCTGGACCGTCTCATCGACGCCAAGTGCGAGAGGCCCGAGGACGACATGCTCAGTCGGCTCGTCCATGAGCACCTGCTCCCGGGCGACCTCGATCGCGAGGACCTCAACGCGACCGCGCGGCTGATACTCGTGGCTGGTCACGAGAGCAGCGTGAGCATGATCAGTATGGGCACACTGGCTCTTCTGCAAAACCCCGGGAAGTGGGAGGCCCTTCGTTCCGACCCGAGTCAGCTGGCCGTCGCGGTCGAGGAGCTCCTGCGGTATCTGACTGTCGTGCACCAGACCGCTGTGCGCGTGACTGCGGAAGACGTCGAGATAGGCGGAGTGGTGATACCGGCGGGGCAGGGGGTGATCGCCCTGACTTCGTCCGCCGATCGTGACGCGGACTTCTTCGCCGACCCGGACACCATCGACTGGGCACGCGGAAAGCTCCGTCAGCACTTCGCGTTCGGCTACGGACCGCACCACTGTCTGGGGCATCTGCTGGCCAAGGTCGAGCTCCAGGTGGTCTTCGCCGCCCTGCTGCGGAGGATGCCGACTCTGCGACTGGCTGTGCCCTTCGAAGACCTCGAGTTCAAAGATGACCAGTCGATCACCGGGGTCACCCGACTGCCCGTCATCTGGTGACCGACTGAGCCCACCGTGCGACTAGCCCTGGCGCTCCGCAAGAGAGAAGAAACATCAATGCCAGTCATCGCCCGCATGATTCCCTCGCCCGTCGCAGTGATCGTCCAACACGGCGCACTAGACAGCCTTCCAGGCATCCTGTCCGACCACCGCATCTCGACCATGGGGCAGGTGGCCGTCGTCGTCAGTGCCGGATTCGGCGGGGCCCTCCGAGCCCGAGTCGCTCCCCTGCTGCCCGACGCGGAGTGGTACACCGTGGCAGACGGCACTCTTGCCTCGGCTGTGCGCCTGAGTAATGAGCTGAGGAGGGGGCGTTACGACGCCGTCGTCGGGCTGGGGGGTGGCAAGGTCATCGACGCGGCCAAGTACGCTGCCGGGCGGATCGGGCTGCCGACCGTCGCCTGTGCCACCAACCTCGCTCATGACGGCATCTGTTCACCGGTGTCTATCCTCGATGACGAGTCCGGCCGTCAGTCCGTCGGTGTGTCCTGTCCGATCGTCGCTGTCGTCGACCTGGATGTAATCCATGAGGCGCCGTCTCGCTACGTGGCCTCCGGTGTGGGCGAACTGCTCTCCAACCTGTCGGCGGTGGCCGACTGGGAGCTTTCGCACGCCGAGACCGGTGAGGAGATCGACGGTCTCGCCACGGCCATGGCCCGCGGCGCGGGACACGCGATATTGCGGCACACTGGCAACGTCCATGAGCCCGGCTTCGCAGCACAGCTTGCCGAATCTCTCGTCATCTCGGGCATCTCCATGAACATTGCCGGCAGCACGCGGCCGGCCAGCGGTGCGTGCCACGAGATCTCCCATGCCCTCGACACCCTCTACCCGACCCGTCGCGTCCAGCATGGAGAGCAAGTCGGTCTTGGGGCCGCATTCGCCTCCTACCTCAGGGGAGACAAAGACCTCGCGGGTGAACTCGTGTGCACGCTCAGGCGCCACGGCCTGCCCGCGACTGCGGCCCAAGCCGGCTTCTCCTCCGCGGAGTTTGCGCGAGCGGCCCACTACGCGCCGCGAACCCGTCCGGGCCGGTTCACGATCCTTGAGCACCTTGACCTCAGTGAGGCGGACCTGCGGCTGGCCTACGGCGAGTACCTCGCGTATGTCGACGTCTGATCGGTCCCATCACAAACCCATCACTCACCGAAGGAGAGCACACACTGTGCAACCCACCTACGTCCTCACCGACTCCGAACGCGATGAACTCTTCGGCGCACTTCAGACGGTCACCGAGAACCCCTACGCGGATTACAGCGCCTTCTCCAAGGCGGTCGCGGTCCTGCGCGAGGGGCCGCTGGTGCCCTCCGCCTTTGTGAACGCCTGTCACAGCATCCGAAACGAGCGGGAGAACGGTGTTTCGGATGCCCATGTCCTGCGCAACTGTCCGCTGGACGTCGATATCCCCGTGCTGGACCACGACAACCCTCTCGCCGACAAGTACGCGAAGAAGAACACCTTCATCGGGGAGTCGCTGATGGAGCTCTTCGCCCAGCTCACCGGCACCCCCCTACTCGCCTACGCCTCCCGGTTCAACGGCGACTTTTTCACCGACGTGGTCGCCATCAACCGCTACAGCGGCAAGCAGACGGGCTTCAGCGACGGCGAGCTCGTGTACCACAACGACAGGACCGCCCACCGCGTCCGCGCCGACTTCATCACCCTCCTCGGAATGCGCTGCCCGAGTGAGGAACTGGTGTACACGGGATTCGTCGAAGGCCGGGCACTGCTGGCGCACCTGAGTGCGGAAATGCAGCAGGTCCTGCGGAATCCCTGGTTCGTCACTCCGTTCGACGTCTTCTCCAAGGACAACAACAACAGCCTGACCGTCTCGGAGACGCATCCGATCCTGGAGAACGACCACAGCTTCCGATACCTGGACAGCCACACCACCGTCGCGCCGGACAGCCCGGTGGAGGCGAAGGACGCGCTGCTCGCCCTCAAGAATGCGCTCGCCCGCGCGGAAAAGAAGCGGCACCGCATCCTCCTCGGTGACCTCTTCTCCTTCGCCAACCAGGACGGCCTGCACAACCGCGAGAAGATCGACGTGCAGGACGCGCAGCGCGCCAAGAGCCGCTGGCTGCTGAAGACGTACGCGTTCCGCGACGAGAGCAAGGCCCAGCCTCACGAGATGACTTGGGTCGACGGAGTTCGCGGACTCGTCGCCGACTAGGAAGCGCACCAGGACAGACACGCGCGGACACCGTGCAGAGTGGCCGAACGTGCCCCTGTACCCGCGCCGAGCACACACTCGAAGGAACCTCTATGGGCCAGACCCTTGCCCAAAAAATCTGGGACACGCACGTCGTACGGTCTGTCGACGAGCACACGGACCTCCTGTACGTCGATATGCAGCTGCTGCATGAGGTCAACACGCCGCAGGCCTTCGACGATCTGCGTGCCGCCGGCCGGACCGTGCGCCGGCCCGAACTCAACTTGGGGACCGAAGACCACAACACTCCCACTGTTGCCATCGACAAGGTGATCCAAGACCCGGCGGGACGGCGGCAGACCACCCTGATGCGCAGCAACTGCGAGCAGTTCGACATCCCGCTGCTCCGGCTCGGCGACTCCAGCCAGGGGATCGTCCACGTGATCGGCCCTGAACTCGGATTGAGCCGCCCAGGCATGACCGTCGTCTGTTGCGACTCCCACACCACCACCCTGGGCGCATTCGGCGCCCTGGCGTTCGGTATCGGCACCGCGCAGGTCGAGCATGTGCTCGCCACTCAGACGCTTTTGGAACAGCGTCCCGGGGACATGCTCGTGACCATTACCGGCCAACTGAAGCCGGGCGTGACCGCCAAAGACCTCGTCCTGGCCCTCATCGCGCAGATCGGCACGGGGGGCGGACAGGGGCACATCATCGAGTACCAGGGCGAGGCGCTGCGCCACCTGTCCATGGAATCCCGGATGACCTTGTGCAACATGTCCGTCGAGGCGGGGTCGAAGGCCGGGCTCGTCGCCCCGGACGACGTGACGTTCGACTATCTGGCGGCCTGTCCTGGCATGCCGACGGGCGCCGACTGGGATCACGAACTCGCCTACTGGCGCACCCTCCGCTCCGACGACGACGCGATCTTCGACCGGCACGTCACTATCGACGCCAGCTCCGTGGCCCCCCAGGTCTCCTGGGGCACGAACCCGGCGCAGTGCGTCCCCATGGACGGTCGTGTTCCAAGCCCTGCGGACTTCCACGACGCGGCCGACCGAGTCGCAGCCGAACGTGCTCTCCGTTACATGGACCTCACCCCGGGCACAGCGATGCGGGACATATCCGTGGACACCGTGTTCATCGGTTCCTGCACCAATGGGCGCATCGAAGACCTGCGGTCCGCTGCAGACGTACTGCGCGACAACCAGGTCCACCCGGGGGTACACCTGCTCATCGTGCCTGGCTCGGCCCGGGTCCGCGCGCAGGCCGAAGCCGAGGGATTGGACGAGGTATTCCGCCGCGCGGGAGCGGACTTCCGGCCGGCGGCCGGCTGTTCACTGTGCGCCGCGCTCAACGAGGACCGGCTGCGTCCGGGGCAGCGCGCCGCTTCCACAAGCAACCGCAACTTCGAGGGACGCCAAGGGAAGGGGTCGCGTACCCATCTCGTCTCACCCGCCGTCGCAGCCGCCACCGCTGTCGCAGGACACCTCGCGCAGCCTGCCGATCTCTGAGCACGAGGACCGCCATGGACGCCTTCATCACGCACACCGGCACCGGCATGCCGTTGCGCCGCAGCAACATCGATACCGACCAGATCATCCCGGCACGCTACGTGCCGTACTTCAGCTGGCACGGCCACACAAACGCGCTCTTCGCCGACTGGCGCGACGATCCCTCGTTCGTCCTCAACCTCCCGCAGTACCAGGGCGCGACCGTCCTGGTCTCCGGGACCGACTTCGGCACCGGATCCTCGCGCGAGTCTGCCGTCTGGGCTCTGCAGCGGGCAGGGTTCGCCGCGGTGATAGCCCCTCGATTCGGTGACATTTTCTCCGGCAACGCCCTGATGAGAGGTCTCGTCACGGCGACTGTTCCCGAGGACGTGATCGAGTGCCTGTGGGAGCGGATCGAGCAGGATCCCTCCACGCCTGTCACCGTCGACGTCCAGCGCCTGGAAGTGCGGTGTGCCGGCATCACACAGCCCTTCGCACTCGACCCCGGCGCCCGACGCCGTCTGCTCTCCGGCCAGGACACAGTGGCCGAGACCCTCAAGTACGCCGACGACATCGAGGCCTACGAACGGCTCCGGCGCCCTTTGCTGCCAGTGACCCACTCCAAGAGACCACAGTGACCAGGCCAAAGTGGGCTCTCCTGCCGTATGTGTGGGTCATGCTGGGGCGGGTTGGCGTCCGGGGAGCTGGGGGCGGGGGCCGGCGAGGGTGGGCATGACGAGGGCGATGACGGCGTCGGCGGAGTGGAAGCCGAAGCCTCTGCGGATGATCAGACGGGTTTTGGTGTGGTGGACTCGATCAGTCCGTTGCTCATGCCGGTGGTCAGCGCGGAGCGGATTGCCTGGTAGTGGCGTCGGATACGGCGTTGGAGGTCGACGAAGACGCCGATGCGGCAGCGGCGGGCCCAGCCGATCCACCGGTCCAGTGCCCGCAGGGCGGCGGCGGGGCGGGACTTGGCCAGGGTGAACACGGCCCGCAGGGCCTCCTTCAGGCGCCAGGCGCGGTGCAGGCGGGGATCGGTGGCGGCGATCCAGGTGAGTTTCGCGGCCTGCCGGTCGGTGAGGTCGGCTTCGTTCTTCCACAGGGCGAAGCGGGAGTCCTTCAATGCCCGGGCCCGCTCGTGGTCCTGGGCCTGGCGGCGGGCGCGGTTCCAGCTCGAGCGGCGTTCGGCATCCAGGGCCTCGGTGGCCCAGGCGATGACGTGGAAGGGGTCCATGACGCGCAGGGCATGCGTGGCCCGGTGTTGAAGGACGTCGGCGATCCATGCGGCGCCGTCGGCGCTGATGTGCGTCAAGCGGGCGGCGCGGTCGGCGCCGAGTTGGTCGAAGAAGCGGTGCAGGACGTCCTTGCCGTGCCCGTCGGCCATCCACACCACCCTCGCGGTGTCGTGGTCCACGACGACCGTCATGTACTTCTGTCCGCGGCGGTGGCTGATCTCGTCGATGCCGATCCGCCGCAGCCCCGACAGCCGGTCGACCAGCCGGTCGCGGTCGGCGACGTACCGCTCGACGATCGCGCCGATGGTCCGCCAGGAAGTACGCATCAGCTGCGCGGCCGCGCTCTTGGAGCACTCAGCAGCCATCCATGCCGCCTGGGCGTCGAAGGCGTGGGTATGCCCGGCGCCGTGACGGGCCCAGGGCACCGCGGCGACGGTCGTCCCGTGCTCCCTGCAGGCCACCCGCGGCGCCGCCGCCTCCAGGAACACCCGCAGCACCCCGTGGTCGAGGTCCCGCCACCGGCGCCGCCCCCGCCCCGCGTCGTACCAGGGCGCCGGACGCCGGCAGATCCCACACCGCTGCCGACGGCGCGCATCGGGCCGTACCGACACGATCACGCACTGTTCGTTTTCATCGATCCGGACGCCCTCGACCACCGTATGTTCGGCCGTCAGCGTCCGCTTCCATATCCTGAAGAGGGACACGCCGTTTTCCTGCTTGATCCAACTTGAGCCTAGACACCTCAAGGACCACAGGAGGCGGCGTGTTTCCTGTATCGGGGCAGTTCAGGGCGCCCACACATACGGCAGGAGAGCCCCAAAGTGCGGAAACCGACCGGCGCCCGCAGCCGTCGGGGACCGGACTGGCTGGCCATCTCAAGGCAGTGCTCCCCCTCGTCTTCGCGAAGGTGTGGGAGCGATTGCCAGGGCGTTTTCCTCGTGGGTCTTCCTCGTGTCTCTCGGCGGTCGACCGTCGAGGCCGAGGAAGCGTCATGGATGCTCGCAGATATGGCCGTTGGCGTCCCCGGTGCCGGCTGGTCGGCGGAGTGGTCTCACATCCACCCATTCGACGTCTGGCCGCACGGGCCGACGTCATGAGCGTGGTGCGGGGATCCGGGTTGCTCAGTCAGGTCATCGAGCGCGGCCAACGGGCCGTCTCATGGTGGGCCTTAACCCAAGACCGGGTAGTTAGGGCTTGCCGATCAATAACTCGCCGTCTTGATCTCTGATGTGGGGATGCCGAGGTGTGCGGCGTAGTCGGTGAGGTCGTCGAGGGTGGCCAGCTGTGTTTCAGCGGGTTCGATGGTGTGCCCAACGTCGCGCAGGAAGCGGCGAGTTTGGCTGATGGCCCGGTTGAGGGTCACGGGTGTCACGGTGAAGAGGGGAGCGATGACGACCTAGGGGAGCTTGAACCGCTGCTAGAGGATGGTGGCCAGGAGCCGGTCGACGAGGGTGAGGCCGGGACGTCGGCCGGTGTAGAGGCCAGCGGCGGGGGTCTTCTGCCGGTCACCGCTGCGTCGTCGACGGCGATGGCGTCGCTGCGCAGCAGCTGCCGGTGCGACGGCGCGAAGCTGACCACCGGAACAGACGTCCCCCTCGTACGAAATCCGGCCTTCTCTGTGTTCTTCCTGTCCTCGGGGTCTTCGGGTCACTGGGCCAGTCCGGCTTCGGCATGTCCGGAGCGCGGCCGGACAGTGATGTCCGCCGCGCCCCGGGACCGAGCCGGAGCCGGGCTCTGGTCAGTTCTCTGTGGACCACCAAGCCGGGGACAGGCTGATGGACCACACGTCTCCCACCTGCCGGTGGGTGGGGTCGTCCGGGTCAGCGGTGCCGTGACCGTATGGGTCGGCATCGGCGATGACGAAGATTCTGGCGCCGGACTCGGACACCCGGTACCGGCGAGTGTGCGTGTCGCTCTCGTCGTCGTCCGGTTCGATCGTATGGCCCAGGCCGGTGATGACGGCGGCCAACTCGTCGAAGCGTGCTCGACCTGCGAACTCGCCGTATGCGTTGCGAAGAGGCGTCGGCACTGTGGACGTGTCGCCCAGGTTCAGACGGTGCACCTGCACGCTGATGCCGAAGCACGACCAGGAGCCCTCGTTCTCGTCGAAGGAAAGCTCGACGAGCCCGTAGTCCCGACGCATACGCCCGTGCGACGTGTCATCGAGGTAGTCGGCCCCCAGCTTCTCTTCCCACTGGGCCGGGGTCATGCCAACGCGTGCTCCCAGCACGTCACCACGGGTGGCGACGTGGGCGTAGAAATCCAGGTCGGGCATCTACATCTTCTCCATTGCCTCGATCAGGGACTGCAGCTCGGCTGTCCGGTCGTTGCTGAAGCGCCATTGAGGGTTGCGGCCTTCCTTCATGGCCTTGGCGCTGGATTCGAAGACCTTCTTGGCGGCCTTGGTGACCCTGATCATGTCTGCGCGCAGCTTCTCATTCGACTTGATCGACGCGACGACGGCGTCCACCTGCTTCTGTGTGGCAGTGCCGTTCTTGAGACGGATGGCCTCGCCTCTGATGCCCCCCTTCCCGTCCGGACGAAGGGCTACCTCCATGCCGTCCTTCATGTTGACGTGGGCACCTTTCGTCACCCAGTCCTGGTCCACCTGTCCCACATGGTCGACCAAAAGACTGCATTTGTCCTTCTTGGCGTTGTGGACCAGAAGCGGAGTGCTTCCTGCCAGGACGTAATACGTGTGCAGCTCGTCGACCGTGAGGTTGTAGACCTTCTCCTGGGCGGTCCAGGCGTCCACGTCGGTGATCCGGACGTGTGCACCGTTGTCCCCGCGAAGCCACATCCCGCTCTCGAGGTCGGCGGCGTCGGCCCAGTGGTCGGGGTGCTCGGCGCGGAAGGGGTGATGGTCGGTTGCGATGATGTCGGCCGTCTGGTCACCACTGTCACCATCAGTGTCCACGGTGATCTTCACCAGGTGCTTCACGCCTTCGCCGGTGATCAGGTCGGTGACCTGCTCCACCTGGTTCTGCCCGGTCTCCAGGTCGGCGGCGACGACCTTGTCACCAACGTGTACCTGCTCGATCGGCGTACGGGTGCCATCGGCCATGAGTACGAAGGTGCCTGCGGGGAAACTGTTCGCGGCGCACATGGCGATCTTCTCGCTCTCGCGGGCCTCGCGGATCTCCTCAGCGGTGAGGACCTTACCGCCGCTCTTGAGCCAGTGCAGGACGACCAAGGAGCCCAGCACACGGTCGGTGGTGGTGAGCTCCTCGCCGGTGGCCATGTCCTTGCCCGTGATGGCCTCCACGATGCCCTTGCCATCCCCGATACCGGGAAGCAGGTCGAGCAGCAGCGACATCCTGCGCTGCTGTTCCGCCTGCTCCGCGGCCGAGGTCCCGCCGAGCACATCGCCGATATGCGAGAAGTCGAAGTCGATGTCCGGCAGTTCGCGGAGCTTCAGCGCACCCTCCTTGATGCCAGGGACGGCCTTGTTGAGCTGCTCCATGCCCTTGTCGGCCTCGGAGATGCCCCTGTTCATCTGGTCAAGGCCGCCGTTGACCTCCTTGACGCCCTCGTTCATCTGGTCGAGGCCGCGGTTGGCCTTGTCCATGCCCTCGATCATTCGATCGAACACCTTGTTGAGCTCGGCGAGCTCCTTGCCGAAGTCGATGGCCGGCTTGGTGTCTACGTCCTTCGGCGGCTTGTACTCCGGGTAATGATCACCCACGGCGACGGTGAGTACGGCGAGGGCTTCGAGCGAGTTGCCGTGGGCGCCGATCAACCGCGAGGCCTTGGCGAGATCGTCACCCAGGCTGTCCAGCAGCGGTTCGGCCTCCTTCAAGGTCCTGACGGACTGTTCGAGAATCTTCCTTCGCTGCTCCGGGTCGGGCTCCTTGGACGGGTCGAGCAGCAAGGTGGGCCTGAGCTTGTACAGCGCGGCAAGTTCCTTGTTGAGTTTGTCGAAGGAGGCGCCGTGGTCCTTCATCGCCTCCTGGGTGACATAAAGGAAGAGTCCCACTCCGACGCCGAGCTTCAGCGATTTGATCGCGAAGTCCTTCGCACAGACCGGCCGTTCGAGCAGTGGAAGACGGTCGCAGTTCGCGTACTGGCGAACCCTCTCCACGATCTCCAGAAGCGTGGGATCCGGCTCCTTCTTCCCCGCCTTTTCTGCCGCTGCGGCGGATGCTCCGGCCGCTGCGGTGAAGGTGAGGAACAGGGTGGTGAGCAAGCTGACGGCCCTGTGTCTGAGGAGCCTGAATTGGACGTGCATGAGTTCCCTACTGATGGCGAGGGCCGGTTGCCGGCCTCGCTCCCCCTGGGGGCAAAGCCCGCCGAAGTTACTGGCGCGTAGCACCATGGTCGCCGGTCAACTTAGAGCGTTACCGGCAGTCATCGCGACTCTGGCCTCGGCGGGTCGCCGGTGCCCTGGTTCACGGTGATCGTTCCGAGGGCGATGGCGGCAGACAGTCCCTGGCCGCCAGAACAACCTGGATGTCCGCCTCGTTGCGTAGGCAGGGCCGGGGCAGCAGCTCGGCAGACGCCCCTGGCAGATCTTGCAGCCGGAGCCCCGCTTGCGCGACCACGTCCGTATCGTCAGTGGTCGAATCCGCCCTCGGACACTCCACTCCTCTCCTTATAACGATACGCAAGCGAGGGCCTCGACCTAACGGTCGCGGTCCTCGTTGTGTTGTCGTAGTGATCGTGATGCCCGGGGCTTCGCGGACTGGGCCCTTCCTGTCGGCGTCTGCTGGGCAGATACGTCGCGCAATGTCACCAAAACTCTTGATGATCTTGCGGATCTCGTCAGGGGCAAGCGGTGGATCCTTCTGTCGGGTGACGGCGGATAGGTCGTCGAACTTCTTCTGTGCCGCTTCCCTGTCGCGTTGGCGTCGTTGATCCACTGGGTGACCACGGCTGCGTCGGCTCCGGAGTCGAGGGCGGCCTGGTGGCGGGCGAGGCGCCGCTCGCACTCCTTGATCGCCTGGCGGGCTTGAGCCTGCTCGGGTGTTCGGTGCTCCGCGGCGCTTGCCGTGATGCTGGCCTGGCTGGGTACGGTGAGGAGGGCGGTGAGCCCGCTCGGGGGCGAAGGCGCGGGCGATCCATGCATCCAGGGCCCAGCAGAAGATGTCTTCGCGCAGGTTGAGGGTGCGGGGGGCAAGCCCGTGGTACAGGCCTGCTTCCTGTTCCTTGTACTCGCATCGGTAGTAGACGCGGTCGCGGATCGCGGAGGGCTGCATCTTCCGTCCGCACACCGGCCACCTCACCCGTCCTCGCAGGACGTAGGCCCGCCGGCCGCTTCGCCGGTTGGGCAGTTCCTGCCGCTGGTAGACGCAGGCGCGTTGCCTGCGGGCCCGCTGGACGGCCTCGCACAGTTCCTTGGCGATGAGCGGCTCGTGTGCGGGTTCGTTGACCAGACCCACTCGTCGCTGAAGTTGTGGGTCATGGTGGTGCGGTGGCCGAGGGTGACGTCGTCGAGGTCGATGAGGCGTTCGCGCTGTTTGTTCCAGACCTCGTAGCCGATATAGCGGGGTCGGGGGATAGCCTCATGCCGTCGGCGTGCTGGGTACCGACATAGAGGGTGAAAAGATGCGCAGCCCACCCCGGTCCACCAATGCGTTCACCAGAGCGGCGACACAGCCGAAGTGGTGGTAGAGGCTGCCGAGACGCGCGCTCTGCCCGACGCCTCACGTCACCGTCTGGGTGGACAGGGGTGGAGGCGCTGCAAGCTCTGCGGATCCTGACCGTTCTGGGGGAAATGGTTGACGCGGGCGCGGCGTGCATGTGAGATCAGGGCCAGCAGAAGTTGCGCCATCTCACTGATCGCCGGAGACGCGGTGTGCCGCATAGGCGCCCCTGCGCGCGCTCGGCCGGCACTCGCCGCCATGAAGCCTCCGCCATGACTCGATGACGAGGACTTCCGACGCAGGCGTCAGCGCGTCGCTGCGACCGTTCGGCGCGACACTGCATGGTCGTTACCGGTGTTTGCTGAGCCCGGCCGACCGGCCGGTAAGGGTCAGGTAGCCAGTCCACCTGCGGCAAGGCGATCGCTCATGTCGCTTACCAACCCCTTGCCTGAACGCTCGGCCCTGGCGACGAGCGTCTCGAAGGCCCTGAGGCGACGAAACGTATCCGCGTACACCATCTGCTTCTCCAGGGGAAGCTGGAGTACCTGCAACCGCCGGATGTCGACTCGGGAGGAACTGGAGGCGTGGGTGCCTGCCTGGCGTCCGTTGGCCGGAGCGCGCAGACAGCCGGCGAGGAAGTGGGGATCGAGTTTCTCCGGGTCCACCCGCAGGGTGTACAGCTGCGGGCCGAGAGCCATCGGTGCGCCCTCATGCACCCACGCCTTGAAGGCCCGGATCACTCCGGCGACCACTACATCGCCCTTTTCGGCAAGAGCGTGGGCCGATTGGGTGGCCAGCAGCCCGCTGGGCGCACCGTCGACCAGCAGGTCGGTGATGGTGAGGAACGGTACGGCGGTCCCGCTGACAGGTGCCGTCTTCTCCGGAGGCTGCTGACCGGCGCGCAGCGTCAGCGCACCGGCCTTGACCAGGTCTCCCACTGTCGTCGTGGTCTGCTGGGTGCCGGCCTCGACGTCGAGTGCGGACAGATGTTGTGCCTGATCGGCCAGATCGGTCAGCAGCGACCCGAACTCGCCCCACTTATTGGCAAGTTCTTTCGATGTCGGTTCGGACGCCGACGCGGTGTAGCGTCCCGGGGTGACGTCCACCTCGTCGTCCAGAAGGTCGAGCAAGGGAACGCGGGCGGCGCTCTCCGGCGGCTCTTGATCGGAATGGTCGAGGTTCGCCAGTGCGGTGAGGACGAAGGAACCGAGAGCGTCCCAGTCGGGGCTCGGCTCGCGTGTTCCCGGTCGTGCGAAGCCTGTGGCGTCCACCAGGAGGGCGTCCTGGCTCGGAGGAGGGGCGGCAGGGCCGTCCGGGGCTGCGCGCAGGACCCACAACTGCAGTGACACGCTGTGGGGTTGTGCACTGCCCGGAGGGAGGGACACCACCGCCCGAAGTGCTCCGGTGCGCAGCAGCGAGCCGCGAATACGCCGACCCGCCTTGCGTGATGCCACGGCGGGTGGGAGGACCACCACGGCGACTCCGCCGGGCTTCAGGTGGGTGAGGAGGTGCTGCACCCAGGCCAGTTCGGGCTCGGTCCGTGGGGGCAGCCCATGAGTCCAGCGCTGGTCGGTGGCGAGTTCCTCGTACCCCCAATCCCGTTCATTGAACGGCGGGTTGCACAGTGCGATGTCGGCCTTGGCCCCGGTGAAGGGGTCCTCCCGTAGCGCGTCGGCCGTAGAGACTTGTGTACGGACGTGACGGTCGTCCGCGACGAAGTCGAGCCGGGCGGACGCCAGCGCGGCCAGCGCCGGATCCCGCTCGCACGCGAGCAACTCGAGGCCCGGGCCGTCGTACTCCTGAGCGGCAGCTGCCGCCAGGTGGCCCGTGCCGCACGCCGGATCCAGGACGGTCAGTCCGCCGTCCTGCGGACCGAGACGGGCAGTGAGGGCGATCCGGGTCATCAGTGTGGCGAGTGGTGGCGGCGTGGTGCTGAGCTGTCGGACATGGGTTTCCAGCCACCGTTGCAGCAGGAACTCGAAGGTGTCGCGCGGCCCCTCCGCCCGCCCCAGCTTCGCCGCCTCGGCCACAAGCTCACGAGCCTGCGGAGAGAGCTCGGCATGGGAGATCCGTGCCCTGGACGACCGCATCCGGCGGGCGGCCTCGGCCACGGCCAGCCCCGACTCGTTCCGACTGCCGAGCAACTCGAAGCGTGGCCAGAGGAGTTCCTTGCCGCCGACGTCCCTCAGCTTCCCGTTGTCGCGCAGCCACTGCTCGACCTCGGCGAGCGAGAACTGCGGGCTGACGTCGGTGCCCCCGATCCGTGTGGGGAAGGAGTCGTGGCGTCGGCGCCAGTTGCTCACAGCGGCTCGCCCGACGCCGGCGATCCGGGCGATCTCGGCCAGGCTGACGGGTACGACGTCGGGGGTACTCATCGATCAGTCTCCGAGGTACTTGGTGGCTGGTGGGTGGTCGGCTCCCCAGCAACCGGTGACAAGAAGGCTACTACGCTCATTGACTCTGTTCACAGAGTTTACGTTCCGCCGTGATGTGCGGGAGATGTGGAGGTCGGGGAAGATGCCGGGTCTCGCGCCGGGAATGGTGCTTGGTGGCCGCTATCGGCTGGAGTCGGTGCTGGGCCGCGGTGTGATGGGACAGGTATGGCGGGGGCGGGACCTGCCCCTCGACCGGCCGGTCGCGGTCAAGACCGTTGCCACGGACCTGCTGGCCGTGGCGAGCAGCCGCGACGCGGCCCTGATCCGGTTCAGCCGGGAGACGCGGGCGGCCGCACGCCTGGACCACGCGAACGTCGCGACCGTCTTCGACGCTTCGCTCACGGACGACACCTGCTGCCTGGTGATGGAACTGATCGAAGGCACCACCCTCGAGTACCTCTTCGACCAGCAGGAAGAGGGGCGGTTCGACCTCGCCTCGGCGGTCGCCGTCGCGGCCCAGCTCTGCGCGGGACTGTCGGCGGTCCATGCCGCCGACCTCGTCCACCGGGACCTGAAGACGCAGAACATCATGATCCGGCGGGACGGCGTCGTGAAGATCCTGGACTTCGGGCTGGTCAAGCTGCTCAGGGACACGGATCCGCGGCTGACGGCGACCGGCGAGGGCATCGGCAACCTCTTCTGCGCCTCACCCGAGCTGCTGGCGGGCCGGGACCAGCTCGACGGCCGCAGCGACCTGTACGCCGTGGGCTGCCTGCTGCACCACATGCTGACGGGCGAGACTCCCTTCCCCACTCATCAGCCCGCCCTCTTGTCCTCCCACCATCTCGCCTCGCCCCCGCCCGTCGTCGCCGACTCGGGGGTGGCCGTGCCCGGCGACCTGCAGAACCTGCTCACGGCCCTGCTCGCCAAACGGCCCGAGGATCGCCCTTCCTCCGCGGCCGAGGTCTACGCGGCCCTCGCGCCCCACCTGCCGCAGCCGCGACCCGAGTTGGCCGTCAGGCGCACCGTGCCCGAGGATCCCCGCCGGCCGTTCCTGGTTCCGCAGGGCCCGATGCCGCTGTGAGACGTGCCCCCTTCCTGGCCGCTCCAGGGTGGTTGTAGAAATCATCTTTCTGGGTACCCATAGGCTGGAAGTGCCGTGAGCCGGTGTCACAATGATCGCGTCGGCCGGGTGCCGTGACGTCCCCGGCTGCCGAGAGGCGGCGGGCGCGGGGAGCGCCGGGACTGGGGACGGGGCGCGATGGGGCGAAGCCTTGGGCGGTACGAGCTCACGCACGAACTGGGCCGGGGCGGCATGGGCGTCGTCTGGGCGGCGCACGACCGGGACCATCACCGTGACGTGGCCGTCAAGCTCCTGGCCGGCCGCGGCCGTGGTGCCGAACCCAGCACACTGGAACGCCGCTTCTTGCGCGAGATCCGCCTGACCAGCCGCATGCGCCACCCGGGTGTCCCCGCCGTCCACGACCACGGCAACCACGAAGGCGAGCTCTACCTGGTCATGGACCTCGTCCCCGGCCGAGCCCTGGACGCCGTCCTCAAGAACGACGGACCGCTCGGCATCGAGCGGGCGGCGGACGTCGCCCGTCGCACCGCCGAAGTGCTCTCCTACGCCCACGGTCAGGGCGTCGTGCACCGCGACCTCAAACCGTCGAACCTGATGGTCACCCCGGACGGAGACATCAAAGTCCTGGACTTCGGCGTGGCCGCGGCCCTGGAACCGCAGTCCGGCGAGACGCACTTCACCGCCTCCAACGCCACCCCAGGCACGGTCGTCTATATGGCGCCCGAACAGGCCGTGGGCCGCACGGTGCCCGCGAGCGACCTCTACTCGCTGGGCTGTGTCCTGTACGAGCTCCTGGCCGGCGCACCGCCGTTCACCGACGGCAGCCCCTTCATGCTGTACCACCGGCACGCCAACGAGCCCGCCCCGCCGCTCGCCGACCGCCGCCCCGACGTGCCCGACGGCCTGCGGACCCTGGTCGAGCGTCTGCTGGAGAAGAGGCCGCAGGACCGGCCCGGCTCGGCCGCCGAGGTGGCGGCCCTGCTCACCGCCTGGGCGCCCCGGCCGGCTTGTGCTGCCGAGTCGGCGCCCCCTCATCCACGTCTGGCCGAGATCGAGGCCCTGCGCCGCGCCGGTCGCCCGGCTCATGCCCTCGATGAGTACCGGGAACTGATGGCCGCCCCCGGCCTCGACCGCGCGGGCACGCTCGCCGCGCGGACCGGAGCCGCCCTGTGTGTGGGCGCGCTCGGCCGCACCCGGGAGGCCCTGGACGAGCTGAAGTCGGTCCTCGCCGAACAGCGCAGCCTGCTCGGGCCGGGCCATCCCGCGGTGCTGGACACCCGCTACGAGATCGCCGTACTGCTGATCCGCACCGGAGAAAGACATGCCGCCGAGGAACTGCTGAGGCGCCTGGCCGACGAGGAGGACGCGGTCCTGCCCGCTGCCGGCGCCGGGCACGGGCGCAGCCGGGCACTGCTGGAGCGGTTGCGGCGGTTGGGCTGAAGCGGCCGCATTTCAGCCGCAACTCAACTTTGTGAGCTCTGTTCACAGTTGACGGATCGTGTTACGCTCCGTCGCGCCGTTCCGGTGGGGAGACAGATCACGGTCTACGGACGGCACAGGAGACACCGAGGGGATCAGCGCCCATGACGTCGGCAGTTCAGCGTGCGACCGAGCGGACGGGGGCCGAACAGCTCCCCGAGGAAGGCAATCTCGTCGAGGTCCGCGGACAGTCGTGGGTGGTGGCCCGAGTCGAGCCCTCCCCACGATCCGGTGACGGCGACGACGACCGTCGGGGCGCGACCCTCGTCCACCTCCAGTCCGTCGCCGACGGCCGCTTCGGCGACACCCTCTCCGTCATCTGGGAGGTCGAGCCCGGCCGCCGGGTACTGCCCGCGGGCTCCCTCCCCGACGCCTCCACCGACTCCTACGACTCCCCGAACCGCCTCGCCGCGTTCCTCGACGCCGTCCGCTGGTCCGCCGTCGCCTCCGCCGACGCCAGGACCCTCCAGGCGCCGTTCCGTTCCGGCGTCGCAGTCGAGCCGTACCAGCTGGAGCCGGTGTCCCGCGCGGTCGGCGCACCTCGCGTCAACCTCCTCCTCGCCGACGACGTCGGCCTCGGCAAGACCATCGAGGCCGGACTCGTCGCGCAGGAACTCCTGCTGCGCGGCCGGGCGCGCCGCACCATGGTCGTCTGTCCGGCCGGCCTGACCCTCAAGTGGCGCGACGAGATGGCCGAGAAGTTCGGCCTGGAGTTCACCATCGTCGACTCCGAGCACTGCGCCCGCCTGCGCCGCACCCACGGCACGGCGGCCAACCCCTTCCGCGTCCACCCCCTCACCATCGTCTCCCTGCCCTGGCTGCGCGGCCAGAAGGCCCAGCGCCTCCTCGACGAGGTCATCGGCTCCCCCGAGGAGGGCGGTGACGGTGACCACAAGCGGTTCTTCGACCTGCTCGTCCTCGACGAGGCCCACCACGTCGCGCCCGCCGCGCCCAAGCAGGTGTACGCCGTCGACTCCCAGCAGACCAAGCTGATCCGGCGCCTCGTCCCGCACTTCGAGCACCGGCTGTTCCTCTCCGCCACCCCGCACAACGGCTACCCCGAGTCCTACACCGCCCTGCTCGAACTCATCGACGACCAGCGTTTCGCCCGCGGCGTCGACCCCGACAAGGAAGCCCTGAAGGACACTGTCGTACGGCGCCTGAAGTCCACCGTCACCAACGCCGACGGCACACCCCGCTTCCGCACCCGCCGCACCCGCGAACTCCCCGTCGACTACACACCCCAAGAACGCGAGATCCACGGCCTGCTCGGGGAGTTCGCCGAGCAGCGCCGCAGGAAGCTCACGCCCAAGGCCCGGGGCGGGCGCCGCGCCGCCGACCTGGTGACCCTGCTGCTGAAGAAGCGCCTGTTCTCCTCCCCGGCCGCCTTCCTGCACACCGTCCAGGTCTACCTCTCCCACCTGGAGGACACCGGCCCCACGAAGGGACGCGCGGCCGCCGCCGAAGTCCCCGAGTGGCTGGAGGAGTTCGCCGACCTCGTCGCTGACCTCGACGACACCGGCCTAGTCGATGCCGAGGACGACGCCCTGACCCGCTCCACCTCGCTCACGCCCGCCGAGGACGGCCGGGAACTGGACCTGCTGCAGGAGATGGAGCGCTGGGCCCTCACCCACGAGGCCGCCCCAGACTCCAAGGCGGAGGCCTTCATAGGCGCGCTCAAGGCGATATGCCGGACGTCCGACGACAAGCACTGGACGAACGAGCGGGTCGTCGTCTTCACCGAGTACCGCGACACCCAGGAATGGCTCCACGACCTCCTCCAGCAGGAGCAACTGACCGACGGCGGCCGTGTCGAACGCCTCCACGGCGGGCTGTCCGCCGAGGAGCGCGAACGCATCCGCCTCGGCTTCCAGGCCGACCCCTCCCAGCCCGAGGGCAAGGTGCGCATCCTCCTCGCCACCGACGCCGCCGGCGAGGGCATCGACCTGCAGAACCACTGCCACCGCCTGATCAACTACGACATACCCTTCAACCCCAACAAGCTCGAACAGCGCATCGGCCGCATCGACCGCTGGGGCCAGAAGCGGGACCCGGAGATCACCCACTTCATCGGCTCCGGCTGGCAGCAGGCCCAGGCCGGCTCCTACGAGGCCGACCTCGAATTCCTCTCCCGCGTCGCCAAGAAGGTCGCGCGCATGGAGCACGACCTCGGCTCCGTCAACGCCGTCCTCGCCGACGCCGTACAGCGCCGCATGACCGGCGACACCGCCCCCGTCGACATCGAGAACGCCAAGCCGAAGCCGATCAAGGGCCGCCGCACCGGCGGCGAGGTCGCGCCCGAGCAGAACGTCACCGCCCAGACCAAGCGGCTCGCCGACCAGTACGAGGGCACCGTCTCCGCCCTCGGCCTGACCCCCGCCAACGTCAAGCGCGTCGTCGACACGGCCCTCGCACTCGACCACCAGCCGCCCCTCCTGCCCTCCACCTTCCGCGCCGAGCAGTTCGAGCCCGGCGACCTCTTCGAGGTGCAGCCCCTCTCCGGCAGCTGGGAGCGCGCCACCCGCGGCCTCGCGCACAAGCTGCGGGAGGGCGAGCAGCGCCCGCTCACGTTCTCTCCGGTGGTGGCCGCGCAGGCCGGTGACGACGTGGTCCTCGCCCACCTCAAGCACCCCCTGGTCGCTCTGTCGACGCGTCTGCTCACCGCTGCCGTCTGGAACGCCGACTCGGTAGGCCTCAGCCGCGTCACCGCCGTGGTGACCGACGACCCGGCGGTGACGACCACCCTGGTCTCCGCCTACGCCCGCTACGTCCTCGTCGGCACCGACGGCACCCGCCTGCACGAGGAAGTCCTCTACGCGGGCGGCTGGTTCGGCGACACCGGCCGCTTCCGCCGCTGGGAGTCGGTGAACGAGCAGGGCCGGGTCCTCTCCCAGGCACTCACCGAGGGCGCCGAGGCCGCCCCGCACCTGCGCAAGGAACTCACCGAGGCCTGGCCGGTGCTCCGCGACCCCCTCTACCGGTCCCTGGAGGCCCGCGCCGCCGAACTCGGCCGCCAGCTGGAGAGCCGGCTCGCCGACCGCCGGGCCGAGGAGGAGCGCCGCATCACCGCCAGCCTCGACCGCTTCGAGGCCACCCTGCGCGCCAAGCTCCGGGAGGAGGGCGACGGCGACGGCGAACAGCTCGCCCTGCTGTCCACCCACGAGCTGACCGGCCACGAGCGCCGACAGTTCGAGGACGACCGCCGCCGCTGGCGCGAACGCCTCGAAGGCCTCCCCACCGAGCGCGAGCGCGAACTCGCCGCCATCGCCGCCCGCTACCGCGAGCCCCGCTCCCACCTCTTCCCCGCCGCCGTCGTCTTCGTCGTTCCCGCAAAGGAGGCCCGCCGATGAGCCCCCGCCGCCCCGCGAACTCCGGAATGGCCGCAGCCAAGGCCCAGGCCGCCGACGGCCGACGCCAGCACCAGGAGTGGCTTGACCTCACCGAGGTCTCCGGCCCCTTCCTCACCATGCCCGTCCTGCTGCGCGCCTGGCCCCAGCTCGACGCCCTGGAGAAGGACGAACGCGCCCGGCTGCGCGCCCGTCACGCCGACTGGCAGACGGACACGACCGCCGGCCGCGACGAGTGGGTGGCGCACATCCTGAGCCGCCTGCTCGGCTGGAACGACGCCCTGACGCTTCGCGTCGGCGACTTGGAGCACCACGGCCTGGACCGCCTCACCCTGCGCGTCGCCGAGCACAACACCGAGGTCCGCCCCGACTTCGCCCTCGTCGATCCGGGCACCGACCTGGCGACCGAGCCCAGCACCGAGGCCGCCGCGAAGCGGGTACGGCTGCTCGGCATGACGGTCCCGGCGGGCACCGCGCCCACCGCGCGGGCGGGCGGAGGCGGCGACTGGGCGGCGGCCCCAGCCGACCGTCTGGCGCGGTTGTTGCGCCACCACGGCGTGCCGCTCGGCCTGGTGACGGACGGCCGCTGGTGGTGCCTGGTGTGGGCCCCGCTCGGCGGCGTCACGACGACGGCCGTCTTCGACGCGATCGGCTGGAACGAGGCGGCGGAGCGCAACGTCGTCCGCGCCTTCGTCTCGCTGCTGCGCCGCCGCCGCTTCTTCGAGTACGACGAGCCCGAGACGCTGGTCGGTCTGCTCAAGGAGAGCCTGGCGGCGGGCGAGGACGTCACCGAGGCGCTGGGCGTTCAGGTTCGCCAGGCGGTAGAGCTGCTGGTGGACGCGATCGGCCGCGCGGACGTACGGGCGATGGAGGACGGTGCCCCCGGCTTGCACGCCTCGGGCGTGAGCGCCGGTGAGGTGTACCGCGCCTCGGTCGCCGTGATGATGCGCATAGTGTTCCTGCTCTTCGCCGAGGAACGCGGCCTGCTCCCGGCGGACAACGAGGTCTACGCCCGGTCGTACTCCGCCCGCTTCCTGCGCGACGAGCTGAAGGCGCGCGCCGACGAGGAGGGCGAGGCGTCGCTGGAGCACACCAGGTCGGCGTGGCACCGCCTCATAGCCCTGTTCCATGCCGTGCACGGGGGAGTGGACCACCCCGGCTCCGGCCTCCACCTCCCCGCCTACGACGGCTCGATCTTCGACCCCGACGCCTACCCCTGGCTGGAGCGCACCACCCCGCTCCTCCCGATAGACGACCGCACGGTCCTGCACATGCTCCAGGCGGTGCAGGAGGTCCGCGTCGGTAAGGGCAAGGACCGTGAGGTCCGCACGCTCAGCTTCCGCGCGCTGGACGTCGAGCAGATCGGCTACGTATACGAGGGCCTGCTGTCCTTCGACGGCCGCCGCGCGACCGAGCACATGGTGGGGCTGATCGGCCCGGAGGGCCTGGAGCACGAGGTGCCCCTGCGGGAGCTGGAATCCCTGGCGGCGAAGTCGGGCGGTTCACTGAAGACGCTCGCGAAGTCCATCCACGAGAAGTGGAAGGACCCGAAGCCGCCCGCGACGGCCGGGCAGTTGGAGAAGAAGCTCGCCCCGGTGGGGGCCGAGGCGGCGGAGACGCGACGCCGCCTGAACGCCGTGACGAAGGACCCGGCCCTGACGGAGCGGCTGCTGCCGTTCGCCGGCATCCTCCGCGATGACCTGCGTGGCCTGCCGACGGTCATCCCGAACGGCGCCCTGTACGTCACCGAGTCCTCCCTGCGGAAGAACACGGGCACGCACTACACGCCCCGCTTCCTCGCGGAGGAGGTCGTGCTGCACGCACTGGAGCCCCTGGTGTACGAGCCGGGGCCGCTTCAGACGGCGGACACGGGGGAGTGGCGGCTGAAGTCCTCCGAGCAGATCCTCGACCTGAAGGTCGCGGACATAGCGATGGGTTCGGCGGCGTTCCTGGTGGCGGCCTGCCGTTACCTGGGTGACCGGTTGATAGAGGCCTGGGAAAACGAGGGTCGCTCGGACGCGATGGTCTACCGGGCGGGGCGCGCTGTCGAGGCCGTCACGGCGGCGGACGCGGAGCAGGACCCGGTGGTCGTCGAGGCGCGGCGCCAGATCATCGAGCACTGCCTGTACGGGGTGGACATCAACCCCATGGCGGTGGAGATGGCCAAGCTGTCGCTGTGGCTGGTGTCGATGGACCCGGAGCGGCCCTTCACGTTCCTGGACGACCGCTTGGTGTGCGGCGACTCGCTGCTCGGCGTGCACAGCATGGAGCAGATCCAGGGCGTCCACATGAAGCCCGAGCAGCAGGCTGACATCTTGGCCGAGCAGGCCCGGCAGTTGGTGGACCAGTTGACGCGAGAGCGCCTGGCCATCACGGCGATCAAGGGCGTGGACCTGCCGGCGCTTCAGAGGAAGCGGGAGCGGCTGGAGGAGGTCAACCGGCATTCTCGGCGACTGCGGTTGGTGGGTGACCTGATCGCGGGGGCGGCGATCGCTACGTGCGCTTCGGGGCGGGTGCCTTGGTATGCGGAGGACGGTGGGGAGCGGGTCCGGGATCTGTTCCCGCAGGCGGCGTGGCTCGTGCAGCGGATCATGGAGGACGGGGTCGAGGACGACTCCCAGGTGGTGCGGCAGGCGCGGGCCCGGGCGGAGGAGTGGCTGGGGGCTGAGCTGCCGGAGGGGGCGCTGGAGCGACGGCCGGTGCATTGGCCGTTGGTATTTCCGGAGGTATTCACGCAGAGAGGTGGGTTCGATGCTGTTGTGGGGAATCCACCGTTCTTGGGTGGGAAAAAACTGACCGGCCCGTTTGGGCAGGCCTATCGTGAATATTTGGTCGAGTTTCTTGCAGGCGGCGTTCGCGGTAACGCGGATTTGGTTGCGTACTTCGAGTTGTGCGGCCACAGTCTATTGAATTCGCACGGACAGACTGGCTTCGTCGCAACGAACACGTTGGCGCAGGGCGACACCCGTGAGGTCGGTCTCGATCAACTGGCGCGCCAAGGAGTTGTCATCCGGCGGGCTGTCAAAAGTTCTCCTTGGCCCTCCAAGTCAGCGGTTCTTGAGTACTGTGCCGTGTGGACAAGCAAGGCTGCATTGGCGAGTACTGCATGTTGTGTACTGAACGGCTCCCCTGCTCCTAATGGAGTTTCCACCTCACTTAACCCGGCATCGCGAGTAACGCCATGGGTTATGCCTCTGTCGGCGAATGCCGGCATAGTCTTTCAAGGTGTGATCATTCTAGGATTGGGGTTCCTTCTTTCTGAGGAAGAAGCGCACGAATGGGTTGAAAATGATCCGCGGTACGAGGACGTCCTGTTTCCGTACCTGAATGGCCAGGATGTTAACAATAGTCCCACCCATACCACTAGCCGGTGGGTTATCAACTTTCATGACTGGCAGGAAGGGCGCGCAAAGGAGTATTCACGCGCTTACGTGAAGGTCTTGCGTGATGTGAAGCCAGAACGGCAGCGAGTAGATAGTGCGGGAAACTTCGTGCTCCGCAAACCGCTGCCGCAGAGGTACTGGCAGTACGCAGATAAGCGCCCTGCATTGGTTGCGAAACTCGCGCAATTGCAACGGTGTATCGTGATTACGTTCGTAAGTAAAGTCGTGATGCCAGTCATGGTGCCGACCGGTCAGGTCTTTGCTAACGTTCTCGGTGTTTTCGCCTCGGATGATCCAGCCTTCTTTTCTTTTCTTTCGAGTGCGCCACACTATTGGTGGGCGATGGAGCGTGGATCCACGATGAAGGGAGATCTCCGCTATACGCCGACAGATGTGTTTGAGACCTTGGTTCGCCCTATGTTTACCGACAAGCTTCGCGAACTGGGTATCCGGCTCGACGATTACCGAAAAAACCTTATGCGGGCACGCAACATGGGGCTTACCTCTACCTATAATCTGGTGCACGACCCCGACTGCCAGGATGCAGACATCGTCGAACTTCGTCGCATTCACCGGGAGATCGATAAAGCTACCGTTGAAGCCTACGGCTGGCACGATATGCTTAACGCCCCAGAGGAAGCTTCACCCGCTAATCCCGCCTATGAGACGTACTCACTCGACCACGGCTTCCAGGAGACCGATCAGGGCATCCGCTATACCATCGGTCTGCTCGCCCGGACTGAGATCATCGACCGCCTGCGTGAGCTGAACCACCAGACGTACGCCGACGAGGTTCACCTCGGTCTTCACAAGGGAGTGACCGAGGCGAAGGTGAGGGCGACGCACCGCGACGTGCCAGCGCCCTCCCCGGAGGCCATCCGTACACGCCAGGGGCAACTTGCCGTGCGAGGTGGGTCGGATTTCGCTGAGGGTGCCGAAGGCGCCCTCTTCTGAGGCGGCGGCATGACGACGGGCTCGCTCGCGCTTGAGCGAGCCCGTCGTTCCCCTCTCTGTCACCTGCTCGGCTCTACTCCACCGCGAGTGCTACAAACGCCGCCCACTCGTCCCGGCCGACCCGGAGCACCGGCCCACAACCCATGACCTTCGAGTCCCGTACGTACACGCCGTCCAGACCGGCGGCCACCTCCACGCAGTCGCCACCGTTCGTGCCGCTGTAGCTGCTCTTGAACCAATCGAGTTCAGCGGTCTGATGAGTGTGCCGGTCGGTGCTCATAGCTCCCCTGCCATGCGCTCGATGAGACGAGAGGACTCCTCGGTGTTGAGGGCCTGCGTGCGCAGCATCCCATACCGCAGCCAGAACTCGCTGACCTCGTCATCATCGGACCTGACGGACACCACGCCTTGCGCATCGACATAGACGTGCCGCCTGCGATCCATGGACTCAAGCAACACCATAGGTCCGTTGAGCCCGCTGTGGACACTTCGTGCAGTCGGCATCACTTGAAGCTCGACGTTGCGCATTTGCGCACACGTCATCAGGTGCTCCATCTGCTGACGCAGGACCGCGTTGCTGCCCACGAATCGGCGGAGTGCGCCTTCCTCCACGATGAAAACGAAGACCATGGGCGGGCTCTTGCGCGCCAGCAAGGCCTGCCGAGCCAGGCGGGCTGCCACACGCTGCTCGATGATCTCCTCGTCCAGTGGTGGAAAGTGCGCTTCCAGTAGTGCCTGTGCGTATGCTTCGGTCTGCAACAGCCCAGGAACAAGCAACGGGTCGTAAGAGAACCTGCTCAGCGCCTCGGACTCCAGTAGAGCGACGTTACGAAAGAACCGCGGCAACTTAGCCCGGTCCACCTCATCCTGGAGCACCTCCAGCACCCCACCGGCATCCAGCACCCGCTCGGCCGCCGCAGTGAACGCAGCCTTCGCCGGCCGCCGCCCCTGCTCGACCGAGGCCACCAGCTCCAGCGAGTACCCGATCGCGTCTCCGAGCTGCTGCTGGTTCAACCCGGCCCGCTTCCGCAGATGTTGCAGCAGCACCCCGTACGCCGCCCACACGCCCGGAAGGTCAGGCCCCTCCTCCCTCTCCTTCACCGCCCGCCTGTTGCGCGCATCCCGTACCGTCGTCACACTCCCACGCCCTTCCGTCCCGCAGCAGACCCCCGCCACACCAGCCCCGGCCACGGGCGTCACCCGTCCCGCCACTGGGGCCATGTCCAACGCGGCCCGGCGAAAAGGGGACACGGCCCGGGACCCGTACAACGGCCGTACAAGCCCCGTACAACCGACGCCACCCCACACCGCCCCCTCCGTACGACGCCCCCGACGTACGGCCGTCGTACCTGGTAACCGCCCACACCCGCCCTCCACGCTGACCACGTGACACAGCCCCACCTCGCCGACGAGGCACAGCGCCGCACCCCCACCCACCACCTCACTCTGCGCTTCAGCAGCACCAGACGCGGCGCCCGCCTGGCGCGCCAACTCTCTGTCCAGCAGCTCACCGAGTGGACAGGGCTGCCGTACGACTCCGACCCCGCCCGAACCGTCGCCCTGGCCACAGCCGAACTCGCCTCCAACGCGATCCGCCACGGCAGCCTCCCCGGCCGCGACTTCGGCCTGACGCTGCTCCACCTGCCCCAGACCTTCCGCATCGAGGTGACCGACACCCGCCCAGAGCGCCACCCCGGACCCGCTCCCACCGCCTCGCAGTCGCTCGACGCCTCGTCGGGACGGGGACTGCTGCTGGTGGAGGCGTACACCGAACGCTGGGGCTGGGAATGCCGGGACGTCTACACGAAGACCGTGTGGGGCGAGGTGGCGCTCCCGTCCTCGCCGCAGGCGCAGCCAGCGACGAGTTCGGGGAAGAATCTCTTGTGAACTCAGTGCATGAAGAAGATACTGTTTCCGTACCTGTCGCCCGTGCCCCGTTTGGGCGAACACTCCCCCGGGCGTCCCTGCGAGGTTTCATGCTCGACCACCGTCTCGTGCAGACGGCCGTGATCGGTAACGCAAGCTCCGACCACCCGGTGATCCTCCCCATGGGAGCCGCGGAGCTGGAGGTCTGGCGAAGGCGCCACCCGAACTACACCTACTGGTGTGGCTACGAACTCGGTGGATGTGGCGGCAGGTTGATGGATCGCCTCTACCGCGACAAGGTATGTCACTTCGCCCACGTGGCCGGCGGCCCCACCTGCGGACGTGTCGCCACCGGCGAGTCCAGCGCCGACCACCTGTTCATCAAGAGGGGCCTGCGCAACCTGCTGAGCAAGTATGGGCAGCGGGGAGATGTGCGTACCCATGACCTCGGCTCCGGACCGGGCGGCGCGGTGGACCTGCAGCTGGCCGGCACCCGCCGCAGGCTCCGCTTCCAGCTCGCTCCGCTCGACTACCAAGGCTGGCGACACGCCAGCGCTACGCTCGGGGAGGACATCGATGACGTGGACTGGCTCTTCGGTACAGAGGGCCCCCTGACCAAGGAAATCCTCGCCCGCAATGGCTACAGCCTTCGCTTCCGTCTGGAGACTGACGGCGGTGAGCGCCGTGTACACATCGGCGCGCAGGCGCGGAACGAACCCACCGACTGGACCCCGCTCGATGAGTGCGAGCTGAGATCCGACGGCCTCTGGACCCCGACGGTCGAGAAGATCCGCATATCCCCGCCCCGTCCGCAGCCGGCCGGCTTTCCACTCGCGGGCGGCCTTGTCTTCGCTTTCGACCACAAGGCGCCCGTACCCGACGACTTGCCGTTCTCCACCGATGGACGCCGACTCGTCATGGCTGATGTCAAGCCGATCGGCAGCCCAATAATCCGCGCAGTCCTTTCCCTCCCTGCCGACACCAGATTGCCGCCGGCCCGGCACGTCTTCCGCGCCCCGGACCATTCCCGTCTCCTGGTCCGTGAGGACGGCGGCTGGGCGATCCGCATCGACCGCTACCTGCAGCTCAACGCCATGGACGCTGCCCAGACCGGCCTTGGGCGGATACTGCCCGAGCCGCAGAAGGCGCCGCCGCCCGCCGCGGTTCCCCAGGCCGGGTCCGCGGTCACCAAGTCGGTGAAGGCGAAGGCTTCCGGGGCGGTCGACCGGCCGCAGGAGTCGAACGAGCCCGAAGCGCTCCCCTGGGGCAAGGCCGTCGTCCGGGCCCGTGAAATCCTGACGACTTCGGCAGCCCAGAGGCGCACGCTGCGCTGGTCCGCTCTGGCGTCCCAACTCGGCAACCCCTACTGGGCGAGATCGGAAAGCTTTCGCATCGGCTTCCTCGCGGAGGTCGACAGCCCTCTCCGGGAAGGCAAACCGGTGCTGTCGGCGCTGCTCGGTGACGAAGGAGGCGCCCTGCCGTGTCTGCCCGCCGTGCTGGAAAAGCTCGGTATGGACGGGACTGCGGGCATATCGGCCGGCTCGTCGACCGTGCGCCGGTGGACGGAGCGTGAGCGGGAACGAGCTTTCGCGGCGCATGAGAGACCTCCATCCGTCATGGCGCGCCGCACCGAACCGTGCCAGGTCGACGACACTTCCACGCCGACGAGGAAGCCGAAGAGGGTACCGGTCGTGTCGAGCGGTCGCGCGCGACAAGGCGGGCGCAACGAGCCGACACGTGTCCAGGCCCCGAACTCCACCGCCGAGCAACGGCGGAAAGTCCGTGAAGCGATCGATCGTGTTCAGAGGAAGATGTTCGTCCTCGGCAGCGCATTCCCTGCGAGCAAGCAGGCGCACCAGACAGTTCGCCGCGCCCGTGTGTGGCTGGAGCTCGCCACCCCGGGTGGTGCCGTTCCTACCAATCCCTCGAAGCTGCAACGGCACGCTCTCAGAACGAACGCGCCCGATCTTCTGGCGGAACTGAACCTGGCGGTACTGGAGCTGGCGGCGGTGAAGGCCAAGTTCTTGTGATGCGGCCCGCGCGAAGACGGCTCCACCGGATGCGAAGACCCGGGAAACCGGCGGGCAGGAGTGTCCGCGGCCGATGCTCCGAGTGAGGGCTCCGCCCCAGGCCCGCGGTCGCGTGGAACCTCGCCCGCCCCGATCGCCCTGCCGAGGAAGCGCCGGACCTTCATCACGGAATCGACGTACCCATCCGTACGGCCAGGGTCTGCTTGAGACTTGGCCGTACATCGACGCCCTACGGGCGCTCGCCATCTCGAAAGGACCAGAAACCCCGATGAGCAAGGCCGATGACGCCAAGAACCTGATCCAGCAGGCTCTCGACACGGCGTTGGTCGCCCAGCAGCCGCTGGCGATGAAGAACGTCGAGCGCCTGCGGCGGGTGCACCCCGACGACACTCCTCAGGAGTTGATCCGTCGGTTGGATCGCTATTATCTCGCCGGCGTCACCGCGTCCGGAGGCGCGTCCGGCGCGGCGGGGATCGTGCCCGGCGCCGGGATACCGACGGCTCTGGCCGATGTCATGGTCTTCACCGAAGCGTCGGTGCTCTACACGCTGGCGCTCGCCGAGGTCCACGGCCTGCATCCTGAGGACCTCGAACGACGCAGGCTCTTGGCCCTGACCGTCCTCCTCGGCGACGGAGCGAAGAAGGCCCTGGACAAAACCATCGGGCGCACCGGCCCCTACTGGGCAAGGCGCATCGTCAGTGCGATCCCGATGAGTGCGATCAACAAGGCCAACAAGGTGCTGGGGCCGCGGTTCATCACCAAGTACGGCACCAAGCAAGGCGTCCTGGTGCTGAGCAAGCAGGTGCCGCTCGGCGTCGGTGCCGCGCTCGGCGCCGGCGGCAACCACGTCTCCGGGCGACTGACGATCAAGTCGGCGCGCTCCATCTTCGGAGAACCCCCGTCGAGCTGGGACAGCGGTGATCGTGAGGACGAGATGTCCTCCGGTGCTGGCCTGGAGGATTCGACTCAGTAAACGTCGCTTCGATGTTCAGGCCCGCGAGATTTCACGGTCGGTTGACCAGGGAACAACCGCGACCACGAAGATCCGCGGGCTGCTCGCCTCTGGACCACCCGCACTCCTGATCCCTCCCGCACAGTGACTTGATGAACCTCTTGAGTTGCGGCGAGGCGGGTGTCAGGACGGGTGTCTGCCGTGGGAGAACAGCGCGGCCTCGACCTGGTCTGGCAGCACCCGTGCCTCTCCCGCATGGGCGTGGGCCAACGACAGATACCGGGTGTACCGCGGTGTTGTCCAGCCACCCCCGGGCCATTTCACCTCGGTGTCGGCGGCTCTCAGTGCCCGCGCGACGACACTGTCCAGGATCAGCGGACGCCAAGGTCCCACCGGGTGATCGTGACCGGCGAAGTACAGCAGCTTGGTGAAGAACGCCGGTCCGAGGAACCTGATCCGCTCGCCGTTGTTGAAGGCGACATACGCGCTGACCGCACCCTCCCGCCGCAGCACGTCGAGGGCGGCGGCCAGGCGTGTGTCGATGTCGGAGACCGAGGACGCCGCGAAGATGCGCGCGTGCCGGGCGACCGACCGGGCCTTGGTTCCGCTGCCCCAGACCAGCGAGGCAGTCAGAAGGTGTCGTCGACCTTCGATGGTGTCCGCACGGCGAGAGATGTCGAACACCGTGCTGCGGTCAACTCGCGCTCTGCCTGAGACGATCGGGCACGCGTCGAGTTCTCCTGGCCACCAGCCGGAGCCGGGCAGCAGAGACAGCCAACGCGCCCGGTCGAACGGGATCGCCTGGCCGAGTACGTCGTCACGGCCGGGAACGGTGCTCCCGGCGGGCAGGATGGCTGCCCCGGCTTTCCCGCCTGTTTCCATGGTTCGAGTGTTGCGTATCGCGGCACTTGCGCGCGTTGGAACTGGCGCAGAGGTGCGCTTACTTCAGGCCCGGCGTTCGCGGAACTACGTCTTTCACGGGACACGACAGAGGCCGGGTGTCGTATCCCGATCAGGCCAGATGGAGATGGTGCGTCAGCCCTGACTCCTTTCCCTGCAGGCCGGGCACCCCGCCCTCGTGGACATCATGGACGCGCGGGGCCATCGCGGCCACCGGGGCCAACGGTGCGGGCCATACTGGAAAGCATGCTCGTTCCCACCGGCACTCTGTCACCCCTGCATCACCGTCTGTTGCGGGAGCTGGACCTCTGCGACCTCCCAGTTCCCGATGCGGATATGGCGTCTTACGCGGTCAGGAATCTTGACACGGATGATGTGCGGGATGCCCTGCCTGCACTGCTGTGGGCCGGGCTGGTGGAGCAGAGGGGCGTTGATCACGGCATGCTCGGACTCACCCTGAAGGGTGCTGCCGCTCTGCGCGGGGCGGAGTGCGACGAGCTGGCGGCGCGGCTGAGAGCGGTCATGTCCTTCGCGGACACGGTCGCACGCGGCACGGCGCCCCGCCCCGCCGGCTACGCGCTGAGGCGGCTGGCGGAGGGGGCGTGGACCTTGGAACAGGCCGAGGCGCACGCAGCCGGATCCGGCGGGGAGTAGGACCGGCTCACGGCTGTTCCGGATCGTCGAAATCCAGAACGACGCGCTGCCGGGCCCGATTCGCACGGGACTGCGGTGGGAGAATCCCCGACGAGGTGAGATCGGCCCTGGTGATCACCGGCGAGTCTATGATCTTCGCGGTGACGGCCTGTTGTGCCGGGGCGAGGTCGACCAGCCGCCGCAGTACGGACAGAAGATCGATCAGCTCCTCGGTCCACGGACTCGGCCATGACTGCACATGGATGTCGTCGAGCGGGCTCGTCCTCCGGCTGGTGGGGGACGCCTTCCGGTAACCGAACCACTTCCTGACGATGCGCATCTCACCGACCTCGTAGTTCCAGACGCCCGGTGGTACCCCCGTGAAAACACCTGGCCCCACCTTCAGTGCGTTGCGCTCTTCGTCGTACGTCAGACTCTCGGGTACGTCGGTTCCGATGTGTGTCTCGTACTTCACCTGCCTGGGGTCGCCCGGGGGAAAGCGGACACCGTCCTCACCTGACCTCTGCGCCTTGCCGGGGATGGCGTGCCCGCCGTAGGTCGCCGCCCACAGGAACTCGTGACCGATGCGGACTGCCTCCTGCCACAGTTCCGAGGCGCGGGTGAGCGGCAACCGGACTCCGGCGGTGAGGAGCTCCTCGGCAAAGTGCTCAGTGAACGCACTGTGCCCGGCGACGGCCGCCGCGTAGGCGGCCAGGTCGTGCACGGTCACCTCGCTGAGGCCCAGAGCGTCCGCCAGGTACCGGAGCAGGCCGGTGGGGACGTTGGCCGTGCCGTCCGGATGGAGAACGGGGTGCACTCTCCCGCCACGGCCGTTGAAGTGGTGGGTGTCCGGCAACAGCGCGGTCGCGATGAGAGCGGGGCCGCTGCTGATCTCGTGGCTGCTCTGTTGGTTGAGGAACAACTGGCCCGGCTGCAAAGACTCCCACAGCTCGAGCCGAGGACGATCGATGACTCTGTTGTCGGCGATGAGCCACTGACGGTCGAAACTGCGCAGTGCGATCTGCAAGAGCTGTGGGTCGAAATCACTCTCCTCGAAGATGGTTTTGTTGGAGTGCGTGAATCCTGGTAGCGCTGCTGGGTGCGAGTGGAGTTGACGGCTTTCCGTCTCCTTGAACAGCAGCGCCTTCTCAGCGGGATCCGACTCTCCCATGAGTCGGGCCCATCGTTGCCGCAGGACCACCTCGGACGGAGAGGTCACCCACGACCGGTTCGTTGTGATGCCAAGACTGCCCCACGGAAACACCTCGTCCAGAGCCGGATAGTCGTCCCACCCCGACAACGCCGCCGGCGTGAAAGGCCGTACCCCCTCTGCATGCGCATCGCGCCAGCCCTCGTCGTCCAGGGTCAGTTCGCCGAGGCGAGCGAGCTTCTCCGCGCGCCTGCCGTGCAGGGCCCGGTAGTGAATGCGTGCGGCTCCGGTGGAGTCGTGATCCGCGCGCCGGACGAAGAAGCAGATCGACAGCGGCTGGGCGACGTGCGGGAACACGCGAGTGGCTACCTCTGCCCGCTGCCCCTCCGGCGACAGGTTGATGACCCACCCCTCGTCGCACGTCCTGCGCAGATAGGCGCGCATGCCCCGCCCTGCCGGGCCGGTGGCGAAGGCGGACGGGGTGATGAAGCAGACGACGCCGTGCCGGGCGTCCGCGTGGGCGTCGAAGACCTTCCAGGTGGCCCAACGCCAGAAGTAGATGTACATGTTCTTGAGCGCGTGCTCGTACCGGCCGTTTCCCGGATGACGGAAGTCGTCCAGTGGCGGGCGGCCCTGCCCCTTGACGCGCTTCTCGATCCAGCCCCCGCGGTTCTCGGCCTTGTCGTCGTACGGAGGATTGGCGATGACCACGGTGACCGGGACGTTCGCCTTGACGTGGTTGGCGCGGGCGCGTGACTCCGAGATCGCCGCGTAGGTGTAGACGAACTGCTCCTCCTGGACGAAGGGATCGTCGAGGGCGTCGGTGACGAAGAGGTTCAGCCCGTGCGGCGGCGGTGTCGCACCGTGTTTCCGGAGCAGGTCCGTGGTGCGCATCTCGGCCACGGCGAACGGCCCCATCTGGAGCTCGAAGCCGTAGAGGCGTTCGGCGAGGCGGCCGATCGCGTCGGGTGCCATGGCCTCGCCCTGCCGCTCGGCGGCCTGGCGGGCGACGCGGTCGATGACGGTGTGGAGGTACGTTCCCGTGCCCATCGCGGGATCGACGATGTGGACGTCCTCGTCGCCGAAGCCCCGCGCCCGGCCCAGGCGGGTGCGGAGCACGTCCTCGGCCAGGCGCACCATGTCTGCCACCACCTCGTGTGGGGTGTAGTACGAGCCGCTGCGCTGTCGCAGACCGTCGTCGTAGACGGAGAGGAACGACTCGTACAGGTGGAGGTAGGCGTCGCGGTCGCCGTCCCGGATGGTGTCCCAGTCGACGGCTGCGATGGTCCGGGCCAGGAGGTGCAGGGTCACCTCGAAGCGTTCGTTGACGCTGTCGGTGAGCAGCTGGAGGGCCTTGCCCATGAGTGCGTGGCCGGCGTTGAGGCGGCGGCCGATCTCGTGGAAGCTCGTGCCGGTGACGGGTATGCCCTCGGTGTGGGCGAGCAGCACGGCGAAGGTGACGGTCTGGGCATAGCCGTCCGCGAAGGTCGCGTCGTCGGCCGTGGGGAAGAGCAGCCTGCGCCAGTCGCTCCGCAGGCCGGTGAAGGGGCGGTCGGCGGACGAGACGTTCGCGGAACCCGAGGCCGGGGCGATGTGGGCTTCGGCGCGCAGCTGCTCGCGTACGGCTTCGCGCAGCAACCGGCACAGCGGGGCGAGTTGCCGGACCAGGACCGAGACGCGGTGGATTCTCGTAGGCTCCCACCAGAGCACCGCCTTGGTGAGCGCGTCGAAGGCGCCGAGGTCGTCGGCTGAGAGTTTCTCCCCGGCACTCGTGAGGGACCCGGAGAACACGACCTCGTCGCCCACCTGCACGCCGTATTGGTACAACCGCCAGTGGGTGCCGTTGGTGTAGAGAAGATTGGGGAGATCGCGCAGGCGCTCCCACTGCCGCTTGTTGTGGCCGGTGAAGCGCTCGGGGTCGATGCTTCCGTCCGAGCGCTTCAACTCGATGTATCCGGTGATGTCCGCGCCGACGCGCACAGCCCAGTCGGGGCGGACCCCGAGGTGCGGAACGCGGGTCTCGGGATACCAGGTGACATCGGGCCGGGCGCAGTGCGTGCCCACGGTACGGAACAGCTGTTCCAACGGGCTGCGGATCGCGGCCTCGCGGTCCCCTGGCCCGGCCAGATTGTGTTTGCATTCGGCTCCGAACGCGGACACGGCGTCTCGGAGCCACCGAAGGTGTGCATCAGACATGGTCCCCCGCCCCCCCTGGGCCCGATGAGGGATCCGGGCCTGCCCCTTGTTGGGCAGTATGGGAGGAGCGACGCCAAATGGGTAGAGAGCATGCGAGAGTTGAGGTATGCGCCCATGCGCCCCATCGGGCCGCTGATGCTTTGCCTGTCGGCGCGTCAGCGACTGGCCTACCGTCCCCCCGTCACCATTCTCCGCCTAGCAAGACCTTGTGAACTTAGTGCATGGATCACATACTGGGCTGGCCATTGCTCAACTTTGCGCCGCGCCCAGGAGGCGAGGGCATGTTCCAGGGGACAGGCGTGATCGGTTCGGACAGCAGGCTCGTGCAGACAGCCGTGATCGGGAGCCGGAATTCCGGTAGGGCGATCATCCTGCCCACGGACGCGGACGAACTCGCCCACTGGCGGCGGCGACACCCCCGCTACACGTACTGGTGCGGTACCCAGCTGGGCGGTTGTGGCCATGAACTCTCCGACCGTCTCTGCCGTGACAAGGTGTGCCACTTCGCCCACCGCCCCCACACGTCCTGCCACCGCGTCGCCACCGGGGCGGCCAGCGCAGATCACCTCTTCATCAAGGACGAACTCGCCACCTGGGCAGGCCGGTACAAGCTGAAGGGACAGGCCACTTCGCGCAACCTCGGTTCCGGCCCCGGCGATGCCGTCGACTACCGAATCGGGCAGGCGAAACAGCATGTGCGCTTCCAGTTCAGCAACCTGCCGCACACCGAGTGGAGGGAGACCCGTACGCGCCTGAGCCGGGAAACGTCCACCCTCGACTGGGTCTTCGGCCCCGGTTCGGCCCACCCCGAGACGATGGAGGAGCTGCGCGAGGAGATCGGTTACCTGCTTCGGTTCCGCTTCGAGACGCAGGGCGCGAGCCGACACATCAGTCTCCGGGCGGAAGGCGCCCGCCACAGCACCGAGTGGGTGCCGCTTGCCGCCTGCGCGATGACGCCCGACGGTCTGCGGATCCCGGGAGCCGGATCGCGTCGTCCACACAATGTATCCCGTCCGGCGGTGCGTCAGGAGTCGGAGTCGACCGACGCCCAGGGGCCGCGCTCGCGCGAAGAACTGGTGCTCCTGCTCAGGGAAACGCTGGTGAACGCGGCGCGGAACCGGACTCGGCCGACCTGGCAGACACTGTCCCGTATAGCCGGTGTCGACGTGCTGAGAGTTCCCGCAGCGGAGCGTGTCGAGCTGTTGATCGATGTGGAGCGCGGCCGTACCGACGAAGAAGGTCCACTGTTGTCAGCCCTGCTGCGGACCGAGGACGGCGACCCACCGCCTTATGTCTCGGAAGTCATCGCCGCGCTCCGCTATGGCGTTCCCGCGACGACGGCGGTCCTCAAGCGATGGTGTCAACGTGAGACGGAGCGCGCCTTCGCCGTCCACGGCGTGACTCCCCGCACGGCTCCTCTCAGGCTCCTGATCAACGCCGACGGGAAGTTGGCGATGCAGGAGGCCGAGCGGCGCCAGGTCATCGCCCGGCGCGTGGACGGACCTGCCCGTCAGGTCGGCAGGCAGAGCAAGCCGAGCGAGGCGAGCGCCGAGATCGCGGCCGCGCTCCGCGCCGTCCGGCGACTGGACGCTCCCAGACGGGCTGAGGGCTTCCTCCGCCGGGCGGAAGCGGTGCTGGCCCGAATGCCGGAGCGGTACCGAGCTGAGCTGCGCGAGGAGATGGAGGCCACTCGTCAGTGGTTGAGAACGCACAAGCCCAGCCCCAGGGCGCAAGCCGGCAAGACACGCCAGGAGAGGGCGCAGGCGACGGGCAAGGCGGGAAGCAAGGCGAAGACCACATCGGGCACCAGAGAGGGTGGTAAGGCCCAGCCCAAAAGGGGAGGGACCAAGGACCGCTTGAGGGGCGCTCGGCCGCTGCCTGGGCTGGACCGCTCCCAGCCGAAGCGAAGAGCGAAGTGATCCGCCCTGTGCGCCCACGCCGCTCCCGGGACTCGAGCCGGGCGGTTCGGCTTGACCGCGGCTACGACAACGGCAAGCTCCGAGCATCGATAAGCGTCCCATAGATGAATGACTCAGGAAGGGCAGGCGGCCCCCGTGGTGGCGTCGCCCCAACGCATCATCAAGTAGTGGTTTCCGCCGATCTGCGCCACGGCGTAGCGCGAGTACGGCCACGCGTCACCCGCGCTCTCCCGTTGAGCCACGAGAGCCCGGCACGCCTCGCCGGCGGTCATGGCCGCCCATGACTCGGCCTTGCCCTCGTTCCACGGTGCGTAGTCCGACCAGACGTACATCACCGAGTTGCCGGGGTCGAAGCCCACTTTGATCTCCGCGTTGCCGAGCACGCGGTCGGTGCCGAGGTCCTGGCGCATGGAGTTGCTCCGCTGGATGATCCTCCGGGTGAGGTGGTCGGCGACCCGGATCTCGTCGCCGTCGGTGCTGGGGATCATCGCCTGGCCTAGGCCGTCCTCGTCCGGTGTCCAGTCCTGCGCGTTGCCGTCCGGGTTCTGATCGGTGCCGTCGTCGGCCGCCACCTGGCACTTGGAGTTGGCGACGAAGTCGTCCTGCCAGGTGACCTCGGGGTCCTGGCCCGGTTCGTCCTTCACCATCACGTAACGGCGGTACGGAAGATCCGGGTGCAGACGGAGTACGACATCCCGCGCCGTCAGACACATGTTCCTGGCGATCTCCGTCTCCGCGTACATCGCGCCCTGCTCGTCGGAGCTGAGCGTGTACGAGAGGTAGACCTCCTGGCGCGACTCGTGGAACCGCACGGTCTCCGGGGAGAAGTCGGCGCCGTCGCTCAGCTCCTGGGCGACGACACCCTCGTCGTGCAGGACCGCGCGCGCCACGTCGTGCTCGCCCGCGCCCTGAGCCCCTCGCGCCTGGCTCCAGCTTTCCGCGGTCGCCGAGTCGCCGCTCGCGGACCGCTGAGCCGCCGCCGCGCCGCCCTTCACCGTCTTCGCGGACGGTCGCGCGGATCCGGCCGAGGAGGACGACGAGGCCGAGGCCGACGACGATGCGGGCGCGTCGGTCCCCGTGTCTCGGGGCATCAGCGCAGCCACTCCTCCGGCCAGGCCGCCGATGACGCCCGCCGCGAGGACCAGGCCGGCGACCAGCCGCTTCCTCGGCTGCTTCCAGCCTGCGGTCAGGTGCCATGACGGATCTTCCCCGGCCGGCACGTCCCACAGCGCCGCGACCATGTCCACGGCCGTCGCCGGTCCCGAGCCGGCGCTCCTCACCTGGGTCGCCTCGGAGGCCAGCCGGACCGCGCACTCACGGGCGGCTTCGGCGGCCGACGGGCGGGCACCGGGTTCCTGGGACAGAGCCCTCTCCACGATCCCGCGCAGGGCGGTGGGGACGCCGTCCAGATCCGCCTCACCCGACATCACCCGGAAGGCCACCACGTCGGGTGCGCCCGCCCCGAACGGCAGCCGCCCGGTGGCCGCGTAGGCCACGAGCGCTCCCCAGGCGAACACGTCGCCGGCCGGACCAGCGGTGCCCTGACGGTACTGCTCGGGGCTGATCCAGCCAGGGGTGCCGGTCATCACCCCGGTCCGGGTGACGCTGGTGCCGTCGGCGGCGTGGGCTATGCCGAAGTCCAGCACACGGGGCCCGGAGGGCGTGAGGAGGACGTTCTGCGGCTTTACGTCGCGGTGGACCACTCCCGCGGCGTGAATGGCGGCCAGCGCCTGTGCCGTGGCGGCGGCGAAAGCGTACAGGCTTCCTTCGTAGAGGGGCCCGTGCGCGCTCACGTGCTGGTTCAGCGTCGGCCCGGGCACGTAGGCGGTGGCCAGCCACGGCGTCGGCGCGTCCGGATCTGCGGCGAGCAGCGGGACGAGGTGCGGCCCGGCGACCCGGGAGGACAGTTGCACCTCACGCCTGAACCGGGCCCGGAACTCGGGATCCTGGGCATGCTCGGGGTGGACCACCTTTACCGCCACCCGCATTCCGTCGGAGGTGACTCCGGCGTGGACGGTGCCCATGCCTCCGGCGCCGAGCCGACCGACGATGCGGTACGGGCCTATGCCGGTGGGATCGCCGGGGCGGGCGGGCTGGACTCTTCCGCCGGAGCCGTTCTCGCTCACGCTTACTTCCTTGAATTGTTGATCTGCCCCAGCATGCACGCGTACTGATGGCATGTCAGAGGAATTGGGAGGTCCGAAGACGCGGCGAGCACAGCTGGAGCAGACTCACCGGCGCGACAGGTCGGCTGCGGCGAGCAGGCAGGGCTGTAATGCTTCTGTGTGCTGACGCGGTGAGGCATCAACGGCGGGCGTGGTGCGCCGCGAGGGCCCTCAGCTCGTTGACCCAGAGCTCCACGTCGTCGCCAGTGGGTCGGTACGGAGCACGGCGGGCCAGTTTGAAGAAGCCGCCGGACGGCATGCGCGTCTCCTGCGGCACCTCCAGCGCCGACAGCATGGGCAACGAGCCGTCCGCATTCTCGCGAGCGGAGGCGTCTTCCAACAGGTGAGGCATCGGCCCCTCGTGGGCCGCCACCTGATGATCGAGCCGCTGGAGTTCGTTGCTCACTTGCCCGTACTGCAAGGGTTCCGCCCCCTGGCGCGCTCGGTCCCGCAGAATCCCGACCAGAGCGTCCAGCGCCTGTTCGTATGCGTGACTGCCCTTCCGCATGGGCGGTCCCCTCCCCGTCGGCCATGTACTGCTGGGCGAGCCTATGCCTCCCGCGCGCCGATGGACAGCCTGAGTCTCGATTCAGGTGGCTAATCGTTGTGAACTCAGCGCACGGCAGCCCATACTGATGGCCTTTGACAACGGTTGCCTCACGGGGGTGGCGGGCTACCCGGTCATCCGGCGACCGATCAGGTCGTCCGCATCAGCGGAGTGGGAGGGCTTGGGCATGGGTGGGAACGACGCCGCCAGAGTGAGATTCCTCGAGTTGGGGTGCAGTCTCGAAGACGTCGACACCCTGGTTCGTGCGGGCATCGACCCGGACATCGTCGGAACCCGTGCCCGTGACGCCGTCCCTTTCGCCTCCGCTGCCGTCCACCACGGTCTGGCTGACCCCAACGGCTGGCTGGAGGCCGCAGGTGGCGATCCGGATGAGGCATGGAAGGCCTGGGCGATGGACTCCGTGGAGGGTCCTATGGGCGCAGGGGATGACGAGGGTGACGGAGAAGAGTACGACGAGGGCGACGGCGGCTGTCGCGTCTATGGCTGGGTGAGTGCCTACATCGGCAGCGTCGGCCCAGGTGAGTACACCATCGAGCTGTACGACGATCTGGGGCTGCCGGGCAACGCCACCTACGTGGACACTCTGACCTTCTCCCTGCCCGTACCGGCTGTGCCCGGTTCTCCGAGGGACCGGGACGCCTGCGTCATCAAGGCGGCCACCGAAGAACTCGCCGCCTACGGATGCATTCCGGGATCCGACTTCCTCGGCAGCGACGGCAGCTTCAGCGTCCAGGTGCAGGCCAGCGATCGCGCCCTGGAATGGTTCGAGGACCAGCGGTCGGTGGCGGAGAAACTTGACCTGCTGCTCGCCGGGCTGCACGCTCTGCTGGACGACCCGGCGGCTGTCCGCGCAGGCCGCGACCGGCCCGGCATCGAGGTCATCGCGGAGCCCCGCCCCGGCGGGCCGGGCCGGGCCCCGGAAGGCGCTCGCACATCGATCGTCGACTGGAACGACCGCGAATTGTTCTTGCTGGAGGTCGCTGACCAGCAGCCTGATCAAGTCCTGATCGAGCGGTATCACGGCGGCTGGGCCAGGCGCCTTGACGGAGCGGGCGACCTGAAGCATCCCGGTCTGCGCGGTCTGAAGCATGTGCGGGCGGAGGCGGCGCGGCGCGATGACGAACTGAGTGGTTTCACCGCACTGTTCCGCTCTCGCCACCAGGTGCATCGTCACCAGGTCCAGGCCGACTGGGCGGAGGAGCTCGGCCGCCGACTGAAGGCGTGGGAGCGGGACATCAGGGCCGTGCGGGAAGAGCGGGCTTCCTTTCCCCACCTCAAGTGGTGGGGAAAGCAGCTGCGCGAGGCCCTGCTGAACGACGAGCAATACCTGGCGGCTCAGACGCCCTCGGCTCAGGACCGTCGGGGCGCGGACCTCGCCCGCAGCATGTTCGGCCCCGACTGCCCCGTGCAGTCCGTCTACATCCGGCGCGCCCTCACCAAGGCGCGGGCCAGGCGGGCCGAACTCGCTCTCGAGCAGCAACGGGTCCAATGGAGGGCCGCCGTTCCGGCCTGGGCGGAGCGGCTGGCCGGCTCGGCGGACTTTCTGCAGGGCACGACCGCGGAACGGGCCATGCTCGCCAGCAACCTCCTGTACGCGCACGACCCCGCGGCCGACACACCTGAACTCGTCCGCCTGCTGCGCACCGCGGCTGCCGCTCTTTTGCCATGTGACGGCCAGAGGGCCGCTGACGGGACCGCTGCCTCTGGTCACCACCCGGGATAGCGGTCCCACCAATGCGGGTCCCAGCCGGCGGTGTACTCGCCGCCGCTGGGGGAGTCGGTGAGCTGGGCGACGAGGTCGCGGGCAAGGGTGTCGAGGACCCAGGCCAGTTCGTGGCGGCTGATCAGATCGACGGGCAGCGCCTCCGCGCCGTGCAGCGCTCCGAGTAGCGCCCCGGCCACGCAGGCGACCGAGTCGCCGTCCGGCGCTCCGGCGGCGAAGCGCAGCGCGGCGCCCACCTCGGCTCGGTCGGGGAAGGAAGCGGCGACATACAGGCCGCCGAGCAGTGCCGAGGGCGCCGTGGCGTCCGGTGCGAGCCGCGCGAGCCGTCCAGGGTCCGCGGGGTGATCGGCTGCCTGCGAGAGTGCCGCTTCGAGCTGCTCGAGTTCGCTGCCGGTCAGGGCGTCGGTGCGGGTGAGGGCGCGGACGCCGTCCCTCAACGCCTGCCGCACCTCCGGCCGCTCGCCGGCCGCGGTCAGGCAGTAGCTGACCAGTACGGCAGCGTGGGCCGCCGCGGAGTGCGCGACCGGGTCGCCGTGGGTGAGGGTGGCGAACTGGCGGGCCTGTCCGGCCCAGTACGCCCGGTCGGTACCGGCGACGGCCACAGCGACAGGCAGGGTACGGGTGAGGGCGTGGCAGCCGCGGCTGGCCGTAGGTTTCTCCACTATGCCGTTCTCCGTCTTGGCCAGAGCGGCCACCGTCGCCGGTGCCGAACCGCGCCGCTCGGCCAGCACGGGAACCTGGGCGAGCCAGCCGTCGGGCTTGTCGTCGGGCCAGGACCACCGCTTCGCCTTCAGCCCCTGCAAGGCCGCCCACCGGCAGTAGGCGTGCCACACCACTCCCTTCGGAGCGCATATCCCCTTGTGCTTGCCGCGCACGAAGGCACGGATCACGCCCTCGGTGGTGAAGCAGGCCAGCTGGGTGCTAACTCCTGCCCGCAGCGTGCCGTCGGCCGGCAACTTGCCCCGAGCGGCGCCCAGCGTGTCCCCCAGAGCCAGACCGAGCAGCAACCCGCGCACTCGGGACATCGCGTTCTTCTCCTTCAGGAATTCCCTGGCCCACTTCCGCTCTCCGACCGTGCCCTCCACCCCCTCGTGGCCGGTGGTCCGGTCCTCCTCCCGGATCCGCGCAGAGCCACCGCCGGAGCGGCTGCCCGCGGCCAGGTCGAGCACCGCGTCGTGCAGCTCGGGATGCGCCGACAGCTGCCAGCCGTGCACCAGCACCTCGCGCAAGTCCGACAGCGCGGTCTTGGGATCGGTGCCGGTGGCCAGATGGCTGTAGAGCGCGGCGACGGCCGGTGTGCGGCTCTGTCCGGCAACGCAGTGGAGCAGGACCCGCTTGCCCTCCTGACGCAGTCGCAGCACCTGACGGGCGGCCTGGTCCAGCACGTAGTGGAGGTTGGCGTTCTCTCCCTGGCTGTCCACCAGCCAGACGCGCAGATGCTCGACGTCGGCGCCGGCCAGGATCGGGTCGGAGCCGATGCGGCACAGAGAGACCACGGCGTCAACCGGGACCGCCTCCGTACCCTGGGCCAGGGCCAGATTGCCCAGCACCACCCCGGCGTCGTGCGGGTGGGCGACGGTGAAGCCGTGGGGGGTGGAGGACGAGACGGGCATGCGCGCGGCGGAGGGCCAGCCCGCGGCGTCGTCGCTGCCGCCGCGGGCGGTGAGCGCGGCCAGCCGGACCAGATCGGCCCCGGTGAGGCCGGGCCAGCCGTGCACGTCCCGCTGCCACTCCAGCGGGACGGCGGAACAGCCCCAGCGCGCACCGAGGAGGGCGCCGGCGATCGCCGCGACGGTGTCCGTGTCGGTGCCGGCCCGGACCGCCGCTTCCAGGGCGAGACGTAGGTGCTGCGCGGGGAAGCTTCCCTCGGCGGGGTTCAGCTCGGGAACCCCGGTGCGGGTGATGGCCGACCAGGCGGCCTGCAGAGCATGGATCACCCAGCCGTTGTGGGAGAAGTGGTGCGGTGGGTGGGCCTCCGCTTCGTCCAGCCGTTGCGCCCACACGCCCCGGCGCTCCGCGGGGAGGAGGTCCAGGCCGGCGCGGACGCCGTCGAACGTCCCGTCGAGCACCGCGGTGCGGATACCCGAGCACCACAGCACACAGGCGTCGGCGCAGTCGGGGTCCGGGTGGGTGAGCGCGCTGACGGCGACGGCAGCCTCGGCCATCGCGGCGGCATCAGCGAGGTGGGCCAGGGCGACGATCCCGGTGCGCATCAGCGAGCCGTTGCCGGCACTGCGGTCGTTGCCGGCGCTGAAACGATGGGCGGCCTCCGCCATCGCCGCACCAGGTCTCTCGGACCCTCCGGCGACTGCGTTCAGAACGGTTCTGGTCTGGGAGCCGACATCAGAGGCCCCCTCGCTCAGCCAACGCTGGAAGTTGCGGGCGATCGCGTCGAGAGACTGGGGGCTACGCAGATCCGCGCCGGTCGCCGCCACCTCGGCGATGCAGGCCTGCATCTGGGTGTCGTCGGAGTACTCGCCGGGCTCGTACGGTCCCAGCCCGCCACCGATCATCTGCGGCTGCTGGTCTGCGCGCAGCGTCGCCTGGAACTCGTACGGCACGCCGAGTGCGTCGCCCACGGCCGCGCCGAGCAGCACCCCGGCGGCACGATCGGTGCCCCGGGCGTCCAGGCTGGGGTTCGGTATGTGTGTGCTGGACATGGGACTCCATACGGTCGGCGGCACGCGGCACGCGGCAGGCGCAGAAGGGAATCGGGATTGATGGGGCGTCAGCTTGGCACACTGACCTCTTTATCGTCAACCAGACGATAGTGGGGTTCTCGGCCGGTCAGAGGCCGGCGAAGGCGGGTGCCCAGGCGAGCCGCAGACCGACACTTCCGGCCAGTGCGGCCCAACGGGCCAAGGACGGGGGCCTCTCGAGGACCAGAACCGGATGTAGAACGGTATTGGGGTGCATGCTCCACAATTGGTGTGCGTAGTCGAGGACTTGTCCGATGCCCAGGCGGATCTGCTGTTCCTCACGTGCTCCGGTCAGGCTCTTGACCTCGGCGACGAACACCTCTTCACCGCGAGACCATCCGGCGTCGAACTGGGGGGCGCCGGGAGCGTGGGCACGTGCCTCGACGCCCTGGCGCGACAGGTATGCGATGAGCGCACCGACTGTCGCTTCGTGTGCGGTCGTCGCCTTGTCGAGAGTGCTGAGGTCCAGCGCCAGATCACCGGACAGGCGTCGGCCCGTGCGCCGTACGCGCAGAGGGGCGCCGAGAACGCCACCGCCCTCGGTCGTATCGGCTGCGACGGGACGTACGCGTCCGGCACGCGCCTTTCTCAGCTCCAGGCACGGCGCGGGACGTCCCTTGAGTAACTTGGAGAAGCCGTCCGCGTCCACGACACAGACATGCCGCCCCCGGCTGCGCTCGGCCTCGGCGTCCACGAGCGTACTGCTGTAGGCGCGACGGTCGTCCGTCACGACTTTGCTGGCCAGATCGCCGTAGACGACGAGGGTGACCTTCCGCGAGAAGTCGGTCTTGGGGACCGCGCCTCGCTGCCCGGCTCTCTTGGCGCAGGTGGCTCTGACCGTCCACACGTCGTCGACGAGAACCCGGCCCGTGAAGCAGACGGTGTGGCCCTTGAGCCCGTGCACCGTTCCCCTGCATGCCCCGTCCGGCACAGGCATCCCTCTCTCAGTCGTCGTCCGGCGACAGCCAGTCGATGTGCCGCAGTACGGGCACGATCTTGAAGCAGGTGAAGGCCACCACAGGTGTCTCGTCATCCGCTGCGGGGAAGAACAAGGCGTGCTGCAGTGGCTTCTCGTGCTGCGGATCGTCGAGGTCCACCAGAGGCAGATTCGGGCGGTCGAAGGCGGGCCCCAGGCTGACGCCCTCCCGGGCGGTCAGCTCCCGGAGCCGGGTCAGCCCCACTTGGTCGGCGAGATCCGCTGTCGTGAGGGACTTCTTGACCCGCGGCCTGTCCTGCCTGTCCACATAGGTGGGGAACACCATGATGCGTAGTTCCCCACGCCTCTCGGTGGTGTAGATCCCCGAGCGTAGCCTGTTGTGCAGGTTGGAGAGGGCTGCGGGCATTTCCGGGACAACGGTGGGCTTGTAGAGCACGACGTCCCGCTCGCCATTCGCCCAATGGTTGTCATGCACAGTCAGCACCGGCTGCCCGGGGAGCCGCAGCTCCCATTCGATGGCGCTTGCCCGGGAGAGCACGCCCGAACAGGTTGTGCCTGTCTTCTCCACGCGCGCCCCGTCGTTGCGGGCCAGCGCAAGGTCGTTCATTAACCGCACGGATGATCCCCCTATCGGTGTGCCCGACCACAGTCAGTCCCGCCGCGCCAGATCCAGCGCCACCACCCCCACGAACCAGTCCAGCACCTCGCAGATCTCGTCACCGTGCTCGGCGAAGACCGTCACCGGGAAGGACGGGCGCAGCTCCAGCTTCGCCTCGGGCAGGTCGACGCCGTCGATCTTGTTCAGGCGGTTCAGCAGTTCCCGGCGCTGTTCGGTGTCGTCGAAGGGCGTGCGGGACTTCAGGTGCTGAAAGACCACCTCGACCGTGCCGCTCACCGGGTAGATCGCGACCGGCCAGAGCAGATGGGGGCTACGGCTCGTCCCGGCGTCCAGCATCGGGAAGCAACTGGTCTCCTCATGACGGCCGTAGTTGAGGTAACCGCCTTGCCGGCGCCAGAAATCGAGGGCCCCCATGACGCCGGGGTGCGCGTCCGGCCAGTGCTCCTGCAGCTGCGCGCCGAAGCGCTCGGCCGCCGCCGCGTCCTCCCCCTCGGGGAGCGGGTCGTGCGCCGCGGGCTGTGCCACGTCCTTCCCCAGCAGCGTCGCCAGCTCCGCCGCGGTCAGGCGTTGCGAGCGGTGCGCCCGGCCCCAGGTGTCGAAGCGCACGCCCTCGCTCGTCAGCAGCTCCTGCGGCGGCTGCCGGTCGTCGCCGTCCGCCCAGCGGAAGGAAGGGGAGATCTTGCCTTCCGAGGTGAGCACCCGGTAGGCGCCGATCACCGTCGAGTTGCCGCCCAGGTACGCTCCGACGGCCACCGGGTGGCTGCCGATCAGCTCGGCGACGTCGCCGTACGTGGTCCACGTGCCGCTCGGCATCGCCACCAGCGCGGCCCGCAGCTCGGCCCAGCCCGGGGACTCCTCACCGGCCGGCTTGACCCCGCCGATCGGCCCGGGCCACAGGTTCACCGCGCGCTCGGACAGGCGGTCGGCACGCGCCAGGATCTCCGCCTTGCCCCAGCGCTGCGCCGAGGCGATCTCGAGGTTCATGCGCAGGGCGCTGGAGTCGAGGATCTGTTGCTTGCGCTCGAAGGGGTGGTTGGACAGCTTGCCGTTGTCGCCGGTCAGTGTGAGGTTGCCGAGGGTGTGCACCAGCAGGTCGTGCAGTTCCTGCGGAGTCTGGTTCGGCTCCGTCTCCTCGGAGAGGAGGTCGAACCACGCCGGAGCGGGTCGCTGCGGCAGGACGTGCTCCACGCTCAATGACGCCTTGGCGAAGTCCACGGGCTCGGAGGGACGGTAGCTCTCCTCCAGACGGCGGAGGATGTAACTGCGCTGTGGAGGACGGCCGCTCCAGTAGAACGGCTTGGTGCGGATCGCCTCGCGCAGTTCCTCGTCGCTCGGCCAGCGACGGCGACGGCCGGACAGGAACCGCCGCACCGCCTCGGCGGCGGACCGGTCGGTCTCCAGCTCCTTCGGCGCCTCCATGAAGATCCGGTTGAGGCCGGTCGTCGGCGTCTGGCAGATCAGGCGCCGTACCAGGTAGGACTCGACGTAGCCGAGCGCCTGCGCCGCGTCGTCGGGTGTCGTCCGGTCGGCCGCGAGCAGGTCCAGCAGGTGCAGTGCGAGCGGGTAGTGCGTCTGGCCACCCCAGGAGGCCAGGCGCTCCAGGACCGCGCGCAGGGCGGGGGACTGCTCACGGGCGGGCTCGACGATGCGGAGGAACCTCCGGGCGCGCTCGGCCAGCTGCTCGATCTCGCGCTGCAGCGCGTCCTCGTCGCCGGCCAGCGGCTGGAGTCGTTTCTGCTGTTCCCGGTAGATCTCGCTCTGCTTGGTCTTGTAGTGGCCGCGCACCACCAGGTCGAGCCAGACCAGCAGTTCGAGGTTCTTCGGGCCCAGGCTCTGCTGCATGGGCAGCCACAGCTCCTGGTAGATCCGTTCGCCTCGCTTGGGCAGCAGCATGAAGACGTAGTTGCGCAGCAGGTCGCTCTGGCTGAGCCCGACACCCGTGTTGTTGATCGACTCGAAGATCCGGTAGACGTTGTCACCGGACTCGGCGGTGATCTCCACGATGGACAGCAGATCCTTGAGAGCCGTCTCGACCGTGGCGGTCCACCGCTCGTCGCCCGCCTCATGACCCTCGGCGAGCGCGCCGCGGAAGAACCGGTAGGCGGCCCCGACGTTGTCGCTGCCGCCGGCCTCGGCCCGGGACTGGACGCAGGCGGTGTACGCCTCGCGGTCCGCCTGCGTGGGAAGCAGACGGTAGTGGTCCGCACCCTCGTGGAACTCGTTGACCAGTATCTGGCGGTGCACCCGGTCCACGCCGCGCGCGTCACCCGTCTCCTTCAGATGGTCACGCAGCGCCGTGAAGGCCAGCATCAGAGTGGTCAGCCGCTGCTGCCCGTCCACCACCAGCCATCTCTGCACCCCGCCCGCCTGGATCTGGCCCGGTGCGAGCACCACGGAACCCAGGAAGTGCGGCGCCGCCGCCTCACCGGCCAGATGCTGTTCGACGAGCTCCCCCACGTCCTCCCACAGCCGCTGGAGCTGTTCCCTGCCCCAGCTGTACGTGCGCTGGTAGAGCGGGACCTGGAACTGCTTGTCCCCTTGGACGAGCTTGAGGAAGGTGATCTCCTGGGCGCGCATGCGCCTCCTTTCCCATGTGTCCCCCTGCCGAGTGCCACAGGCCCGGCCCATCCATGTCCCGGTGTTTCTCGCGCCAGGGGCGGCTGTCCGCTGAATCTATGCCTCTTCAGGCGCTGTTGTCCGCCGATGTCAGGGCCGAGCGACTGGAGACGCGGGGCATGGTCTCGTTGGGGGAGCGGCGCAGCAGCTTGATGCTGCGGCCCTCCACCCACGCGTTCCACGCCTTGAGGTAGTAGAGCAGGTGCTCACGTGAGTCGTCGCGGCGCCGGTGTGCGTTGCCCAGGGCCAGGTTGAGCATGGTGTTGCGCAGCGTGAGACGCGGGTCGCCCGGCTCCAGACGCGCGCCGGTGACGACTCCCTCCTCCCAGGCGGACTGGTCGATGTCGGGCCGGGTCTCGGTGGTGACGTACCAGCCGATCGTCGCGGCCGTGACGGTGATGCGGCATCCGCGGTTCATGGCGATGCCGTGCTGCAGGGCGTCGCGGACACCGGGGTGCTTGCCGAGCACATCCAGGAGCTGGTCGTTGCTCGTGACCGACGATCCGCCGCTCCACGCGGAGTTCGGTGCGGTCCGGTAAAGGTGCAGTCCTCGCAGGGCGGCCGCCAGGTGGGTCGCGTTGGCCTCACCCGCGAGGGCGAGCGCGTCGCGGCCGGTGCGCTTGCGGCCTGTGTCCATCACGGTGAACGCCGTGCGCGGCACGCCGCGCGCGACGGTCAGCTGCACGGTGACTCCCGCCTTGGCTATGGCCGCCAGGCGGTGCTGCCCGTCGATCAGGACACCGTCCTCGTCAAAGGCGATGCCTTGGTGAGTCAACTGCCACTCGCCGCGCTGGATCTGGCCGGCCAGTTGTTGCACCGTGCCCTTGCTGAGCGGCCGGTTGTTGGTGTTGCGGGTCAGCCACTGTGCCGCCAACTGGGGCGAGACGTCGACCACTTGCATGTCCATGGCGCGATTGCCCTCCTCCGGGAACTTACGTCACGCCCAACGCACGGGCGACGCCTTCGAAATCCTGCCGTGTAACTGTGAACTCAGTCAATGACTTTCCATCGTCGATGTGGAGGTCTATCGTGACGCCGGGGCGCGCTGAAATCGCTGCTTGATCACTCGCTGTCGAGCTTGCGGCCCGACGGGCCTCAAGGTGGCGTGTGCTGTCAAGGGTTGCTGATACGCTCGCCGCGTGTGCTCAGTTCACACCCAAGTTCGCGCGCCGGGGGGCGTGTGGGCGGCTTGAGGCGGCTGGGCGAGATGTCACGGAACGGGTCATGAGCTGGCCCTCAGCACACAGTGGGGTGGGGCGTGTGAGTCAGGACGAGAGCGTGCCGGGTGACGGCCTGCGGCCGGTCGGTTCCGTCTACCAGTACGACGACGGCCTGTACGTACGGGTGGACGATGTCGTGCCGTACGTACTGGCCGACGCCGACGACAGTCACGGGTACCGGCCGGGTGACGACCTGGTGCGCTGCACCCTGCACCTGAGCAACGGCACCGGGCGGCCCGTAGACGTGGACGGCATCAGCCTGCTGCTGCGCGGCGGCCCGTACGGCAAGACGGCCCGTCAGGTGCACGACCACAGCGGTGTTGTGCTCGACGACGAGCTTGAGGGCACCTTGCGCACGGGACGCAGGCTCTCCGCCACGTGGGCCTACAGCATCCCGGCCGGAACCGCCGACGACCTGGACATCGAGGTCCGTTTCCGGAATGCGCACGACCGGGAGAGCGTCACCTTCACCACGGCCGCGAACGCCGTGCCGGCCGCCCTCGGCACCGGCGCCGCGTCCTTGTCCCGAGACAGCGGCACCCACACCGAGCCCGGCGGCGGCCTCGGCGTCCCCACCGGCGGACCCGGGCAGCAGCACAGCGCCCGCGCCACGCTCGACGCCGTCCCCGCCCAGCCGGCCGGCCCGGGACGCCAGGTCACGCCGTCACCCGCGCCTCAACTCTCCGGCGACGAACTCGACTCCGCACGCGTGCGGCAGATCTTCCGCTTCCTCGCCGAGGCGGAGGAGTCGAAGACGCGCCCCGTGCGCACGCTGGACGGCGCGGCCGGCACCGTGTGGTTCGACGAACTGCCCGACGACGACGGTGTCGAGGTGATGATCGAAGGCATGCTCGGCACCGACGAGCCGGCCTGGCTGACCGTCACCCGCCCCGAGCGCGAGGACGCGCCGCACCCCAAGGCTCTGCTCGCCCCCTGGGTGGACGAGAACCGCATCCGAGACTTCAAGCAGACCCGCGCCCCACACCTGCGCCGGCGCATCGAACCGGAGTTCCCCGACTGGTCGCAGGGCATCCCGCTCGACAAGACCTACCACGAGTTGGACGAGCATCCCCAGCGGGAGAAGATCGAGAAGCTGTACGCCGCCTGGGAACAGGAATGGCTTGCGTGGGCGGAGCGGCGCCGCGCGATCGACCCCGTCGTCAGGCTGTACGACCGGCTGCACAAGATGCACGAAGACGCCGCCAACCTCGGTGAGGCCTACGAGCTCGTGCTCGGTCTCGGCCGTCTGACCTGGCAGACGGTCGCGGGGCAGCGGGTGGAACGACACCTCGTCACCCACCGGGCCACCCTCCGGCTCGATCCGTCCACCGGCACGCTCACCGCCGCCCCCGATCCGACCGGCGCCGGACTGGAACTCGAAGAGGGCATGCTCGAAGGCGCCCAGCACGTGCCGGGTCCCGTGCGGGAGAAGATCGTCGAGGTACTGGAAGACGCCTCGGACGTGACGGACCCCGAACACCTCGACGCCGTGCACACCGCCCTGCGCAGCTGGGTCAACGCCGCGCACAGTGCCGGCGGCTACGCACCGACCGTGGAGCGCGCCAAGCCGCGCAGCCTCGACGTTCCGCAGGTGGGACTCACCCCCGCACTCGTCCTGCGTGAACGCAGCCGCCGCTCGACCATGGACGCGCTCAAGGCCATCGCCCGGCAGATCGACGCGGGCACCCCGCCCACCGAACTGCTCAGCTACATCGCGGGCCGCGGCGGCGCGCTCACCGCGGCCGACCTCGCGGCGGCGGAGGGCGGGACCGCGACCGACAGCGACGAGATGTACTTCGCCCTGCCCGCCAACGAGGAGCAGCGCACGATCGCCGAACGCCTGCGCGCCAACCGGCTAGTCGTCGTCCAGGGTCCGCCCGGCACCGGCAAGACGCACACCATCGCCAATCTGGTCACGGACCTGCTGGCCCAGGGCAAGCGGGTCCTCATCACGAGCCACACCCCGCGTGCCCTGCGCGTGCTGCGGGACAAGCTCCCGGAGTCCATCCGCGACCTGTGCGTGAGCCGCACCGAGGACGGCGCCGCCGCCCAGCGCGAGCTGGAGGCGTCCGTGCACAAAATCCTCAGCGAGTACGCCGGCTATGACGAGAAGGCCTCCTGGAAGGCGGTCAAGGCGCTCCAGTCCCGACTCGCCAAGGCCCGCGCAGCTCAGCAGGCCATGCTGCGCGACCTCGCGGTGCTGCGCGAGCAGGAAACCCATCGCTTCGAGGCGGAGATCGGCGACTACAGCGGCAGCCTCCAGGAGATCGCCGAGCGCCTCACCACGGAGAAGGGACGATACGACTGGCTCGGCCTCGTCCCGCAGGAGCAACCCGCCCTGACCGCCGACGAGGCCCTGCGCCTGCTGCATGCCACCCGCGCGTACACCCCGGACCACCAGGCACTGGCCGCCGAGGTGCCCGGGCCCACCGAGCTGCCGAGCCCCGGTGACTTCGAGGAGGCCGTGCGGGTCGTGCGGTCCACCGAGGACGCACATGCCGCCGCGCGCCAGGATCCCCTGTGCGCGGAGTACGACGCGGCCGTGCGGAGCCTGAGCGAGGCCGAACAGCAGCGGCTGTCCTCGGCGCTCGACGCGTTCTCCGCCGCCCGTGCCCGTGCCGCGTCCCTCGCCACTCCGGCCGGCGACTGGGCCGCGGTGCTGCTGAGAGAGGTGACCGAGGGCCAGGACTGGCAGGCACGCAGCCGGCGGGCCGCCGTCTCCGAGGCCCTCGCCGCCGTCGACGCCTCGCTCGCGACGCTGGGCACGGCCATGGTCAGCGGTCTGGACCGGTACGACCCGGCCACGGCGCTCGCCCAGGCCACCGCTCTGCACGACGGGCTCGGTCAGGGCCAGAAGCTGCGCGGGCCCCTAGGCATGCGCTCCAAGCTGGCGAAGACGGTCGGCGCGTTCGTGGACGCCGTACGGGTCGACGGACGGACTCCGGAGGACGTCCCGACGGCGGCTGTCGTCCTCGCCCGCATCCGACTCGAACTGCGCCTGGCACAGGTGGAGTCGGAGTGGGGCACTCCCGCCGCCGTCTGGCACGGACACGGGCCGCGCCTCGCACGGCTGCGTCAGGAGGCGGAGGTGCTCGACGCGCTGCTCGCCGTCGCCGCCGCGCGTACCGACGTCCTGACCGCCGCGGCCACGTCACCGGCGCTCGCCGTCGCCACCTGGCACGACGCCTCCGTCGAGAACGCCGTGCGCACCCTGCTGCGCGCGGCGACAACGCTGCGCGCGGCCGAGGGATCTCGCAAGATCATCGCGGACACCGAGGAACTGCTGCGGGTCTGGAGCGGCCGGCCCGGTGCCGCGCCCGCGGTCGTGCGCGCCCTCGACGCCGTGAGCGATCGGAACCCCGACGGCTACCGTTCGTTCAGCGACGAGATGGCCGAGGTGCGTGAGGCCGCGAGGCTGCGGGCCGAACAGGACACCGCCCTCACCTGCGTCCGCGAGGCGTTCCCGGCTCTGGCCGAGCGCATCACGGCCACGCACGAGGACACCGCCTGGGACACCCGGCTGCCCGCGCTCGCCGAGGCCTGGGCCTGGTCCGCGTGGCGTGAGCGCATGGAGCGGCTGACCGACCCCGAGGCCGAACGCGCCCTGAGCAAGCGGCTGACGGAGGCGGACGACGAGGCCCGTATCATGCTCGCCCGGCTCGCCGCCGCCCGCGCTTGGCACCGCTGCCTCGGCCTGCTCACCGGCGACCAGTCCCGCGCGCTGAGCGCCTACCAGCAGGCCGCCCGGCGCATCAAGGGCAAATACCAGCACCGCTACCGTCGCGACGCCCAGGCCGCCCTGCGCAAAGCGCAGACGGCGGTACCGGCCTGGATCATGCCGTTGCACCAGGTCGCCGAAACGGTGCCCATGGACCGGCCCGGCATGTTCGACGTCGTCATCGTCGACGAGGCCAGCCAGTCGGGCCTGGAGGCCATGCTGCTGAGCTGGCTCGCCGACCGGATGGTCGTCGTCGGCGACAGCAAGCAGGTCAGCCCGTCCAACGTCGGCCTCAAGCAGGACGAGTACTTCCACCTCAGGGACCGCCTGCTCACCGCGCTGGAGCCGGACGTCCGCAGCCTGTTCGGCCCCGACTCCAGCTTCTTCGATCTCACCGAAGCCCTCTCGGCGGGCCGCGGCACGCTCATGCTCAAGGAGCACTTCCGGTGCATGCCGGAGATCATCTCCTTCTCCAACCACCTCTGCTACAACCGCGATTTGCTGCCCCTGCGGCAGTACGGTGCGGACCGGCTGCCCCCGGTGCGCACCGTGCACGTCGAGCACGGTGAAGCCCTCGGCGCCAACTCCCGGCTGTGCAACCCCGCCGAGGCCGAGGCACTCGTCGACGCCATCGTGCGGTGCTGCGCCGACCCGGCCTACGACGGGAAGACCATGGGGGTCATCAGCCTCCGTGCCAGCAAGGGCCACCTGGCAGAACTGGAGAACTTGCTGGCCGACCGCCTCGACTACGAGCAGCGGGAGGAGCGGCGCATCCGGGTCGGCGACGCCGAGGACTTCCAGGGCGACGAGCGGCACGTCATGTTCGTCTCCTGCGTCAACTCACCGTCCACGGGCGCCGGGTCCGTGCCCGGCGGCTTCAACGGCAAGACCTACGAGCAGCGGATCAACGTGGCGGCCTCGCGCGCTCAGGACCAGATATGGGTGTTCCACAGCGCGCGCGCCGAACAGTTCCACGAGAACGACCTGCGTCGACGGTGGCTCGACCACCTCACCCGACCCGCGGAGGAGGACACCGCCGCGGTCGAGGGTGAAGTCCTGCCCGACGTCAGGCACGAGGCGTTCGACAGTCTGTTCCAGCAGCAGGTGTACCTGGAGCTGACGGCTCGTGGTTACCGGGTCCGCCCGGGATACAAGGTGGGGCGCCACACCCTCGATCTGGTGGTGGAGGGCGGTACGCGCCGGCTCGCGGTCGCCTGCGACGGTGACGCCTTCGCCGACGGCGAGGACGCCTCCACCGCGGCGGCCAGACAGCGAGACCTGGAACGCGTGGACTGGACGTTCGTCCGGGTCCGGGGCAGCCGGTTCCACCTCGACCGCGAGCAGGCACTGGCGCCCCTGTGGGCCGAGCTGGAGCGGGTGGGCATCGAGCCGGTGCGGGAGGAGACGGAGCAGTCGGGCAGCGCAGCCGACACCGGGCGCGGCGGGACGGAGCCGGACGACGAAGGCGTGGCGACCGAGCGCGCGAGCGAGCCGAGCGAGGACTCGGGCGGCATGGGCGCGGTGACCGTAGCCGCCGCCGTGGAGGCAGTTCCAGCGTCCGTGGATCCGCGCGAGTCGCTGCGCGGACCGGCCCTGCAGGTGATGCCGACTCCGGCGAGGCCGTCCGTGGTGTCTTCGGAGAACCGCGTCGGCACCGGACCCTCCGAGGGCCCGGCCCTGTCGGCGGAGCCCGGCGTGGCACCGGACCCGGGCACGCGAGGCTCACTGCCGGTCCGGCAGATCCCCGCCGCGGCCTTCCAGCGACTCGTGCGGGAGGTGCAGCAGTTGCAGGCGGCGCTCGACGCAGCCGACGAGACACCCGACGGGACGGACGCGGCCCAGCTCGTCTTCCTCAGGAAGGCCCAGGCCGACCGGCGCGACCGGCGCACGAAGCGTCTCACCTACCTGCGAACGTTCCTCGACTCCGTCGGCATCGGGCGGGAGCCCACCGTCCCGGACGTGGTGATTCCCGGCGCGCTGCTGGTCCTGGAGTTCGACGGTGACATCGACGAGGACACCCTGTACACGGTCGCCGAACTGCCCACCGCGGAGGCGGACATCGTCTCTCCGTCGTCGCCTCTCGGCCATGCGCTGATGTGGCAGCCTGCCGGACGTGAGATCTCGTACGACGCGTCCCAGGGCAAGAAGCGCACGGTCGTCGTCCGGGAGATAAGAGCCTGAGCCCTTCGACCGTCGGCCCTGTCACACGTACCGCACAGGTGACAGGGCCGCGCGTGTCTCAGCCGGCGACCGGGTCCAGCAGGCGGCTGCGCTGACCGCTCCAGGAGATGGCCAGTGCGTCACGCGCCCGCGTGCAGGCGACGAAGAGCAGGCAGTGCTCGGCCAGCAGATCGGAACGGTGCTGTACGGGGTCCTCGTCGGCGGGCGTCACCTGCGGAGCGAAGGGGAGCACGCTCGACGTCACGCCCACGACGGCCACGCAGCGGAACTCCAGTCCTTTCATCGCGTGCATCGTCGCCACGCGCACACCCGACACCTCCGGGGCCGGGTCGTCCCTGACCGCGACCGCCGGTACGCCCTCCCGGCGCAGACGCGTGATGACCGCGTCGACCAGCGTGTTGAACCGGGCGCACACCGCCACCTCGGACGGCCTCACGCCGTCCTGGTCCACCCAGACCCGGATCTGCTCCACCAGCGCCCGCAGCTCGTCGTCCTGACTGGCATGGCCCCGGGCCACCGGAACGCGGCCGTGCAGCTCGGACCGGTAGCCGTGCAGCGAGTCACGGCCGCCCTCATCGTCGTCGTCCTCACCGAGCCGGCCCACCGGCTGACCGTCCAGGAGCGATGCCGACCAGCGCAGGATCTCCTCGGTACTGCGGTAGTTGATGCGCAGGCGGGACGTGCGCCCACGCACGTGGACACCCAGCGAGCGAAGCGAGACCCGCGAGTCGTAGATGCGCTGGTGAGGATCACCCACGAGGAACAGGTCGTCGGCCTGTTCGGCGACGCAGGCGCGCAGTACCCGCCACTGGGCCGGGTGCAGGTCCTGCGCCTCGTCCACCACGACGTGCCGGTAGCGCGGCCCCTTCTCGGCCAGGATCCGGGCGGCCTGGTCACACAGCATGGTGTACGTCGCCGAGTCGCGCGCGGTCAGGTCCGTCGTGAACCGTTCCATCACCCGCCACAGCCGCGCCCGCTGGACCCGTCCGACCTGCGTGCCGCGCCCCCTGCGCACACAGCGCAGGTACTCCTCGGGCGTCCGCAGGCCCTGAGCCAGGACGACGCTCCGGAACTCCTGGGAGAGGAAGCGCTCGGACCAGGGCAGGTCCTCGCGGGCGGCGGCACGGGTCCAGGCGCTCTTCTCGGCTGCAGCCGACAACGGCTTCGGCGAGCTGCCCCTCGCCTCACGTATCACCCGGGCGGCCAGCGAGTCCACCGTCGTGACGTCGACCCGGTCGAGTAGGTGGGCGTCGGCGTCGCCGAGCAGCAGGGCGAGGCTGTCCCGCAGGGCGGCCGCCATGGCGTTGGTGAAGGTGGTGAGCAGGATCCGGTCGCCCTCGTGCCCGGCGCGCAGCAGATGCCGGACCCGGTGCAGCGCGACGACGGTCTTGCCGGTGCCCGGGCCGCCCGTCACCTGAGCCGGTCCGTTGAATCCGGGATGGTAGGCGTACCGGCGCTGGGCGGGGTGCAGGAAGACGCGCCAGCGGGTGAAATCCTCGGTGAGGATGCGCTCCAGCTCACCGGGGCCGGTGACTTCCACGATGCGGTCGGGCGTGTTGAGGATCGCCTCGCTGAGCGTGACGGCCGGCCGGTCCTCGGCCGTGCGAACCGTCTGCCCGCGTGGAGCGATCAGCTGCTCCCAGACGTCCTCGGGCGAGTAGCCGGCCGCCAGGTACTCCAGCACCTCGTACTGGTCGGCGGGCATCATGGGCGGCGCCATGACCGTCAGGTCGTCCGCCGCGACGCACACCCGCGCCAGCCGCAGCACCTGCTCGTCGATGCCCAGATCGCGCAGCACGGTGTCGGAGTGCTGGGTGAACAGACGTTCCGGCGTCTCGACCGCCTTCGTCTCGAAGTAGGTCTCCATCTGTTCGAGCGCCTCGACATTGCGGACCTCCAGTCCGCCGGTGGCCCCGTTGACCGAGTAGGCGCGCTTGCAGGCCCAGTTGATCGCCTCGTCGTGCGGTGCGACCCGCAGCAGCGTGTAGAGCCCACTTCCGTCGTCCGGGGCAAGGAGCACCCCCCGGTAGAACCGGGTGATCCGGATCGTGCGGATCCGGGGGTCGCGCGCTCCTTCGAGCTTCTCCAGGTGCATTCCCTTGCTGGCGTGCAGTTGAGGCACGGTCAGGCCACGAAACATCTGGATCGCGTCGTTGACCTCCTTCTGAACCGGTCTCTGCAACGAGATCAGATCCGCGACGAAGTCGTCGGAGAGGGCGAGACGGGGCATGGGCGTCCTCGGGTCACGGGCGGGCGGTGGGCGAGCACCAGACTAAAGACTGATCGGGATGCCGGGCGACGGAGCGTCCGGGAATCATTGTGTGAACTCAGTCAACAATCTATATTTCTGACGTCGTCACACCATCGGCGCACGCCCGAATCCCAACGGACCTGTCCGAAAGGACCCACCCCATGCCGGCCCAGCCTGCCCAGGCCGCTGTCCCACATCCGCTCGACGAAGTTCCCCAGACGTTCCGGGCGGGGGACTCATACGCGGTCCGGGACGCACTCGTGACCTACATCCGCCGGGACCTGCTGGGCCCCTGGGACGGCGAGACGGAGACCCTGCTGAGCGCCTCCTCCGGTCCGCGCGACCGTTACCTGGTCGGCATGCTCGGTCCCCGCCCCCAAGCCGTCACCACGGAACGGATCGCCCGGGCCGCGGCACAGAGCGCGGACGGCGAGTCGGGCGACGAGCAGGAAGGTGACGACAGCGCCCTGCAGGACCGGCTGAGCCCGCAGGCCGCCGGGCACATCTGGGCGTCGTCCATGGGGCTGTCCTTCACTGTCCCGGCCTCCGTCGGCACGCTCAGCGCCGTGGTCCGCTGGGGGCGGTACACGCAGTCGGAGGAGGGCACCGAGCGGGGGACGACCCGTAGGGTCTGGTCCCGTGAGCCCGTCGAGCACCTGGTGGACATCGATGTGACGGGCGGGAGTGACCGGGCCGTCGAACTCGACGGCGAAGCCGTCGTCCTCGACGTGCAGGTACGCCGGCACACTGGCCGGACGGATGCTGATGACCTGCGCATAGTCGAGCTGGCCCTGGTGAACCGGCAGCCGGACAGCCGGGACGCACGCGACGCCCACTGGCTCTTCCAGACCGAGATCGACGTCACCGCCTTCCCCGACGACCAGGCCGCGGTCTTCCTGCCGGTGGACGATCCACTCGACGCGGCCGGTCCCGGCAAGGTGCCCGAGGACCCCGAGGAGCGGCGGCTGCGCCTCCTCTACCGGGACAGCCTCAGCCACGCCAAGGGCCGCAACGTGGCCGTGCACGCGCACATCCGTGGTGGCGAACGCAACGCCCATCGCCTGACCACCGTCTGGCTGCCCGAGTACGACGTGAGGGCCACGACCGCCCCGGCACTCGAGGAACAGGACCTGCTCCAGGGGCTGGAGTTGGGCATGGACGAACTGGCCGCGCTCGCTGTGCCCGACCGCCGGTCCGATCTCGGCGCGGCCCTCGCTCCGCTGGCCGACGGGTACGGCGCCTGGCTGGAACAGCAGCGCCGGGCAGCCCGCTCACTCCCCGGCGACCTGCGGGAATCGGCCGAGGTCGCGATCGAGCAGGCACTCGAGGTCTGTGACCGCATCACCCTCGGCATCGACCGGCTCCTGGCCGACGAAACGGCCCTGGCGGCCTTCCGGTTCGCCAACCGGGCCATGGCCCTGCAGCGGCGCAACACCGCCGTCGCGGCCGCGCGCGCCGGCCGCGAGAACGACCCCCTCTCCTACCGTGAGGCCCAGGAGGAGGTCCATGCCAAGGGCAAGGCGGCAGCCAGCTGGCGCCCGTTCCAGCTCGCCTTCGTGCTGCTGAACATCGCCTCCCTCACCCAGCCCGGGCATCCGCACCGCGGCACCGGCCGCGCAGCCCTCGTCGATCTGCTCTTCTTCCCGACCGGCGGCGGCAAGACCGAGGCGTATCTGGGCCTGGCCGCCTACACCTTCGCGCTGAGACGCCTGCAGGGGACGATCGGCTCGGGAGCCGAGGCCCGCAGCGGCGAGGCCGGGGTGGGCGTGCTCATGCGCTACACCCTGCGATTGCTGACGGCCCAGCAGTTCCAGCGCGCCGCCGCACTGGTGAGCGCCTGCGAGGTGCTGCGCCGCGAGGAGTTCGCACGGGACCGGCGCTGGGGCTCCACTCCTTTCCGTATCGGACTCTGGGTGGGCACCTCCGTCTCGCCGAACTGGTTCGACGAGGCGAAGGAACAGATCGCCGAGGCCAAGGAGAGCGCCAGCGACAAGCACGCCCGCGTCCTGCAGGTCCTCACCTGCCCCTGGTGCGGCAGCGGACTGACGGCCCGCTCGAACATGGAGTACGACGAAGGCCGCCGCCGCATCCTGCTGTACTGTCCGCGCGGGGAGGGGGACGACCGCTGCCCCTTCTCCCGTCGCGAAGCGCTCGGGGAGGGGATCCCGGTCCTCACCGTCGACGAGGAGATCTACCGGCTGGCGCCCTCGCTGCTGATCGCCACGGTCGACAAGTTCGCCCAGCTCCCGTGGAACGGCTACGCGGGCCTGCTGTTCGGCAGGGTCACCGAGCTCTGCCCCCGCCACGGGTACCGGCACGACGACCTGGACGCCAAGACCGGCTGCGGCGGCCGGCACAACGCCCGTGGCGCCCTGCCCGGCGTCACCGCCCAGCCCGTCACCCGCCTGCGGCCCCCGGACCTGATCATCCAGGACGAGCTGCACCTGATATCCGGGGCACTCGGCACCACCGTGGGACTCTTCGAAGGCGCCGTCGACCAGTTGTGCACGTGGAGCTTCACCGACGCCCACGGACGACGTCAGGAGACCGGCCCCAAGATCGTCGCGTCCACCGCGACCACCAAGCGTGCCGCCGACCAGGTGCGCGGTGTCTTCGGCCGCGAGGTCGCCGTCTTCCCGCCCCAGGTGCTGGACGTCGGCGACACCTTCTTCTCCCGGCAGGTGGAACTGAGCCGGGAGAACCCGGGCCGTCGCTACCTCGGAGTGTGCGCGCACGGCACGCGACTGAAAGCCGCCGAGATCCGCGTCGCGGAGATCCTGCTCCTCGCCGGACAGCAGCTCTTCGACGACTACGGCAGCTCCGCGGACCCGTACATGACGCTCGTCGGGTACTTCAACGCGACCCGCGAACTCGCCGGTATGCGCAGGTACATGGATGACGACATCACCACCCGGGTGCGTGCCAACGGCAGCCGCAAGGGCCAGGACACGCTCTCGGACCGCATCGTGAGCAGAACGGGGATGCTCAGCATTCAGGAGCTGACCTCCCGTATCTCCTCGGCGGACATCGGAGCCGCCCTGAAGCGGCTGGAGATCGAGTTCGACCCCGAGCGTGATACATCGGTGCGACGGCGCGCCTTCATCCGCGAGTACGCGGCCGCCATGAAGGAGAAGCGAGAGCCCCGCGCCTCCATGACACCGACCGTCCGGCAGGCCGTCGACGTGGTCCTCGCCACCTCCATGCTGCAGGTCGGTGTCGACGTCTCCCGCTTCGGCCTCATGCTGGTCGTCGGCCAGCCCAAGAACACCGCCGAGTACATCCAGGCGTCCTCCCGGGTCGGCCGTGACGCCAGGCGCCCAGGTCTGGTGGTGACCCTCTACAACTGGTCGCGGCCCCGCGACCTCGCGCACTACGAGGACTTCGAGCACTACCACGCGACGTTCTACCGTCAGGTGGAGGCCCTCTCCGTCACCCCGTACACGCGCCGCGCACTCGACCGGGGCGTCGCCGCCACCTACGTCGCCGCGCTGCGGCATGCGGCCTACGACACCTCCCGCAACCTCGACGCCCACCACGTCGACCTCGACGGGCCGCTCGCGCAGGACATCGAACGGCGGCTTCTGGAACGCGCCGAACGGGTGGGCGGCGACCGGCCGCGCCAGTACCTGAGCGAACGGCTGGACCGGCTGAAGGACGAATGGCGCCGCAAGCGCGACGAGAGCAGCTCAGCGCTCGGCTACCGCAAGGAGAAGCACAAGACGACCGTCGTGAACGGACTGCTCAGACGGGCCGACGGATCCCGGTGGACCGAGCTGACCGTCGGCATGTCGATGCGTGAGACGGAGAACGAGATCAACCTGCTCCTGCCCGGCGGCGGAGCGTTCCTGGAAGAAGCCTCGGGTGGCGGACCCGACTGGACGTTCGGCACGCCCGCGACCTACTCCGACGCCGACCCCGACACGGTGACCACCGTGGACAGTGACGAGTACGGGCCCCTCACGGCCGACACGGCCAGGAAGGCACAGCGATGAACACCCATGCCGGCAACCGCAGGGTCGGTGCCGTACGGCCCAGCCACCTCATGTTCACCGCCGGTGTCGGCGCCCTCGTCGACCTGCCGAACTTCTCGGTCCTCATCCGGGGTATCGATTCCTGGAGCCATTCCGGGACCACCGACTACGACATCGACGAGCCCCGCCTCCGCGCCGCGGTCAACCGGTCCCTCCAGCGCTACGGCCGCGGACAGGTCGAGCAGTTGCGGGCCGCTCCCTGGCTCGAGGGCGCCGACACGGATCCGAAGGGCTGGGCGGCCCAGGGAGTCGGCGTGCCCGTCACGCCCTTCCCGCAGTGGCTGCGCTGCACCGCGTGCAACGTGCTGGCGGCCGTCGACTCCGGAGAATTCGCGTTCTTCAACTCCAACCCACGGACACCGCACGAGGCCAAGTTCGTCCACGACTGCAAGCGGGGCAAGCCACTCGCCGTGGCCGCCCGCTTCACCCTGGTCTGCACCGCAGGGCATCTCGACGAGTTCCCGTACACCGCGTACGTCCACCACGGCCAGGCCTGCGGCAAGACCCCACGTCCGAAGCTGCGCATGAAGGACCACGGCGGCAACCAGGCCGCCAACGTCACCATCGAGTGCGTCGCCTGCGGCGTCAAGCGCAACATCCGGGAAGCTATGGGGGAGCGGGGTCGCCGCAACCTACCTTCATGCCGCGGGCGGCACCCGCACCTGGGCACCTTCGAGTCGAACGGCTGCGCGCAGGAGCCCGTCCTGATGGTGGCGGGCGCCTCCAACCAGTGGTTCCCGCTGACTCTCAGCGCGCTGGCCCTGCCCAAGGTCCAGGGCGGAGACATCGACAAGCTCCTCGACGACCACTGGCCTGACCTCGAACTCATCGAGGACCGAATCCAGTTCGACTTCATGGCGCGCATGCCGAAGTTCGCCTTCCTGAAGGAGTTCGACGCCGACGCCGCGGTCGCGGCCATCGCAGCGCGTAAACAGGGAACGGCCGGACCGGCTCCCTCCGCGCCCGACGTTCAGGCCGACCTCTTCGGGCCAGAATGGGACGCGCTCTCCGGACCCCTCCCTGCTCCCAGTGACGACTTCGCGCTGCGGCAGGTCCCGGTGCCGGCCCGTCTGAGCGAGTTGTTCGCCGACCTCAGGCAGGTCGAGCGGCTGCGCGAGGCACGGGCGCTGATCGGTTTCACCCGGCTCGACGCGCCTGACCCGGAATCCCCGGAGATTGCCACGCGAGTCGAACTGTCCCGCGGAGTCCGCAACTGGGTGCCGGCGAGTGAGGTCCGCGGCGAGGGTATCTTCCTGCGCGTACGGGACGGTCTGATGGCGGAGTGGGCCGTCCGTATGGAGAAGTCCGCGCAGATGGAGGCACACAGAGAGGCCTACGCCCGATTCCGGGCCAACCGGAAGTCGGACCGCAAGACGAGTGACTTCGACCCCTACTACGGCTGGCCCGGAGCACGGTACATCGCCCTGCACACCCTCTCCCACCTGCTGATCCGCACCATCGCCCTGGAATGCGGGTACAACTCCGCCTCGCTCGCCGAGCGTATATACGCGGGAGACGAGCAGAATCCGAGGACGGGCATCCTCATATACACCGCGGTCCCCGACTCCGAGGGCACCTTGGGTGGTTTGGTCTCCCTCGCCGAGGAGCGCGAGTTCGACCGGATCGTGCGCCGGGCCCTGACCGACGCCGGTCACTGCTCGGCCGATCCGCTTTGCGCCGAGCGCCTTCCGCACGATCCGGCCGACTTCCTCCACGGAGCCGCGTGCCACGTCTGCCTCTTCGTCTCGGAGACGACGTGCGAACGCGGCAACCGGTTCCTGGACCGTCGTTTCCTCGTCCCGTTGGCCGGGGACAAGGAACCGGTGCTGACGCCGGTCGGTCTGCTGCCGTGAGCCGACCTGGGTTCGAGGCCGCTGCCGAGGCCGCCGTGGCGGCCCTCGGGCTCTCCCGCACCAAGGATCTGGTCGGGCTGCTCGCTCAGGCACGCTCCCGGGAACGGATCCTGACTGCACTGGCCACGCTGGCGGCCGGCGAGGCCGTGGCGCGACTGTGCGACGCCATCGAGTCGGAGTCGGTGCCGCCGGCCGAGGCGGCTGCCTATCTGCGCGGCTACGTCGCCGCCCGGCAGAAGGCCCGGGACACCGTCCGGGTCCGCACGGTGTGGAGTGGTCCCTCCACACCTGCCGTACCCGTCCGTGCCACCGCCCAGGTGCTCATCGAGGTCATCAACGCGGCCGAGCACGAACTGCTGGCCATGACGTACGCGGCTCGTCCCTACCCCGCCCTGATACGTGCCCTGACAGAGGCCGTGGACAGAGGCGTGCAGACGCACGTCGTGGTCGAGACCCTGGCCGGCGCCGGCGGACTTCTCTCGGGGAAGGAGCCTGCCGACGCGTTCGCGTCGGCGCCCGGGGTGAAGCTATGGACCTGGGCCCGGAACCCGGCCCAGCAGACCCGCTCCCGTCAGCACGCCAAGCTCGCCGTCGCCGATCGTCACACCCTCTTCCTAGGCAGCGCCAACCTGACCGAGTCCGCCGCAAGGCGCAACATCGAAGCCGGTGTGCTGGTCACCGGCGGGGAAGCACCCCGACGTGCAGCCGAACACATTGCGGAGTTGCAACGCCTGGGCGTACTGGAGCCTCTTCAGCACTGAACGGCCGAGAACCTCTGGCTCAGTTCTTTGGGCACTCAGAAGAAGCCAAGTTTCTTCGACGAGTACGAGACGAGGAGGTTCTTCCTCTGCTGGCGATACATCTGCCCGCCCTGGTGACACGCCGTTGGCCGTGGCGATGAAGCATCACACCTCGTCAAAGGTGGACCCTCCCTTGCGCCACCAAGACCGTATCGTCAGCCGTCAACTCGCCCCTCGGACACAACCACAACCACAACCACTGACGATACGCGGATGAAGGGCCTCGACCCTTAAAGGTCGAGGCCCTTCATCCGCGTATCCGTACTGATGGTGATGCCGAGGGTCGACCTTCAGTCCGTGGCGGTGATCCACTGCGCGATCGGGCGTGCGTTCAGCCCGGGATCCGGATGTGTTGCGTGGCATGCTCGATGACCCCGAAGTCGAACAGGGGTGCGCCGGTGAGGGGACGGGTCCGACCGGCGTTGCGCTCGGTCTGGAGCTGAGGCTCGCCCCGGTCGAGTGGGCCCGCCCGTGCGAAGTGGTCGTGAAGGCCACTGGGGCGCGGAGTTTCCTTACGGCCACGAGTCGGTAGCCCCTGCGCCCTTGCAGGGCTATACGGACTCTGAACTGGGCTTTTCCGCCACGTAGGTGCCGCGCTGGGGCACCGTGAAGACCTCACCGGACTCCACCAGGACAGCGATAGCCCGCCGTACCGTGCTGCGCGCAAGCCCGTATTGCTGCACTAGCTGAGTCTCAGACGCGATCGCGCGTCCCGGTGCCCAATCTCCTCGCCGGATACGCGCACGCAGAATCTCGGCGAGTTGCCGGTACGGCGTGAGCGGGGCGCCGTGATCAATCTCCGCATTCGGATCAATGGCCATAGCTCGAAGCTAGGCGTGCCCTTTCGTGGCGACAGTTTGAGATACGTCTAGAGACGTATCGATACAAGTCGCTATCATGTACACAGGAGCCCCCCGCGGTGCGGCGAACACCCCCCGGGGGCTTGGCTGATCGCTGAAAAGGAGCGAACGACGATGCGAAGCCTACTGGCGCTGGTTCTCGGCTTTCTGCGGGCCGCCCTCGGAAAGAGCCGGGCGGAAGCCGTGCCGTCGACGCCGATACGAACCTTTCTCGCTCCGCGCTGCCAGCGTGCGGCGGACGTCATCGAGGCGGATTTCCTGCTGGTGGTGAGGCCGTACCTGGTGGTGCACGGGCACGAAAGGCGGCGCCAGCGGGAGAGGCGTCGCGCGACGGTACCGGCCGTCGTGGGGCAGGACTACGTTTCGGCGGCGACCGAATGACCCGCCTTCGACGCCTCCCGTTCAACGGGCCGGAAGGCAAGCCCGCGTACATCCCCGCCAACAACCCAGACGGTCCGCTCTCGCTGTTCGCAGACGCCATCGAGGCACAACAGCTAGAGGTAGGCGCAGCGGTGCTGGGGCTGGTGCGCCCTATGCTGGAGGCGACTTTGACCGCTGATGAGGTCATGTACATGCTGCGGCGTACGGCGGAATGCCTCCGCGACGCGCTAGACGTGGCGGAGTCCCGTGGCCAGCGGCTGAACCTGCCGGACCAACCGCTCTGGGGAACTGCGGCAGAGGTGTTGGGGCAGGCGCTGAAGCGCTCGGGCTCTGACTCGCAGTCAGCGAATGGAGGCGGCGGAGGCGCGTAGCAACTCCACCAGTCCTCAAAGACGCGAAGCCCTGTGAGCGCCTTGGGAGATTCGTAGGTGTCAACAGGGCTTCTCGGATCCGGCCTCGCATGGACGCGGGCCGACTGAACACAGCCGGAGAGAACCCTCGGGGGCCTGTTCCACACCTGGCGACGTGACTCGCCCGCTCTTGCGCAGACGGCCCGGGCCAGCGGCAGAAGCCAGCCACGCACCCTTGGCATCCCAGACTGTGCAGTCGGAGATCCGAAGCCACGCATTTGGCTGCGCAATCGCTCACACCAGCCGACTGCGCAAGACCCTCGACCGGGGTGGTGGCCACCGGCTTGGCCGGAGGAGCGGTCCGCGTTAGCCACCGTGGAGGACAGGCGATGGTTGGGCCTGTGGTCGGCCCGACCATCGCCCCAACCAAGCCGCGTAAGGGACTGATCGTCACAACGGCTAGAGGGGGCGTGGCACGTGGGCGGCCATGAACCCAACCACGGCGGGACGTTGTTGTGGGGTGATGGCGGCGGACCAGTTCGCCCAGATCCCCGACGACCTCTACCCAGACTGTGCGCTCCCCCTCATCTCCCGCGCTTACGGCCCCCCGGCTCATCTCTATCGGCCGCGACGGCCGGCGCGAGGCGTCGCCGAGCCGGCCACGCTGGGGCTGAAGGCCACGGGTGCGGACAGCTCCGTTCACCAGGGAAGTGAAGGGCGCTACTTGTTCCGAGCGCGCAAGGCGGGCGGGAGGCCTGCTCGGCGCGGCCGGCTGTGCACTTCATCATGGTCATGCTTGAGAGCTGCGAGGTGATGCCACCTTCGCAGTATCTGCCGCACCCGAAAGAAAGAGGTCGCTGGCCCGGCTCGGCGGCTCGGAGGGCAGTTTTGGTAGAGGTCGCTGGGATCTGTGGCGCTAACTCATGCGTCGACTGTTGCGGAATCTGTTGCGCCATCTCCTGACCTCGGCCGCTGGTAGGCCTTCGCATACAGCAGGTCAGACGGCGAATTGGCCATGGTCGGGGCGCCGACATCCCCTCTGCTGCCGCTGCCCCTGCCCGAATGATGAATGAAGAGACAAGGCGGGGCGGGCGTGGTCGGTGCGGCGGCATCGGGGATCGGGCCGGGCTCTTTGTGCTGCGCGTCGGCCGGGCCGCCGCGCTCCGGCGCTGACGCGTGGGGTGCCGGCCGGTCCGATGATCCGCCTGTTGACGGCGTGGCAGGCTCACGGTCGTGCTGTCTCCTGCCATAGGTCAGGAGTAGGTCCAGCGCCACCTGCTCCCGCTGGGCGCGCAAGTGATGCCCGTACCACTTGCGTCTGTCGTCGATGCTCCGTGGTCGCTGTTGCGGCGAAACTCGCCGGCGGAATAGCAGTTGCCCGCGTTGGAGACGATCGAGCAGGTGCCCGAAGCATTCTGACTACCGCTACCGCTACCGCTACCGCTACCGCTACCGCTACCGCTACCGCTACCGCTACCGCTACCGCTACCGCTACCGCTACCGCTACCGCTGCCGTCGTTGCCGGAACTGGAGCTGCTGTCGGTGGCGGCCTGTGCGGTGACGGTCTCTTTTACCTGGACCGTCTTCGTCACAGTCGGCGTCGGTGCAGGCTTCGCGCTGGCTGTCGCTGTGGTCGTCGCTGTGACGGTTGCGGTCGGCCGCGCCTCACTGGCGGCATTCTTGACGCTGTTGCCGTTCTGTCCGCTGCCGCTGGCACCGATACCGAGGAAGAAGGCGAAGCCGATGGCGGGCAGCACGTACCGTTTCCGCGCCCACTTCGGGGCTGGACGGACAGGCGGAGCAGGTGGCGGCGGCATGTATGGGTTGGGCATGTGTCCCCCAGGACGAATCAGAAGCGACGACGCTAGTGCCTGGGGCGCGATAGCGGGAGAAGCGTGGAGAAGAAGTGATCATTTTGTGATGGCTAGCCTTGAAGATTCATGCCGTGATGGCTGCCGCCTGGGTGTGTGGGGCGTTGTCTGCTTGGCTGAGTGGTCTCTGCCACTCGGACGCGCAGCTGTGGGCTCTGCAGGGGCTGCGACTGCTGTCGCGCTGGGGTGCGGTCTCTTCGTCTGGGGGAGGCTGCTGCGTGTGTGCCTGGAGCTCACGACGGACAGGGATCACGGTTCAGCCGATATGGGCGACCGCCCTTCATGGCGGCCCTGCCGTGTGATCAGATCGGTCTGTGCCAGCAGGTAGCGGCTCGGGGAGGGGCCGCGGAGGAGGGGAAACCGTGATGCCGGACGTTGCCAGAGAGACGACGCAGCCGTGCCCGGAATGCGGTACGGAGATGCGTGGAGACAGCCGGTTCACCGTCTGGTGCGCTGCCTGTGACTGGAATGTGGACCCCGAGGAGCCGCGGCCGGAGGGGGGACGGCTGGAACGAGCCGAGCGCGCTCTGGCTCGACGACATGGCGAGCAGTTGCTCGGCGAGATGCTGAGCGGGCGGGGAGTGCGCCTGCGGCGCGACGCCTCGGCGGTGACGGCCGCCGCGCTCGCCCTGACCGTGCACGGTGTCACCCTGGCGCTTGCCGTCGGCGGTGTGTGGTGGCGGGCTGGGATGGCGCCGGTATGGTGGCGGGTCTGGTGCTCCTGGTGCTGGCCTGGGCGTTCGCCCCGAGGGTTCGCCGCCTGCCCGACGACCGGCCCGTGCTGTTCCGTGCGGACGCGCCTGAGCTCTTCGCCCTGTTAGACGAGGTGGCGCGGGCGGTCGGAACCCGGAGCGTGCACGCGATCGCAGTGGACGAGAGGATCAACGCTGCCGTCATGACGTACGGTGTGCGCGGCCGGCGGCTACTGGTGCTGGGCATGCCGCTCTGGGAGGTCCTCACGCCCGGGGAGCGGATCGCGCTGCTCGGCCACGAGCTGGCCCACTACGCCAACGGCGACACGCGCAACGGCCTGGTGGTGGGCACGGCCGTGCGGACCCTGGCCCTCTGGCACCACACCCTCCGGCCGCTTCCGCACCCGTCCGCGATCGAGATGGCTGTCAACGCCCTCTACGTAGTGCCTCGCATGCTGGTCCGCGGGGTGCTGGCGCTGTTCGTCCGGCTGACGTCGCGGGCCGGGATGCGCGCCGAGTACCTGGCTGACCGGCTGGCCGCCCGCACCGCTTCCACGCAGGCGGCGGTGGGCCTCCTGGACCGGTTGCTCATCACCGGGCCGCTCGATCTCCTGCTGCGCAGCGAGGCCAACCGTGCCGCCCTTGGCGGGGCGAGGTCCGCCCGGGAGGCCACGGCCCGGGCCGACGAGCTGTGGGGGCTGCTCGCCGCGTACGCGGCGTCCGTCCCGGAGCACGAGTACGAACGGCAGCGGCGCGCCGGAGCCCGGCGCGGACACCAGGTCGACGCCACCCACCCGCCGACCCATCTGCCTCCTCGCCGCGGAGCCCGTGGCGGCGACGGTGGTGCCGCAGGCCCGACGGACCGAGCGGATCGCCACGGAACTCGCCGCGGCCCGCACCGAGGTGGCCCGGCGCCTACTGCGCGATGGCCTCGGGGGCTGAGCCCTCGCGGGGCCGCCCTTGCCTCGTCGGGGGCCTGTTGACGCGGTTGCGGTACTTCGATGCTGTACAGCGGGATCCCGGCGGGGTTCCGATGGAACGGCGGTTGCTGGTGCGGCTGCTGGACGATGAGGACGAGGCATCCGTGGCCGCCCTGGGTGCCGTACGACAGCGTCGAAGGCAACCGCGGTCATCCGGCAGGCGCCTGCCACTGCCAACGCGTGCCAGGCCCAGGTAAAACCCCCCGGACCCTCCTTCTCCCAACTTGACCCCAACACCGAGACGTTGCTGCGCGGGGGAGGACAAGCGCGGGTGGTGTGAACGGAGAGCTAGCGATCAGGCCGCTCAATAGCGCTGTGGGCGACTATTCCCCCAGGCGACCGCTGGTTTTGGATCGGGTCACTCCAAGATCGACCATTTGGAGCCCGGCCCCATGGAAGAATTCTTGCTTCCTGAGAACTCATCGCCTTCATCGACGAGGAACTGGACAACCTTCTCGACGACGCGGTCAAGGCCTTCGACGCGAAGGTGGGCAGCAGCACCGTCACCTCAGACGACCTCGCCAAGCTCCGTGACCTGGCCACCGTGGTCGAGAACATCCGCATCGAGAAGGCGGAGGGTATCAAGGCCGCCTAGTAGGCCGCCGCTGAGATCGAGGCTCTGGCCGCCGCGTGGGCGGCGACGCCCCGGAAGAGGCCACCGCCTTGGCCCGCGTTCGGCAAGCACCTGACCGTACCCGTGAGGACTGGATTGTCATCTGCCCCAACTCCACTTCGCAGGATGCAACCCGTTAACCTCGCCTTCGCATGGGGGTCACGGTGACTGGAGGCTCGGACATCAGGCCGGCAACGTGGCTTCAACCATCAAAGCCATCCAGAGCCTTGGGTCGTAGGCCGGATGCCTCCATGCCTTCCCACTTGAAGGAGGTATGGGTGGTCCAACACACCCTGAGGAGCGGATGTATCGCGGTCGCCGCGACGTTCGCCCTCGCTTCGGGGGTCCTGCCGCTGACCGCGGCGACGGCCTCGGCCGCCACCCCTACCGAGACGGTCATACCGGCCGCTCTGTTGCACAATCCGCCCGGCGACGCCGTCGTCTTCGCAGGCACCGGTGGCTTCCTGCACCAGTCAGACAGCGAGTCCACCTTCGTCTGGACGAAGTACGCGGGCGGACCGGACATCCCGGTACCTCAGGTGAAGGCCAACCTGCTGCCCGGGTTCTGGGGCGCGGGTTCCGACGTGGTGGCGACCCCGTCGGCCGACGGGTACCAGCTGCACGACATGGACTCGGGAACGACCACCACTATCACCCCCGGGGCCGGCCAGAGCTACCTGGGTGCCTTCGGTTCGCGCGTGCTGACGGTCACCAAGGCCGCGGATGGGACGGTGACGGGCTTTCATGTGCTCGGCACAGCGGACGGGCAGCAGATCGACACGCCGGTGACCGGCTGGCCCGCCGGCGCCACACCGCTGAGCACGGTGCTCGCGGGGGACGCCGACTCGGTGGTGTTGCACTATACCGAGAGCGCCAACGGCACTACCGAGAACCGGTTGGCGCTGGTGGACCTGGCGACCGGTGCGGTCACGCCGGTGATGGGGCCACTGGCCCCCTTTGCTCGCGTCGTGCTATCTGCCAAGTACGTCGCCTGGTACTCGTCAGACAGAGCCGACGGGACGGTATCGGCGGGACAGGTACACATCGTGCCCCGCTCCGCCCCCGCCGGACCGGAAAGCTCCATCCAGGTCCCGGCGGCGCCGCTGGGCAGCGGGTACACCAGCACCGTGCGCTACCTGGGCATCGCAGGTGATTCCCTGTTGATCGCCGACCTGGTGTCGCACGGCGGTCCGCTCACCGCGGACGACACACTCGGTTACCCGCTCTACACGATGCCGTTGTCCGGCTCGACCACGGTGACCCCGGTGCTGGACCACGTCAACTTCAACACCCTCAGGCAGGAGCCGAACGGGGTCGTCGCCGTCGGCGGCTCGGCCGCCACCGACTGGGCGGCCCGCCTGTTCACCGCCGGGCCGGGCGGCACCCCCACGGGGACGGCCGTGGACTCCGACCCCGCCGTGCCCGCCCCTCTCGACGGTCTGGCTTTCGGCGGCGGGACGCTGTTCACCGTCCAGCGCGGGGAGGACGGTGGGGATTACGTCTACGACCGGAAGGTCCAGCCGGGATCCCCGCCCTCCTACGGCCCCGAGCAGGGCTTCGGCGATTCCCTCGCCCCGACCGACTGCGACACCACGGCCACCTGCGACCCGCCCATCGCCAACGGCGACGGGAGCATCTCCCAGCTGCGCCCGGGCGACAGCGTCCAGGGCGACGCCGTCGTCGTGAAGATTCCCGATCTCAACCCGGTTGCGGTCACGCCGGGTGCCACCGGCGGCACTCTCGTGGACGCGGAGGGCCGCTACGTGGTCTACAACGGCGGCTCCACGAACAAGCAGTACATCGGTGATGCGGACGCGGGTGGCAGCAGCCACGTGCTCTTCAGCCGCCCGATCTCCGCCGCCGCGCTGTCGGGCTCCACGGTGTGGGTCCCCGGCGCCACCGCGGGGGCCCTGACCCAGATCGACCTCATAACCCGGCGCACCGTTCAGACCGTGGCGACCGGCGCACCGTGCGTGCCCAGCGAGTTGCAGGCGGCCGCCCAGCACTGGATCTACTGGTCCTGCGAGAGCTCGGGCCCGGCAGGCGTGTGGGACCTGGCCACCGGCAAGGACGTTCCCGTGCCCGCCGGCATGACCCAGCTGGGCGACGGGTTCGTCGTCGAGCACGACACGGCGGCGGGCAAGCTGGCGCTCACCGACGTGCACACCGACGCCGCCACCACCAGCGACCTGGCCGACCTGCCCGGCGGACCGGTCGCCGACGACCGCAGGGTCACCTGGGCCGTCGACAAGTACCAGGGCGGCATCGCCTACGTGGACAGCGGGAAGAACATCCACCTCGTCGACCCGCACATCCCCGCCTCGTCCCCCGCCCCCGCCGCAGGCGCCTTCATGTACCCCGGACAGCGCCTGTCCCCGGGCCACAGCCTGAGCAGCTCCACGATGACGCTGACCATGCAGACGGACGGCAACCTCGTGGCGTACCTGAAGACCGGCAAGGGCGCCGGCCAGGCGATCTGGTCCAGCCGGACCAGCGGCAACCCGGGTGCGTACGCGGTGATGCAGACGGACGGCACGCTCATCGTCTACAAGAAAAGCGGGGGACCCGGAAAGGGCGGCGCCCTGTGGTCAGGCCCGTCGGACGGCGCGCCGGGCGCCTACGCCACCGTGCAGGACGACGGCAACATCGTCGTCTACGAGCAGGCAAGCGTCACACCGCTATGGGCGAGCGGCACCTACGCCCGGCACCAGACCATCGCCTCCGGCACCACCCTCAAGCCGGGCTGGTGGACGCAGGGCACCTTCACCCGTCTGGTCATACAGACGGACGGCAACCTGGTGATGTACCGCCGACGTGACGGCGCCACCATCTGGTCGAGCCAGACCTACGGCCACCCGGGTGCGTACGCGGTGATGCAGACGGACGGCAACTTCGTCGTCTACAAGAGCACCGGCGGACCCGGCAAGGGCGGCGCCCTGTGGTCCACCGGCACGTACCGCAACTCCGGCGCCTACGCGGTGATGCAGAACGACGGAAACCTGGTCGTCTACAAGAGGACCGGCGGCACCGGCAAGGGGGGCGCCCTCTGGGCCAGCGGCACCACAAAGACAGCACGGTGACCACGTCCTGACCCACGCTGCTTTCAAGCACGGGGCCGCGCGAAACCCCGGCCCCGTCCGCGTCCTCCAGCGCACGGGTGGAAGATCCGTGCCTGCCGGACGGGGATATCCGGGTCAGGGTCAGCCACGGATTTCTGGGCCATCGCTGCGGCCTGCAGCGGCGGTTCCTGCCTGCGCTGGGCACGAGGCGTCCGCTCGGAAGGCCAGCCAGCAGGAGGGAACGGACTGGGCCGGGCACCCTTGGGGGTATCCGACCCAGTCCGTGGTTGGTGGGTTGTGGGTACTGGTCGGTGTAGCGGCGGCCAGGGGCGTCGAAGCCGCCGTCGCGTTGCCGTCGGCGATGCGGGTGAACACGGCGGGGTGTGCGCGGCGTAGTTGTAGTGGGCCGCGTCCTCGCCTTGCCCTGTGTGCCGGGTCAAAGGCCGGGTCCATAAGAACAGGCGCTCGGCTGGGGCATCCCAGCCAAGCGCGGGACCGTCCTGAACTTCGCGTAAGTCCTGACGTGGCCCGTCTGGCATGAGGTGTCACCCCTGCCGGGAAGGATCACCCATGGCGATCGAGGACGGTAGCCCGCGTGAGAGCGTCGCGGACAACGTGAGCAGGCCCCGCCGCTCCTGGCGGAGTGGCGGGGCCGGGTTGGCGGTTGGGATCAGTGCAGCGCGCTGACCTCGGTCGCCGACAGCGTCCGCGGGTAGACGTGGACGTCGGCCACGGAGCCGGGGAAGGCCATGTACGGGGTGGTGGCCGAGGCGCTGTTGATGCAGCCGCCGATGGTCAAGGGCATGGAGGAGTCGTACTGGGGGCTGAGGTTGGTGGCGGTTCCCATGAGGGTGCCGTTTTGGTAGAGGGCCATTGAGCCAGTGTTGGGCTTTCCGGCGACGGGCGCCCGGTAGGCCGCGACGAGGTGAGTCCAGGTGCCGACCGGTGCGGTGTTGGCATCTCCCTCCGCGGTGGGGAAGTCGGAGTTCTCGTCGTTGGTGGTGGTGGTCTGGAACATCCAGGCGCTACTGGCCTTGTCGTACGAGAGATAGAACGCCTGGTGCTGTGTGGTGCCTTGGCACAGCGCGGTGGTGCCGAGTGCTGAGTTGATCTTCACCCAGGCTGAGACCGTGTAGTCGCCGAGTGTGTTTACGGCGCTCTGCTTGCTCTTGAGGAGCCCGGTGCTCCCGTCGAAGGCGACGCTGCCGGACGCGCCGCTCGGTGCGTCGGTGCCGTAGGTGGCGCTGCCGGATGTGGTGAGTGGGTTGAGGGTGGCGGTGTCGGTGCCGTTGGCGGCGAGTTTCCACTCGTCCTCGGGCATGCCCTTGTCCCAGCCCGTCGGCACGATCACGCTGTTGGCGCTGGCCTGGCTCGCCTGCATGGCGTACGGGTAGACGTGGACGTCTGCGACGGAGCCGGGGAAGGCGGCGTATGGCGTGGTTGCGTCGGTGCTGCTGATGCAGCCGCCGACGGTCAGTGGCATGGAGGAGTCGTACTGCGGGGTGATGTTGGTGGCAGTTCCCATGAGGGTGCCGTTTTGGTAGAGGGTCATCGCTCCTGTGCTGGAGTCTCCGTCGACGGGGGCTGTGTAGGTGACCAGGAGGTGTGCCCAGGTGCCGATGGCGCCGGTGTTGTTGTCTCCCTCCGCTGTGGGGAAGTCGGAGCTTGCATCGTTGGTGGTGGTGGTCTGGAACATCCAGCCCTTGTTGCCGCTGTCGTAGCCGAGGTAGAGCGCCTGGTGCTGGCTGGTGCCTTGGCAGATTGCGGTGGCGGATACAGCCGAGTTGATTTTCACCCAGGCGGAGATGGTGTAGTCGCCGAGGGTGTTGACGGCGGTGTGGTCGCTCTCAAGGAATCCGGTGCTGCCGTCGAAGGACGCTGCGCCGGCGCCGGCGTTGACCGCGCCAGGGCCGTCGGAGCTGAACGTTGCGCTGCCGACCGTGGTGAACGGGTTGTCCCCGTTGCTGTCGGTGCCGTCGGTGGCCACTTCCCAGTCGTCCGCGGGAGTGTCGCTGCCCGTGGCGAGCGGGACGATCAGGTTCGGCGCGATGCTTACCGTGTTGGGTGCGGTGTCCTTGAGGTACTCGCCGGCGAGGGCGGCGTAGTAGGTGTCGGACGGGTTGCCATTGGTGAGGTCGGCCGCGTCCACAGTGGTGCCGTCCGTGGAGACCGCAGCGGCGAAGTCGATGACTTGACCTTGGAAGTTGTTGCGCAGGTAGTCGTTGACTTCCTTGCGCGCTGCTTCCTGCGTCGGTGTGCCCGAGTGGGCTGCGGTGAAGGGTGGGATGGTGGCGAAGTAGATGGCGAGGGGGGAATTCTGGCCAACTGAGATCTGGCTGTCGTCGGTGAAGTACGAGTTCAGTTGGCTGTTGAGCGAGGCCAGTCCGTTCTCCACATTGGTGGCGCACGTGTCGGCGTCGCTGGTGCTGGGGCAGTTGAGCAGATCCGCGGTGCCGGTGGAGATGAGGACGGTGCGCAGGTTGCCCTGGGCCAGCACGTCGCGGTCCAGGGGGTTGAGCGCGTTGGTCGGAGTGGTGCTGTTGGTGATCTGCGGCAGCAGGTTGTTGCTCAGGCTGCTGCTGTTGGTGCCCGCGTTGAGGACGCCGTAGTCCACGGAGTTGTCCCCGTTCGGGTCCCCGACCAGGGCATTGGCGATGGCGTCGCTGAGGTGGTGCTGGCCGTCGGCGGGCGCGGTGTCGCCGTTGACGCTCTGGTCGCCGTAGAGGACCAACGAGCCGGTGGGGGCGGTGGCGGGAGTAGTGACGTCGATGCCGGAGAGATACGGCAGACCGGTGTAGGTGGTCTGCGTGTAGTTGGTGGCGGGGGTGTCTGCGGTGCTGTTGGCGGCGTTGCTGATCCAGACGGGGGTCTGTGCCACGGCATGGCCGGGCATGGCGGACATGGAGCCGTGTACCTGAAGGCTGACCAGGACGGTCGCCTGCTGTCCGACAGGCAGGGTCACCGGGTCGCTGGTGACATCGCCGCCCGCGGGAATCGTGACGGAGGCGGAGCCGCCGAAGGTCAGCGGCTCCGGTGCCGCGGCCGCGGTGGCGCCGCCCGCGGTGGGGTCTTGCACTGCGACGGAGGCTGCGTCGAAGGTCACTGGTGTGGCGCCCATGGCGTTGGACAGGTGAATACGGACACCGTTGCTGTCGTCGGTGCCGATGCTGACGTGGGCGGGGATACGCAGTGTCTGCCCGTTGACGGTGGCGGGGCTGCCGCTGGACAGCTGCACTTTGGCGGTGTCCTGGACCGACGCCCAGGTGCCGACCCAGTGCCCGGCGCTCGATCCGCTGCCGGTGACGGTCGTCGGCCGCATGCCCAGTCCGAGGATGTGCAGGGTGGGCTGGCCGGCCTGGACGCCGTTGGTGAACAGCGGCAGCGAGATGCTGCTGATGACGGAGCCGGGGCATTGCAGCGGGATGCTGATCGCGTAGATCTTCGGGCCCGAGGCCGGGCTGGTCTGGGTGTTGTTGCTGTGGTTCTCGTGGACCAGGGTGATCGACGCTGCGGAGGCCGGACCGGTGATCCAGTCGGGCACGGTGTCCAGGATGTATTTCTGGTCAACTGGGTTGTTCTGGTCGACACAGTTGTTCTTGGCGTAGGTGATGGTGCCGGTGGCGCCCTTGGCGGCGGCGCCGGTCGCGAAGGCGAGGAAGACGACGGCGTTGCCGGCATTCACCACGCCGCTGTCCGGCACGGTGATGGTCTGGCCGGAGGCCAGCATGTTGTCGTAGGTGCCGGTGCCGAACTTCGGCAACGGGATGGTGGCGCCGTCGACAGTCACTGTCTTGTTGCTCTGCCAGCCCGACGTGCTGGTCAAGTCGGCGGAGTTGATGCTGTTGCCGGAGCCGTCGGCGTCGGCTGTGCTGGTCGTGGTGGTGAAGGTGCTGGTGGCGGTGTTGTTCAGGCAGCTGCTGGTGGCGTTGATTGCGCAGGTCAGTGCAGGGCCGAGGCGCAGCACGTCAATGCCAGCCTGGTAGCCGGTCGAGCTGGGGTTCTTGCCGCTCAGGGTGAGGGTGAGGGTGTGTACGCCCTGCTTGAGCGTGAGCAGCTGGCCATTGGCGTCCTTGGGGATGCCCAGGTTGACGTACTGGGTGGTGACATAGGAGTTGTAGGCGTCGAAGCCGCTGATCAGGGTGGACTGGGTGCTCTGGCCCGCGTCCAGGGTCAGGCGGTAGATGCCGTAGTCCTTGGCCTTGGTCAGGTTGGCTCCGAAGCTCCAGGGACCGTCTTTGGGGACGTCGAAGCTGAAGGTGGCGCTGTCACCGCTCACGGCCTTCGAGGTGGTGCTCTTGTTGGCGAGCATGGCCTGGTAGCCGTCGGTGAAGCCGTAGCCGTTGCCTGCGGCCTGGCTGATCAGCTGGCCACCGTTGCTTGTGGTCGTTGCTTTGGGCACGGTTGTGGTGGTGCCGTCGGCGTTGGTCGCGGTCCAGCCGCTGATCATCCTGTCGCCGTAGGCGTAGGTGGGGGTGCTGGTACCGGCGTAGAAGGAGTAGGCCGTCTGGGAGATGGATGTCGAGCCTGCCTGGTCGACAGCCTTGACGTACAGGGTGTGGGGCCCGGCCACACCGGGAGCGAAGGCGGGGGAGGCGCTGCCGTTGATGACCGAGGTGCCAGTCCCGGCACCGTTGTCGGAGGTGGCGTAGTAGATGTTCCCTTTCGTGATCTTCGTGCTCGTCGTCAAGTGGGTGACGCCACTGCTGGTGTAGACCGTGTTGCCGAGTGTGGCGTCCAGCGAGAACAGGTAGCCGGTGATGTTGTTGGTGTGGTTGTTGCTCAGGACGAAGGTGCCCTGGTCGCCGAAGGCCGCGCCGATCTGTTTGGCCGGGAACTGGCTGGAGGTCACCGTGGGTGCGGGAGGGGCCTTCGTGTCGATCGTGAAGGTCTGGGTCTTGGTCCAGATGCCGGAGCCACTGCCGGCCCAGTAGCCCGCCGCGTTCTGTGCGGTGGCCTTCCAGGTGTAGGTGCCGTCCGGCAGGCTCGGCGTCGTCCAGTCGCTGCCGTTGGTGTTGTAGCGTGCACGCTTCTTGGAGTCCGTGTTTGGGCCGAAGCCTTGTCCCATTAGCGTGCCTGAGGAGTTGAAGACGTTGTAGTCGATGCGCACCAGTTCGCTGCCGCCGGCCAGGTCGGGGTCGACTGCGCGGGCGGACAGCGTCGGGGTGTGGGTGGTGGTCATCGTCTTGCCCATGCTCACGATGGACGGCTTGATGGCGGGCGTGCCGGTGCCGTTCTTCAGCTTGGGCCGGTAGCTGTAGGTGACCGACAGGGTGGCGCCGCCTCCGTAGGCGAGTTGCTTCCACTGGGAGGCGTCGTTCATGTTGGGGGACTGGACCATCAGCGTCATGCTGCTCCAGCCGCCGTCCGCCGCGCTCTTCGCGCGGGAGGTCACGTCGAAGTCCAGCGACGGCGGGCTGACCCAGGAGTTGGCACCGTCGGTGACCGGGCAGGTGCCGGCCTCGTGGCTTACCGGGTTGGTGCCGAGCGCGCCGGTGCGCACGGTGGGCTCGTGGCCCCAGTACAGGGAGGACGAGTTCCATCCGGCGGGGCGGTCGGTGCCGTAGACGGCGGCGGGGGTGTCGGAGCAGGAGGCGGCGGAGAGCTGCTTCACGTAGAGCGAGGCGTGGCTGACCTCGGCGCCTTTGATACCGCTGGTGTTGATCTGGTAGTAGGAGCGGGCGCGTTCACCGTTGCCGGGGTAGGTGTTGTCCCATCCCTCCCGCGCGTTGGTGGAACCGGTGGTGGAGGTCGAGTTGTAGACGTTCCACCCGTTGTCGGAGATCCGGGCCCAGTCCAGCTGTGAGGGCCTGCCGCTCCACTCCGGGTCCACGTACACTGGGTACGTGGTGGTCTTGGCTGCGAGCAGGGCTCTGTCCAGGCCGAGGAGCTGCTTGCCGTCTTTGAGGGTTACTTGGACCTTGGCGCGGTGCTCGCCGGTCTTGGCCGCCTCGGTGTGCTCGGCCCGCGCGGCCGAGACGGTCGCCGTCCGGGTGGGGCGAGGGGTACCGGTCTTCTGGCCGGTACTGTCCCACATCAGTGCGGTGTCGCTGTGGAACACCGTCCTGCCGGTACGGGTGTCTGTGGCCTGCGCGCCGCCGTCCGAGGTGGCCGCCAGCTTGAGGCCGGTCGAGGCGGTGCTGAACGCAAGTCTTCGCAACCGCGGATCGGCGGCGGCTTTGGGCGTCTTGACCACCAGGATCGAGGAGTAACCGGAGGAGTCCGCGGTCAGCTGGAGATCGACTCCGGGCATTACCTCCGGGTAGGTGGCGGTGTCTTTGGAGATCACCGGTTCGGAGGGTGCCCGGCCAGGACAAGCTCAGTTTGTCCGCCCCGCTGCGCATGGTCACCAGGGCCCCGGAACCGCCCCCGGAGAAGGCCACGCTCGTGACGGCGGCGTTGGGGGCCCAGGTTCCGTTCGCTTGCCGCACCAGTGTGGTGTTGACCGGGACCCATTTCCCTTGCTGCTGCACACGCTGCGGCATCGAGGAGTCGGTCCGAGTGAAGGTGCCGTCCGGGTTGGCCACGACCGTCGTCCCGGTGTCGGTGAGCTGGTCGATGGTCACCGGCTTGCCGGTCGCCTTCGCCTGCGCGGATGCCGACTCCGTGGGGTTGAGGTGTCGGGTGGCGGGCGGGGAACTGTTGCTCTGCGATGTGGCGGGAGGTTGTCGAGACGTTGCGTGGGCCGGTGCGGTAGCGGCCAGCGATCCGGCCGCCAGGGCCGCGACGACGAAGGTGGCGATCGGTCTCGATGCGGGGCGTATGGACGCGCGTCTGCGTGTGCGAGAGGCGGACATCGGCGGTGTGGTCCTTCGCAGGCTCAGGCGGTTCCCCCCGTGGGCCCCGCGCCGTGTGCATTCTGTGGGGCCGATGTGAGCCCGGTCCATCAACACTTGATCGTCAAGTACCCACCCGGGGTCCGTTTTTGACGTGTGTGGGTCAAGTTGTGTTCCAGCTTGGGTGATTCTTTTGTTCTTCCTGTGGAGAAGCTTTGCGTAGTGCGTCGATCTCAGGCCCTAGCGTGATGATCGACGGGGGTCTGATCAAACGTGTGCCTCCGCTCTGACATGCACTCAAATCGCCTAGCAGAGCGATTAGTTGGGCCCTTTGAGGTTGGGGAGGGGAGCGCACACCATGGCGCGGGTATCGGGGTGGAGACGCGGTTGGGCGGCCTGGGGCGCCCAGAGGGTTCGCCGCACGGCAGTCGTGACCGCTGGCACCTTGCTGGTGGGTCTGCTGCCTGCTGGGGTGGCGACGGCAGCCGCTCTGTCGAAGCAGCAGACGTCGGCTCCCGCAGTTCCGCACAACAAGCGGGTCCCCATCACTCGAGCCAGGCCCGGGCGGGGATCTGCTCCCAAGGCCTTCAGGCGCTTCGATCCCAGCGGGCATACAAAGCTTCCCGCGCCGGGCAGCGCCGTGGTGACCCTGCCCGTCGCGGCTGCCTCCACGCGGCTGAGCGCCAAGGCGACCGAGGTGCGGGCCGGAAGCATGCCTGTCCTGCTCAGTGCCGCCGCGGGTTCGCAGCCCCAGCCAGCCGCCATCACCGGGGCCCAGCGAGTGCGGGTGACGATGCTGGACCAGAAGTCCGCACGCTCGGCCGGTGTCCACGGCGTGTTGTTCACACTGCAGCGCACCGGCCCGAGCAGCGGGAAGGTCGCGCTGCGGGTGGACGACTCCTCCTTCCGCTACGCCTTCGGCGGTGACTTCGCCTCACGTCTCCACCTGGTCCAATTGCCCGCCTGCGCGCTGACCACCCCCAAGCTGGCACGCTGCCAGGTCCAGACTCCGGTGCACACGACCCCGAGCGCACCCCTGTCCGCACAGGTATCCGTACCGGGCCCGTCCACCATGTCGGCCGGCACCGCGGTCTCCTCCCGCCCGGCAACCGCCGCCTCCAGCCCGATGATTGTCATGGCCGCGACCGCGGGAACCTCCGGCTCATCCGGCGACTACTCGGCGACCAGCCTGTCGCCGGGGGGCTCCTGGTCGACTTCGGGGAGCACAGGGGCATTCACCTACAGCTACCCGATCGCGGTGCCGTCGGCGATCGGTGGCGCGGCCCCGAACGTGGACCTGTCGTACAGCTCCTCCAGCCAGGACGCGCGTACCGAGGGGACGAACAATCAGTCCTCGTGGCTCGGAGACGGCTGGACCTCGACGGAGAACTACGTCGAACGCACATACAAGTCATGCCAGGACGACTCGTCGTCCGGTGCTCCGAAAGACGACGGCGACGAGTGCTGGGCGGGACAGATCCTCACCCTGTCACTGAACGGCACCTCCACCGACATCGTCTACGACGACGCCACCAAGACCTTCCGTCCAGCCGCCGATAACTCCACCACCAAGATCGAGGACCTGACCGGCGCCACGAACAGCACGGCGAACGGGGAGTACTTCAAGGTCACCGAAGGTGGCGTGCAGTACTTCTTCGGCCTCAACCGCCTGCCGGGCTGGTCCAGCGGCAAGGACGAGACTCAATCCGCTTGGACCGAGCCGGTCTACCACGCTCACAGCGGAGTGTCCGCCTGCCCGGACAGCACGGACTTCGCCTCCACCTCATGCGTGCTGGGCTACCGGTTCAACCTGGACTACGCGGTGGACACCCACAGCAACGCCACCGCCTGGTACTACGCACCGGAGACCGGCTACTACGGCGCGGACATGAAGGACACCGCGGTGTCCTACACCCGTGGCGGCATCCTCTCGCGCATCGACTACGGCATGACCTCCTCGACGATCTACTCCGGCACCGCGCCAGAGCAGATCCTCTTCGACGCCTCGGCCGAGCGCTGCATCCCGGGCACGCCCTCCGGCAACACGTGCGCGGACAGCCAGTTCACCGCGGCGAACGCCGCCTACTGGCCGGACGTGCCGATCGACCTGAACTGCACCAAGGCATCGAGCTGCACCAACCATGGACCGAGCTTCTGGTCCCGCAAGCGCCTGACCTCCATCACCACCCAGATCCAGGTGGCCGGGGCGACCCAGCAGGTCGACAAGTACACGTTCACCCAGTCCTTTCCGGACGGCGGCGACCACGCTCCCACCTTGTGGCTGGACTCCATCCAGCGCACCGGCCTCGACACGCTGGGTGGCGCGTCCGGCAGCACCTCCACGCCGGCAGTGAACTTCGACCCCCCACTGCAGCTGCCCAACCGTGTGGGCACCATTCCCCAGATGCCGCTGATGTACCACGACCGCATCCAGACGGTCACCAGCGAGACCGGCGCCGAGACGACCGTCACCTACGACCGCCCCGACTGCTCCAGCGCTCCTGCGAGTGACCCCAACGACCCAACGGACGCGGCGGCCCAAACGTTCGCGTCAACCAACACCTTGTCCTGCTTCCCGGTGTACTGGACGCCCGACGGGCAGCCGGCGCCGTGGATGGACTGGTTCTACAAGTACAAGGTCAAGTCGGTCGTCACCATCGACAAGAACAACTCCTATCAGGACGGGACCGAGCCGGAACTGGAGACGGACTACGCCTACAAGGGGAACCCGGGCTGGCACTTCGACGACGACGAGGTCGTCAAGGCCAAGAACCGCACCTGGGGTCAGTTCCGGGGCTACCCGGAGGTGGACGTGACCACCGGTGACCCCAACGTGTTCCACAAGACCGACGGCGCCAACGTCCACGACCAGAAGACGCTGAGCAAGACCTACTACTTCCTGGGCATGAACGGCGACACCCTGCCCGGCGGCAAGACCCGCTCGGTGCCGTCACTGACCAGCCAGGACGGCAATACCTCGGTCGCGGACGACGACGCGCTGGCCGGGCAGGGCTTCGAGACCGACACCTACACCAGCGCCTCCGCCGGCGGCACCCTGGACAAGGCCGTCGTCACGGTGCCCACGATCATCGGCCCCACGGCATCACGGTCCCGCAACGGCCTGCCCGACCTCACGGCGCAGATGGTCCGCACGACCAAGACCCTCACTCGGCAGGCGGTCTCCTACGGCTGGCGCAAGACCGAGACCGACACCTTCTACACCACCGCTCTGGGCAAGCCGACGACCGGCATGCCCGTGCAGGTCGACGACCGCGGCGAGACCACAGCCCGCGACAACGTCACCAACTGCACCTACACCCGCTACCTCACCGGCAGTGTGGACACCCTGGTGCTGCCCGCCGAGGCCATCGCCACCGACCAGGACTGCTCCACCTCCGGTGCCACTCCCGGCGGCACGCTGCTCTCCGACGTCCGCACCTCCTACGACCACAACGCCTTCGCCTACGACGGCGACGGCCAGCAGAATCCCGCGCTTCCCAAGACCGGTGACGTGACCCTGGTCCAGAAGGCGTCCGCCGCCACCGGCGCCACCGCCACCACCTTCATCGACCAGGCCGCCCCCACCTACGACTCCTACGGCCGCACGACGAAGGTCACCCGCACTCCCAACTCCACCGCCCCGGACGGCAAGAGTCTCGCCCAGACCGTCTTCACCTCCTACAGTCCGACCAGCGGCGCCCTGCCCACCGGCACCACGACCGTCACCCAGGCCACACCGGGCGTGGACTGCTCCGCGGTCACCACGTCCTCCAAGGACTGCCAGCTCGCCAGCAGCAGCCTGGACCCGGCTCGAGGACTGCCCACCGCCAAGACCAACGCGGCCGGTCTGCTTACCTCACTCACCTACGACACGCTCGGCCGCCTCACAGGGGTCTGGCTGCCCAACGAGAACAAGACCAACGGCGCGCCGGCGAACACGACCTACACCTACAGCCTGTCCCAGACGGCGCCCACGGTCGTCGCCTCCAACACTCTGCTGGACAACGGCAATTACAAGACCAGCGAGACGCTCTATGACGCGATGCTGCGTCCCCTGCAGACGCAGGCGACCGGAGAGAACTCGAGTACGACGGTCAGCGACACGCAGTACGACTCGCATGGCTGGACGGTCGTCACCAACAACGCCTACAGCGTCGCGGGCAATCCTCGCACCAGCCTGATTCCCGTCTCCCAGGTGACCATCCCCGACACCACCGTCACCGACCACGACGGACTGGGCCGCGCCGACCTGGTCACCGAGGAGCACAACGGCTCCAAGACCTGGACCACGACCACCGCCTACACCGGAGACAAGACCACCACTCTGCCTCCCAAGGGGGGCGTGGCCACGACCACGGTCGTAAACTCCCGCGGCCAGACCACCGAACTCGACCAGTACACCCCCGCCGCCCCCATGCTCTCCGGAACTGCGGCGACCGGCTTCACCGCCACCGGCGGCACCGCCTCACCTACCACCTACACCTACACGGCCGCAGGCCAGCAGCACCAGGTCACGGGCCCCGACCAGACCGTGTGGACGTCCGACTACGACCTGCTCGGGCGCAGGAAGTCCCAGACCGACCCCGACACAGGTCAGAGCACATACGGGTACGACGACGCCGGCAACCTGGTGTCCAGCACCGACGCCAAGCAGACGGAACTCGACTACACCTACGACCTCCTGGGCCGCAAACTCACCGCTACCGACAAGTCGAAGTCCAACTTCCAGTTCGCCTCCTGGACCTACGACACACTGCGCATCGGCCTGCCGACCTCGTCGACCCGCTACGTCCAGGGCACCACCGGCGGCTACACAGTTGCTGCCACCGGCTACACCGTGCTCGGCAAGCCGACCGGCACCAAGATCACCCTGCCGGCCTCCGAGGCGCCTCTGCCGTCGACCTACACGACGACGTATACCTACAGCATCCGGGATCAGCTGCTGCAGACGCAGGGCGATCCGAGTACACGCGGGCTGATAGCCGAGAACCTCAGCTATGAGCACGATGCGCTGGGCAACCCGTCCATCACCAAAAGCAGCGCCGAAATCTACGTCGCCGCGACCGTCTACACGGACTACGGTGCGCCGTCCCTGGTCACCCAGGGCGCCTCGACCAACCCGGCCACGGTCACCTACACCTACGACGACCAAACCCTCCGGCTGACCGACCGCCTCATCAGCCGGACCCAGGCACCCGGCCCGACCGTCGACGACACGAAGTACGTCTACGACGCCTCCGGAAACCTGACCCGCACCACCGACCAGCAGTCGGAAACCGGCAACACCGTCACCGACCAGCAGTGCTACAACTACGACCCTCTGGACCGGCTCACCGACGCCTGGACCGCCAACGACAACTGCGCCGCCAACCCGCCCACGGCCGGCACCCTCACCACAACGCCCGGCTCCTACTGGCAGTCCTTCAACTACGACGCCATCGGCAACCGCCACCAGAGCATCGACCACGCCATCGGCACCTCGGGCACCACTGCCACTACCACCTACGTCAACGGGTGCACCACCAACTGCAACTCCACCGGCGCCCAACCCCACACCCTGACCGCCACCACCGGAGGCACCAACCCGACCAGCTTCACCTACGACGAAGACGGCAACCTGCACACCCGCACTCCCACCACCGGCCCCGGCCAGACCCTGACCTGGGACGACGAGGGCCACCTGGCCCAGGTGGACACCACCGGCTCCACCCCCACGACCACCAAGTACCTGTACGACGCGGACGGCAACCAGCTCATCCGCCGCGATCCCGGCCAGACCATCCTCTTCGCCGGCGACACCGAGATCGTCGTCAACACAAGCGTCACCCCCAACGTCCTCCTCGGCGCCGTCCGCACCTACACCCACGGCGGCACCGGCGCACCCATCGCCGTCCGCTCCAGCCTCGCCAACGGCGGAGTGAAGTACCTCTTCAACGACGCCCACGGCACCGCGACCCTGGCGATGGACACCACCACCCAGCAAGTCGCCCGCCAGCAATACACCCCCTACGGTCAGCCACGCACCAGCGCCAACTCCACGACCTGGCCCGACCCCACCCACTCCTACCTCGGCAAACCCCAGGACACCTCCACCGGCTACACCGACGTCGGAGCCCGCAAGTACGACCCCACCCTGGGCCGCTTCATCAGCGCCGACCCGCTCCTCGAAACCACCAGCCCCCAGCAACTCGGCGGCTACACCTACGCCGACGACAACCCCATCACCGACAGTGACCCCACCGGCTTGATGGGCTGCGAGAGTCCTGACGAATGCGGCGGCGGAGCCCAGCTCGGCAACAACTGGCCGACTCTGCACAGTGGGGGCAAGGCGCTCAACGACGCTTCCTGGGGCTGCAATGGCTGTGACGTTGTCAACAGCTCCAACAGTGACCCGAACAACCAGGGAGAGGTGGACGCAAGCAGACGCCGCGCTGTCAGCGCCGCCTTCCACAAGAAATACATGGAGATCTACCCGCAGGTCTTCATCCCCCGCAACTGGAAGTACGCCAACCAGTTCGCCGATGTCTTCAATCACGAAGTTGACAACTGGTGCCAAGAGGAGGGAAGCACCTGCCTGCTTGACCCGTCGGGCACGCCGGAAGACGCGTTCGACCAGCACATCATTGCGCACCTGAAATTCCTCACCTGCATGGTGCTCGGCCATCAATCTGGCTGCCTCGGGAAAACCCACATGTCCCTCGGAGTAGCCGCGGCGGCGATCGTGGCACTCACTGGGGGAGGAGGCGAAGGCCCTGGTGGTTCGGGTTTGAGGTGCAGCTTCTCACCCGACACCCCGGTCCTCATGGCCAAGGGCAAGGCCAAGCCCATCAGCAAAATAAAGACTGGTGACAAGGTCGAATCCGCAGACCCCGCCACCGGCAAGCACAAGGGCAGCCGCACCGTCCAGCACGTCTGGATCAACCACGATCACGACCTCCTTGACCTCACCATCAACATCGGCCATGGCCGCGCAGAGGTCATCCACACCACCTCCACCCACCCCTTTTACGACGCCACCACCCACACCTGGCTCCCCGCCGGCAAACTCCCCCGCGGGGACGCTCTCAACACGGCCACCGACCACCACGCCTACGTCGTCGCCACCCACCCCACACCCGGCGCCGCCAACCGCTGGAACCTCACTGTCCAGCAACTCCACACGTACTATGTTGTGGCGGGCGGCACGCCGGTACTGGTTCATAACTGCAACGATCCCTCTGACGAACTCCTCGATCATGCAGACGCCAATATCGGTAAGACCAATGTTGCTGCCGAGGTAGTGGCGCAGGATGGCACGCGTGGATTGGGGGTCAGTATGGCAAGGAATTCGGAGGATCTGACCCCGCAGGTTCGAACCGCCGTTGAGGCTACCGGGCATCACGGGGGTTGCGCCGAGATTGGCGCCCTGTGCGATATTGAGGGCCAAGGGGCGTCAATTAATGGAGCTCGGGGTCAGGCCGTCCATGTAATGGGTGGAAGTCAGGACTATGGCCCAGAGTTGCATGGCGAAGTAAAGCCATTCTGTGGCGAATGCGAACGCCTATTTGCGTACCTGGAAGGAGGGCCTCTCGAATGATGAGCGAACCAGCCGGGCTCTCGAAGCGAGCGCTGCGCTTCCTGGAGCAAAGCTCGCGTAGACCTGCGGTCGACCAGTCTCCACTGAGCTCCATCGTGATCGATACTGCGGGTCTCATGAGTGAAGCCTTCGACCTGGATGAGATTCGTCGGCTTATCCATGGCTACTACCGAGGCTATGAGGGGCGTAGCCTCGATGTAGCTGGGGGGCCCCTGTCGGGTGGAATGATCCTCGGATGCGGGGTCAATCCGCGCCTTCGGCGGTCCTGGGATGGGGTCGTTATGTTTCGTGCTGCTCGGCACCGCGATGCCCAATGCGATATCGTCATTTCTGAAAATGGAGCATTCGGGTGCTCGTGGGGTGATGAATTCCATGTCCTCTTCGACTCTGTCGAGAAGTTCATCGAAGACAGTGCCGTCTGGGAAGAGTTCCGTGGTTGGCACTACGCGGCCAGGCTCGATGGAGAATTGGACGGCCTTCTGGGCTTGATTAGTGAAGTGGCCTTGGATCCGATATTGTCGGAAGGATCTATCACCTGGTGGATTGGTCGCAATATTGCGATAGGGTCGCACCCATATCTCAATCCAGCGAGGAGCGCCAATAATCAGTCCACCGTACTTGTGCGGGATGCTGAAGATGTTCCCGGCTTGATCGAGGCTATGCGTGAAAGCGGTTTTAGCCTGCCCGTCGGCATGCGTAAGGCGATGGGGGTAGTCGGCTAGTTGATTCGTCCGATGTAGAGGTTGAGGAAAATAGCAGAGGCCCCACCGGATTTATTTCCAGTGGGGCCTCTGGGGCGTCTGACGGCAGTAGTTGACGGCAACGTCAGCGGACGGGTGCCGCACGAAACGGCGGGTCGTCACCGTTGTCGGGCTCGGCGGCGGGCTGGTCGAGGTTGCTGAGGGCGTGTCCGAGGAGGTCGATGGCCTGGCGCTGGAGGCGGAGGCGGACGATGCGTAGACCGTGGCGGTGACCCCGATGTGGGCGTGGCCCAGGAGCTCCTTGATGACGACGAGCTCGACGCCCTGCTCCAGGAGCAGTGTCGCTGTCGAGTGCCTCAGGTCGTGGAACCGGATCGGACGCAGGTCCGCGTCGCGAAGTAGTGCGTTGAAGTGTCGGGTGAGGGTGGCGGGTTCGATCGGGTGCCCGTCTGGGCGTGTGAAGACGTATCCGCTGTCCTGCCAGCCAATGCGTGTCTGCTCCTTCTCACGTGCCTGCCGCTCGCGGTGCCCGCGCAGCGAGTCGACGCAGGAGGCTGGCAGGGCGATGCGCCGTTCGGAGCTGATGGTCTTGGTGGGAAGACCGGCCAGGCCGCTGCTGCGGGTGCGCTGGAGGGTGCGGCGGATGCTGGCGGTGCCGCTGTCGGGGTCCAGGTCGAGGTCGTCCCAGCGCAGGCCGAGGAGTTCGCCCTTGCGCAGTCCGGTGCGCAGGGCGAGTTCGAACAGCGAGGCGAGCCGGTGGCCCTGGGCAGCGGCGAGGAACTGTCGGGCTTCGTCGGTGGTGAGGGGGTTGAAGCGGCGGGGGCGGGGCGTACCCGTTCGGACGTTGCGTGCGACGTTGCGGGGGATTTCTTCCTCGCGGACGGCGTGCTCCAGGGCGGACTTGAGCACGGAGTGGATGTAGGCGAGCGTCAGTGGCGAGAGTCGCCTGTCGCAGCAGCGGCCGAGGCTGCAGCAGCGGGGGCGACGGCTGGCCTGCGCGTTGGGGGCGCGTCGGGCGTCGACGCCGCGTGCGCAGCACTGACAGACGGTTCGCAGCTCGTTGAGCCAGGTCCGGACGTCCTTCGCCGTGAGCTTCGCAAGCTTCTTCCGGCCCAGGCCCGGTATCAGGTACTGCTCGACGACGGCCGTGTAGCGGGTGTGGGTGGTCTCGCGGAGTTGGTGGACGGCGACGTTCTCCAGCCAGTACGTCAGGTAGGCCGCCAGGCTGCCCTGGGTGGTGGCGACGGGGACGCCGCGGTTGCTGGCCGCGATCTTCTCCGTCAGCTTGGCCAGCGCCGCCGCACGTGTCGCGCCGTAGACACTGATGCGTTTGCGGGTGCTGCCGGGGGCGAGGACGTATCCGGAGGCTTCCCAGCGGCCGTCCTTTCGCTGGTAGACGGTGCCGTCGCCGTTGGCGCGGACGCGGCGGGAGGCGGGGGTGTCGCGGGGGGTGGTCATCAGGCGGCGGAAGCGTGGAGAAGCCGGGCGCGCCCGCACGGCGAGCGCCGGACCGACGGCGAGGCGACGGCGGGGAGTTGGCCGGGGCGCGGCCTGGTCGTGGGGTCGGGCGGTTCCGTGTGCTTTACCCCTCCCCGGGCTGGGGCCCGCGTCGGGCAAGGCCAGGGGGCCACTCGTTCAAATTCCGGGCAGGGGCAAAGCCTGCCCGAGTTGCCGGGCCAGCGTACGGCCCCCTGACCATGCCCGACCCCAACCCGGGCAGGACACCGGCCAAAGCCCACTCCACCGCCCTCACGCGCGCAGCCGTCTGACGGCAACGCCGACGGCAACGCGGGCGCACAACACGGTACTTCCACGCACACCCACGGACAGGCCGGAATTCGCTGACCAGCGAAAATGCAGGTGACGCCCTCCCCGCGAGCACACGTACTATGTGCTGGCAGGGGCTACTCCGGTCCTAGTGCATAACTGCAATGGAAATGCAGTTATCAACGACGATCGGTTGGCCCATATTGAGTATCGCCATGGCCCTGGTGGTCGCGATCAGGCAATTCGCGCGGGTGAGACTGATCTGCCGGGAGAGTTCAACGAGGACTTCATATGGAATGAGAATGACGAACATGTCCTTGGTGACAACCTTCGCGAAGGCGCGAATAATTCTCCTGAGCTCCCTAACCCCAACGGCCCTGGGCATATTCATCAGTATGACTTCGAGCGAACGATCGGCGTGAACGGGGCTGGAAATGAGACATCAGTCGCTGAGATCGTCGTTCGTGGCGGGCGGATTTGGACGGCGTATCCGAAGTGACCGAAATGACTGAGGAGGGTCTCTCCGTGGCTCGGCACATATTCAATTGGATGCAGGTGCGGTATGGCTGGGTATCGTTTGAGCTGCTGAGAGAGGGTACGCCCCCTTACCGTGCAACCGTCAGCGATTCGACTGATGTGTTTCGTGTCCTAGTGGAAGGCGCACGGCTAATTCTCGATACTGGGGCTCGCCAGGAGTTCTCGTTCGATAATGAGCCAGGAGAGATCCGGTGGACTTTGGAGCCGCACGGAGATTCTTTGAACCTCCGTGTGGCAATGCATCCCGAATGGGGCCGAGGTCCGGGCGAAGAGCGGTGGACGGCAGAAGAGATCGATCCTAGAGTCTTCGCATCTGATGTACTTTCATCCACCGTTGAATTGATCAGCAGCCTGGGTGTCGATGGCTTTCGCCGTTCATGGCCGTCGTACCCGTATCCAGTTGCTGAGGTCGAGGCGCTTAAGGAAATTCTTGAAACTTCTTGATCTGCCTCTGCGGTCCCGCCAGATGCACTTCCGGCGGGTCCACTGGGGTGTGTGACGGCAGTAGTTGACGGCAACGTCAGCGGACGGAGGCTGCACCAAGTTACGGATCGTCGCCGTCGTTGAACTCGATCGTGGTCTCGGCGAGGTTGCCGAGTGAGTGTGCTCTTGCCGAATACCTCATCCATGCTGGTCAAGCCGCATGCGCGTACTCGTGCAGGGTGCCGCCGAGCCTCGCGCGTCGTCATATGTCGAGGCGTGCGATCCGCTCCGGATCGTCGATTGGTTCGGGCAACGGACGCAGAGGACGGGCATTCGCGAGGCCCTGGTGCGGCCTGTGCTCGTTGTAGAAAATCTCGAACTCGCGCAGGGCGTGAAGGAGATGGCGCTGGCCCCAGATCAGTGTCCGGTCCAGCAGTTCTCGGCGGCAGGTTTGCACCCTGTGCCGTTCGGAAACTCATCGCTGCAGCTCACGCCGCATATCTGTACTCGTTGATCAGGCCACCCAGCACTCGGGTGTGCAGGATCCGCTGAGCGGTCGGAGCGGTCATGGGCGCTGGGTGCTCCTGGGCGAGCGGAGGGAGTTGCCCTCGAGCCTGGTGCGGGCGATGACCGTTGTAGTGCCGGGTATAGGCTTCGAGGACCTGCCGAGCATGGGACTCGTTCCATATCAGCAGGTGGTCGAGAACCTCGCGCCGCAAAGTACCAATGACCCGCTCGCAGTGCGCGTTCATCCGGGGAGCCCGCGGCGCGGTCCTCACGACCTCGATGTCGTCGGCCGCGAAGACCGCGTCGAAGGACTCGGTGTACTTCGCGTCCCGGTCCCGGAGCAGGAAACGCAGCGAGTCCACCCGCACACCCAACTCGACGGCGACGTTTCGCGCCTGCTGGACCGTCCAGGGACCGGTGGGATGTGCAGTTACTCCCGCGACGTGCAGCCGGCGTGTGCCGTGCTCGAGGAAGACCAGCGCGTACACCCGGCGCAGGTCGACCAGATCGATGTGCAGGAAGTCGCAGGCGATGATGCCCTCGGCCTGCGCTGTCAGGAGCTCACGCCACGTCGGGCCGCTGCGGCGCGGGGCCGGATCAATGCCGGACGCCGTCAGGATCTCCCAGACCGTCGTCGAGCCGACCGGATGCCCGAGCCGCTTCAGTTCCCCTTGGATCCGACGGCAGCCCCAACGCGGATTCTCCTGGGCCAGCCGCACCACCAGCGCCTTCACCACACCCGCCGTCGACGGTCTCCCGGGCCTGGCCCGTCGCTTGCTGTAGTCCCACCTCGTGGCTATCAACCTGCGATGCCACCCGAGCAACGTCCCAGGCGTCACCGGGAACACCTGCGCCCACCGGCACCGAGGAATCAGGGAGGACAGCGCCGCGAACCACAGCGGATCCGCCGGTTCATATCGCACTGGTCCCGAGAGCTGCCTACGCAGCACTGCATTCTGGTGCCGTAGAACAAGCAGTTCCGCGTCCTTGGCTGCATCCCGCCGCAGCAGCAACGCCGGGACCGCGAGCAGCTTCCGAGCCAGCTGGTACACCAGAGAAACGATCACCCGAACAGACTTCCAGCAAGCTGTCGGGGCGCGCCAGACTCACTACGAGCAGCAGCGATGAGTTTCCGAACGGCACAAGGAAAAGTCGCCAGTTGACCGCCGCCGAGGCGTGGTCGGAGGCGAGGTGGAGTAAGACGCCGACCTGGCAATTGGTGACCTTGCCGGCGGTGCCGGTGTACTGCCGCGACACACACGCCGAGGCGGTCCCGTCCTTCAGGAACCCGGTGTCGTCGAAGACCAGCGCCTCCGGTGCGATCACCTCCTCCATCCGCCAGGCCAGTTTTGCCCGGATGTGGGCCGGGTCCCACGGGCTGGTGGTGATGAAATGGGCCAGCGCCTGCCGGTTCCCGTCTTCACCGAGCCGTGCGGCTATCGGCTCGACCGACTTACGCTGCCCGTCGGTAAGCAGCCCCCGCAGGTAGACCTGCCCCCAACGACGTTGGTCATCACGCGCGAACGGCTCGAACACCTCCGCGGATGGCTGGAGGTGTCGGATCCCAGCTGATGCCTGACGTTTCTGTCCCGGGTGATGCTTGACGGTGGCCGGCGTCGCCTCCCGCGCCGGGCGCCCCCGACCACGCGCCGCCGGGCGCTCACCGTTCGCGGTGGTTCGGGGCAGGAAAACCTCCGATGGCGTCGCCCGGCGTGCCAAACTTTCACCTATGACGCGCGCACTGCATCTGACCGCTGCGGTCACCCGTGAGGACGAGTGGTACGTGGCCCGCTGTCTCCAGGTCGAGGTCACCAGCCAGGGAGAGAGCATCGAAGAGGCCCTGGCCAACCTCCGCGAGGCACTGGAGCTGTATTTCGAGGACGCCCCCGCCCCCGAGATCGTCGCCGACGTGATCACCGCACCGGTCGAGGTCCGCGTCGCATGAGCCCCGCCGTCCCCCACGGCCTGTCCGGCACCCAGATCGCCAAGGCGCTCGAACGCGCCGGTTTCGGCCACATCGCGACCCGCGGCAGCCACGCCAAATACCGCAAGGACGACCGCACCGTCATCGTGCCCCTGCACCGCTCCCTCGCGCCCGGTACCCTCCGCTCCATCCTTCGCCAGGCCGACTGGACCGTGGACGACCTCACCGAGCACCTCAAATAGCCCAGAGGTCCCGACCCGGTGTCGCCCCTGACGGCAGTAGCGATGGCAACAACTACGAACAACCCCGGCTGAACCCGCACCCCAGCGGACCGCCGAACACCACTTGACCTGCGAAAACGCAGGTAGAGTGGGGGCGCCTAGCACACGTACTACGTGCTGGCGGGGGCTACGCCGGTCCTGGTTCACAATACATGTGGACCTAAGACCACGTATCGGAGTGATACGCGTGGCCCGGATGAGATCTTCAAGAATGGGTTCGAGCCGCGTGGATCAAATATGGACCTAATGGAGCACGCTTCTGGTTGGTCGACAGATTCCGGTTATGTGGCGACGACTAAACACGAGAGCATAGCCATCGGGCGCGGCGGAAACGTCTATCACGTAGACGGGGTCGAGGGCCTCGATGTGAATGGCGAGTGGCCAGACAATCCATTTGCCGACGAACAGGAAATTGCTGTTCCGGGTCGCATTGATCCGAGCCGTATCATCGGCGTGCGGTTGCGTGACGGGACTTGGATGGACAATCCCAACTATGTTCCTCTGGGGAAGTGATGGATGTACTAAGCCTGACCGCTGCCAGCGACGATGGCCGTCGCGAGGAGATTGACCTCGAAGTTGATGACTCAGGCACGCCGAGCATCAGGCTGGTCCGCGCCAATAGGATGACTAGCGTCCATCAAGGCGGAGATCTCTTCGAGTGCCTCAAGGTTTTGCGCCGTCACCTTGAGGTGGAAGGTCTCCTCGTTTGCTGTCAAGGATCACGACCGACGGTATTTCCATCGGGGATGGGGCGTCAGATGTCAAACGGGAGGCTTGCTTATCCGTTGCGACGCGATCCGACTCTGACCGACGCGGATCTTGTGGACATATTCGCGCCAGCTAAACTTTCCGAGGTGGGTACGGTCGAAGATCAACGTCGAGCTGTAATGGAGTTCTTCGGGTTCTCAAATAAGTAGCTTGGCGGTCCCGCCGGGTTTTTTTCCGGTGGGACTGCTGTGGCGTGCTGAGGGGGTCTGACGGCAGTACCTGACGGCAACGTCAGTGGACGGGTGCTGCACAAGCGGTCGAGTCGTCGCCGTCGTCTGGCTCGGTGGTGGGCTCCTGCGGAGCCTGGACTGTGGGGTTGCGATGAGCTCGGTGAGCAGAAACTCGGACTCGGGGTCAACTCAGGTGCTATCTGACGAGGAGCGGGATCTGCTCCGATGTGGCCTCCTGGAATGGAGTGGACCGGCTCGCGGCACAGAAGAGTTCGCGGTTGCCATGGGCTTCCCGGGCCTGGACGGTCTGCTCCAGGAAGGTAAGCGAATTCGCGCAAGGCTGGCCAGCGGGGAGTCGCTTGAGCCTATTGATTGGGCGCGTGCTCTCCTGGCAACAGAAGTCGCCTTCGCAAGTGACGTCGTTGGGTCAGGTCATGACTGGTCGATAACCACAGGGTTTTCCGACGAGGAGACAGTTAGGATTCTGTGGTCGATTCAGCGGAAGCTTGCCCGTACGGTCATTCCGCTCATTGGAAATTCCCTTGGAACTCGCCTAGGGAACCAGTGGGGATGAGTTATCGCGCCTCTGGAAGGCGCCTCGCCATGAGTTTCTGATGGTGTTCAAATTGTCGAGCGGAAAGCCGGGCGGGACCCCCGCCGAACTCTTCGACGACGCCGTCAAGGAAGGCCAGGGCGGTTACTGGTACACCACGCAGAGGGAAATGGCGTTCCTGGAGCGGGCCTACCGCTTGGGCAACCTGCCCCGAAGCAGGCTCACCTTCTACCTGGGAGGAAAAGACGTCACCGGTGAAGTCTTTTCGGAATCTGAATACCTAGGAGGTTCTTGAAATGCCTCTCGCCCGATGGGAGCGCAGATTTCGAGTGTGGCACTACTCGGTGAGCTATCAGCGACTGCTGCTGCGCAGCCTCACCGAGCATTCCCCGACTCGAGTGGATGTTCTCTTCTCAAACGTCAACTTCATTCATATGCCCACGAACTTTGAGCGGTTCGAGGTGCACGAGGACGAGCAGTTCACCATGGCGGGGGTGGAGATCGAGAGCCCGCGAGGCACATGGTTCATCGTGAACGACGGTGTTGGCTATATCCATGCGACACACTGCCAATGGCACGAAGACGAGGGTAATTCCATGACGCCGTCTCGCTTTGGGCCGTTCAGGCCGACGGACTAAGATTCACCAGGACGAGCAGGCTCCTGTGCCGTTGAGAGAGAGTCGGAATCTCGCTCGTCGGCACAGGAGCCTTCGTGCTGAATGCCGGGCTCAGTGTGGGAAGGCCCGGGGTGGTCTCTGCCGGGGCAGCTCGTCGCGGAAGCTGGAGATGGCCGAGCTGATCTGGCGCATCAAGACCGTGCCCTCCAGCCGGTCGAGGTGGAGGTTCGCGCGGGCCAGGACGGGCAGGTCGACGCAGAAGTACAGCGTCGTCAGCGGATTGACGAACAGTTCGCTGCCTCGGGTGCGCTCGGTGAACCGTACGTCGTCGAACTCCCCCCCCCGCACGGCGGCAGCGACGGACCCGATGTCGGTCCCGCCGTCCACCAGTACGACCGCATCTGCCCCGCCCAGATGCTCCAGCAGCGCCCGGTAGGCGGCACGGGGTCTGTCAAACGGACGGGTCTGTTCCGTAGTCGGTGGTGACGGTGAGTGCCCGCCTGTGATCATTGAGCGTGCATGATGCGAACGCGCTTATAGGAACGGTGTTTTCGGGGTTGTCGGCGTTGGTCATTGAGGAAGTGGCGGACGGTGGCGAGATAGTCCGGGTTACGGCTCGGACCCGGGATGTTCCCGTTCCCTGCCCGGTGTGCGGGGCCGTGACGGGGAGGGTCCACGGATATCACGGCCGGACGCTGCGGGATGTGCCGGTCGACGGCCGGCAGGTCGTGGTCCGGGTGAGGATACGACGGCTGGTCTGTCCGGTCCTGGGCTGCAGGCGGCAGACCTTCCGAGAGCAGGTTCCCGGGCTTCTTGAGCGCCATCAGCGCCGCACCACACGTCTGACCGGTCAGCTCGCCGAAGCTGGTCAAGGAGTTATGCGGCCGGGCGTCCGCCCGACTCGCCCGATCGCTGGCCGTGCCCTTGTCGTACGCCTCCGCCCTGCGGCTGCTGCGGCGGGTGCCCGTGCCGGCGGTGCGGATCCCGGGGGTGATCGGGGTCGACGACTTCGCCCTGCGGCGTCGGCAGAGCTACGCCACGATCATCATCAACGCCGAGACCGGTGAGCGAATCGAGGTACTGCCCGGCCGCGACGCCGCCACTGTGGAAGCCTGCCTGCGCGGACATCCGGGCATCGAGGCCGTGTGCCGGGACGGATCGGCCACACAGCACCTGCTGGGCGACAGCGGGCCCGCCCCCGGCTGAGGGGAGACAGGCTGCCACCACCCGCGAGCGCTGGCAGCAGGTCCACGCCCTGCGCGAGCGCGGAGTCGGACTTTTGGAGTGCGCACGGCGCCTGAACCTCGCCTTGAACACCGTCAAGCGCTATGACCGTGTCACCGAGCCCGAGCGCCTCATCCGCGCCCCCAAGTACCGGCCCACCCTCGTGGACCCCTACCTCGATCACCTGCGCAAGCGCCGACTGGAGAACCCAGCCGTCCCCGTCACCGATCTCCTCCAGGAGATCAGGGAGCTGGGCTCCACCGGCAGCTCGAACCTGCTGGTCCGCTACATCAACCAGGGCCGTGTCGAGGCCGACCGGCCTGCCCTCTCGCCCCGGCGCCTGGCCCGCTACCTGCTCACCCGTCCCGACCGCCTCAAGGACCACCAGCGGGAACGTATCGAGACCGCCCGCACTGCCTGCCACGAGATGACCGCTCTGGCCGACCTCATCCACCACTTCGCCGTGCTGCTGGATCCCACCGACGGCAATGCCACCCTGCTGAGCACCTGGATCACCTCGGTCCAGGCTCAGGACCTGCCCCACCTGCATGCTTTCACCCGGGGCCTCGAGAAGGACCGCGCCGCAGTCGACGCCGCCCTCACCCTGCCGCACCACAACGGCGGCACCGAAGGCGAGAACAACAAAACCCAGCTGATCAAGCGCCAGATGTACGGCCGCGCGAGCTTCCCCCTCCTCCGCCACCGCATCCTCCTGGGCTGACCACACCCTGCATCACCACCGACTACGGAACAGACCCGTCCGTTTGACAGACCCGGAGCGTGTCTGAAAGATCGTGTAAGTCCGTGATGTGACAGGCTGGCCGAGGCCCAGCCCTGGAGCCTTGACCAGCCGGGACGGACGGACATGGCA